>CAZOUP010000094.1:0-530 GCA_964583035.1 uncultured Akkermansia sp.
AGCTTCTCGATGATGCACTCGCCGAAGTCGGCCTGAACCGGGGTGATCTTTACCTCACGAATGCGGTAAAACATTTCAAATGGAAATCCGCCGGTGCCATGAGCGGGAATCGCGGTCCACGCCGTCTGCATGACAAAGCGAACCGTGCCGAAATGAAATCCTGCCGCCCCTGGCTCCTCGGGGAGATCGCACGAGTGAAGCCGAAGGTGATCCTGACTCTTGGGAATACGGCGGCGGAGAGCATCATCCGCCCCGGCTTCCGGATTTCGACAGAGCGCGGAGAAGTCATGGGTCCGAACGAGATTGGGTTTGGCGGAAAGATTTTCGCGACGGTTCATCCTTCGTTTTTGCTGAGGATTCGCGATGAGCAGGAAAAGTCAGCCGCGATTCAGGAGTGGCTGAGTGACTTGAAAGCGGCAGCGGAGGCCGACGTTCCGAGGTAGCGACGGGATTGCCTGCCGTTGTTTCGCGATGCCTTTGCCATGCAGCGGAGTCTCTGCGGACACGGAGGCGCACGTCCCAGTTTGCGA
>CAZOUP010000094.1:540-20253 GCA_964583035.1 uncultured Akkermansia sp.
CAAACTTTCGAGGCCGGACTTAATCTGCGGGCAGGATATTAGTGGTCTTCGTGTCCTCGTCGTAATGCAGCTCGGCTCTACTACTTTCCAGTTGCTTCAAAACCGCCTCGATCCGCGTTTCGACGGATGAAGAGTCCGTCCCGTCGCGGGTGACGAATTCCTCAACGACCTTTCTTAAGGTTGCGGGTTCCAGTTCCTGGTGTGGAATTAACATAGGGAAAGTCTCTCCGGACACTCTCGGTCAAGGTTATGCATCCTCATAATCTATTTCGAGGCGATCTCGTTCGCGAAAACTTCGCCGTTGATGTGCCAGGCTGCAGGCTGGAATATTTCGGCTCGGGCTCTTAGGATGAACTGCGCTACCGAATGACTCAGCTGACTGACACTCTTTCCTCCCTCATTGCTACCAACAGCGTGAATCCTGTCTGGGGAGGTCCCGGCGAAGCAGCGGTGGCGGCGTTTATCGAAACGGCACTGCATGATGCCGGTATCGAGTTCGCCACTGACGAAGTCTTGCCGGGGCGTCACAATGTCATCGCGAGAATTCCGGGAAAAACATCGGATCGGGCGATTGCGATCGAAGCACACATGGACACGGTTTCGGTGGGAGGAATGACAATCCCGCCGTTTGATCCGGTAGTGAAGGATGGACGGATCTTCGGGCGGGGCTCCTGCGACACGAAGGCCGGACTCGCGGCAATGCTGGAAGCGGTGATTCGCCTTAAGAGGGAATCGCTGGTGCCACCCTGCGATGTCTACTTTCTCGCCGTCGTCGATGAAGAGCATGCCTTCAGCGGGGCGCTCCGCTCCATCGAATGGCTGCAGGAAAAAAGGGTCCCGCTGGAGGCGGTGGTGGTCTCTGAGCCAACCGGTTTAGAGCTTGTGACTGCGAACAAAGGCGTGCTCCGCTTCCGGATTGAGACACGGGGAAAAGCAGCCCACAGCTCGAAGCCTCATCTCGGCGTCAATGCGATCAGTCGCATCGCGGATGTGATCAAAACGGTTGAGGCGTTTCATGCCGGGCTCAGTTCTAAGATTCATCCGCTGCTCGGAGCGGCGACCGGATGCATCAGTCTCATTGAGGGCGGTGATCAGATTAATTTCGTTCCCGAGCGTTGCGTTCTTTCGATCGATCATCGGCTCCTCCCCGGTGAGACTGGTGAGGGAATCATGAAGGCCTACCGCGATTTGTTTGCGGAGGATTCGGAAAGCGTGATCATTCATGATCCTGATCTCGTCGACGAAGCGATGGAAACCGATCCGGGGACTGCGATTGTTGGCGTAGCGGCTACGGTTCTTTCGCGGATGGGATTGTCCGGCGAGCCTGTTGGGGTTCCCTTCGGCTGCGATGTCACGAAATTTTCGCGAGCGGGAATTGACGGGATTATTTTCGGGCCGGGTTCGATCGATCAGGCTCACGGCGCGGTCGAATATGTGGACCTCGAAGAAGTCGAGAAGGCGTTTGATTTTTACACCCGATTTCTGATGAACTACGAATCATGACAAACTTTTCGAGAAGAGCTTTTATCGCCACATCTACCGGAGCGGCGGGCGCGACCCTGAGCGGAACTGCCGCTGAACCGGTCCCGAACTGGATCGACGCGCATGTGCATCTCTGGACTTCGGAATGGGCGACCTATCCGATCTCGCCCAACTTTCCCGATCACGAACCGGCTCCGGAAGAATTCATGCCGTCTGACTTATTCGAAATTCAGGAGGGAACCGGAGTCCGCCGCACCGTCCTTGTGCAAATGAGTTTCTATGAGTTCGGGAATCAATTCATGCTCGATGTGATGGATAATTTCCCGGGCCAATTCGGCGGGATTGGGATCGTGAATCACCAACTGAAAAACGTCGGGATGACGATGAAGAAAATGGCGGAGAAGGGCGTGCGCGGCTTTCGGCTCTATGCGTTTCCGGATCGGGTCAAGAACTGGGAGTCGGACCCGGGGATGAAAAGAATGTGGACGACGGGCGCGGAGAACGGTCTCGCGATGTGCTGTCTTGCGAATCCAGAGGTCTTGCCGGTGATTCGGAAAATGTGTGAGACATACCCTGACACTCGTGTCGTGATTGATCATTTTTCGAGGATTGGGATGAAAGGTTCCATCGATCAATCGGAGTTGGATGCTCTTCTCGCGCTGTCTAAGTTTCCCAACGTTTTCGTGAAAACGTCGGCGTTTTATGCGCTGGGTAAAAAAGCCCCGCCCTACACGGATTTGCTACCGATGTTTCAACAGCTCCGCGATGCCTTTGGTGCCGGGCGTTTGATGTGGGGATCGGATTGCCCCTATCAGATTCAGGGCGAGCATAGCTACGGGGCATCGCTCGCGCTCGTTACGGAGCATGCCGATTTTCTGTCCGCGGAGGAAAATGAGCAGATTCTGAGCGGGACGGCGGAGAAGTTATTTTTCGGTTAGGGTGCTCTTTGCGGTCAGTTGAATTCCTGAAGCGCACCCAGCAAGTGATCAATATCTTCCTCCGTGTTATACCCGTGAACGGCGATGCGGATGCGGCCGGCCTGGTGCATGACGTGAATATTTCGTTCCCGGAGAAAGGCGTTCAGTTCGGCGTCGGACTCTGATTGAAACGAAACAATCCCTGACGAGTTGCCGGGCTGGTGAGGCGCCATCGTTTCGATCTCCAATGAACGGAGACCCTCGTGGAGTTTCACGACAAGCTGGCCCGCGTGATTGGCGATGGCTCCAACGCCGACCGAACGAAGAAAATCGATCCCGTGTTTCAGAGAATAAATAGCGGGGAAAGAAGGCATCCCGACCGCGAACCCGGCGGCGCCAGGGAAGGACTCGGCGCGCTCGAAGCGATCCTCATCGAAGGCGTTCGCGAGATGATACCATCCCCCGGCCTTCACGCGGAGGTCGTGGGAGCTGCTTTTCGGGATCGCGATGAGACAACTCCCGTGGCTTCCGAGGAGCCATTTGTAGCCGCTTGCGAAAAGGCAGTCGGCATCGAGACAATCGAGTTGGACCCGGCCTGCCGCCTGGGTCACATCGACGGCGAGGACGGCGTTCGGTGCCAGGGTCCGGACGAGGTCGCGGAAGGGTTCCCACTCGAGCCGGTACCCCGTTAAAAAACTGACGAGGGATACCTGGACGAGGCGGGTCTTTTCGTTGAGAAGTTCACTGAGATCTTCGAGGCGCAACTCTCCGTTCCGGTCTTTCCAAAGCCGCACGGTGGGTTTGTCAGGATGGCGGAGCCACGGCGTCGCGCCGGAGGGGAAATCGAGGTTTGAGATCACCGCCCCGGTGCCGCCCATGAAATCGATGGCGCTCGCGAGAAGGTTATAGGCCTCCGAAGTGGAGGAGCAAAAGGAAATCTCGTCGGCGCTGAGGGAGAGCAGGTCGGCAGCACTACTGCGGGCTTCGTCGAAGACTTGAAAGAGGCGCTCGCGGCCATCCATGCCGAGAAGTTTGTCCTCTTGATACTGCTCGAAGGCATCGCGCGATGAAAGTGGAGGGATGCCTTCGGCGGCGGTGTTGAGATAGCTTCGCTGCAAAAGACCGGGAAATTCTTTCTCCCGCTGGAGTGGGTCTAACATGCGGCGAGAATAGCGAAGACGGCGAGGAAAGTCAGCACGTCATTAAGGTCGAAATTGGCTTTTCGTTCGTGGCACTTCCTTTCAACTTGGACGCCATGCAGAAGCCGGAGGAACTGGGAGAGTCATTTCGACAATCAAAGCGCGAGTTTTGGGTCATGGTCGGGATCTGGACCTTCTTCGCGATTTGGACGGTGAGCTACAACGGGTTCTTCGCGGACGGAGGATCAGAAAGTGATCCGGAGATTCTTTTCGGGATGCCGCGATGGGTTGTCATCGGAGTGGTTGTCCCCTGGATTCTTGCGGTCTCGGCGACGATCTGGTTTGCGATGGCTTTCATGAAAGACACGCCTCTCGGCGACGAGGAGGAGACGGAATGACCGCCCTGATCAGCTTCGGGATCTACATGGTCGCTGTTTTTGCCCTCGCGATTTTTGCGAACCGCGCCGGCAAGTCGAAGGCTTTTGTCAGCGAATACTTTCTCGGGAGTAAGAGCATCGGGCTCTGGGCTTTTGCCTTCACTTATGCGGCGACCTCGGCGTCAGGGGGAAGCTTCATGGGATTCCCCTCGCTCATCTACACGCATGGCTGGGTCCTTGCGTGGTGGATTGCCGGCTACATGGTCGTTCCGATCATTGCCCTCGGCCTCCTCGCAAAGCGGATGAATCAAGTCGGGCGGATTGCCGGGGCGATCACAATTCCGGAACTGCTGAGACGCCGCTTTGAGAGTCGGAGCGTCGGGAATCTCGCGACGATCTTTGTCGTCTTCTTCATGTTCTTTTATCTCATGGCGCAGTTCAAAGCCGGCGCGCAGATCATGGCGACCTTGCTCGATGGCGTGCCGATCTACGAGACGGCAGTCGCGGGAGTGGAGCGAGTTACAGCGGGGATTCCCTGGGTCGGCGCCGCGGACGGGGACTACCTACTCTGTCTTCTTGTGTTTGCGGTGTCGGTCATTGCCTACACGACCTTTGGCGGATTTCGCGCGGTTGTCTGGACCGATGTGATGCAGGGGATCGTGATGGGCCTGGGGGTTGTTGTCATGTTAGTGCTCGCCCTTGCTCAAGTTGGCGGGCTGGGAAAAGCGACTCGCGAGTTGGCGGAGATGACGCCGCCGCAGTCGGTCATCGTCGTCGTTTCGATAGCTGAAACTTCCGGGGAGGAGATCCGGCTCTCGCGTGGTGACTGGATCGAAACCGCCGGGGAGCGCGGCGTCGTGCGATTGAAATCATCGACATTGATTCCCGCAGGAGATCAGAAAAGTGAACCGGTCGAGGCGCTGAAACTCACGACCCCCGCAGAGATTGATCGTGTTTTGTCAGGGCCTGACGCCCCATCGAAGTTCACGGCGATGATGATCGGTGAACCGGAGCGCTACGCCTACGGAGACGGGCAAAAAGGCGTTTACCTCACTGCGCCGGGGCCGTCTCAGAAAGACTCAGGCGGATTTCTCGGGGTCATGCTGGCCTTGAGCTTTTTCGCGTTCTGGACCTTTAGCGGAGCAGGGCAGCCGAGTTACATGGTTCGTCAGATGGCATTCCGCGATACCGTGACGCTGCGGCGCTCGATTGTCATGGTCGCGGTTTACTTCACGCTGATCTATTTCCCGCTCGTGATCATTTTCACCTGCGCCCGCGTCCTTCTTCCCGGGATGGAGGTTCACCCCGACCGGGTCATGCCGGAGATGGCGGCTTTGCTGACGTCCAATGCCGGGATGCCTTGGCTCGCGGGCCTCCTCATCGCGGCCCCCTTTGCGGCGGTGATGTCGAGCGTCGACAGCTTCCTTCTTCTGGTTTCGTCAGGGATTGTCCGCGATGTATATCAGGAGTCGATCAACCCGAAGGCGACGGAGAAACAGGTCAGGCGATTGAGCTACTTCGTCACCGTTGTGGTAGGCTTGTTAGGCTTGCTCGCGGTGATGCATCCGCCACAGTTTTTACAGCATCTCATTGTCTTTGCTTCGGCAGGACTGGGAGCCTGTTTTCTGATGCCAATGATTTTTACGCTCTACTGGCCGAGGACAACGTCGCGGGGCGTCATCGGAGGAATGCTCGCGGGCGGCTTGACGGTTTTGATCCTCTACCTCATCGGTTTTCTGATCACCAAAGAGTTCGGCGAGTATCTTCTCCTCGGTTTGCATCCCTTCATCTGGGCGGTGCTCTTTTCCGGCATCGCGATTGTCGGCGGAAGCCTTTCGCAAGCGCCGGTTTCGGAAGCTTTGCGGCTGCGCTACTTCGGGAGTGATTATGAAAAGACGAAGCGGTGAATCAAGGCGGCGGTAAGGATCACTTTGGTGGACCAGAGGATCGTGCGCGCCCAGTTTCCCCGCACGAGGTCGTGGATCGTTTCGAGTGAGTAGCCGTAGGAAAGACGGGTGTGTTGCGGCACCTGAACGAAGGCGGTGAGTGCCCAAAGCGCGATAACCAGGAGAAATCCGACGAGGGCGAGAGCAAAGAGGGGGCTCTTCCAGAAGTGAACGGTGATGAGAAAGGCGGTCCCCAACTCGATGAGCATGAGAGGAGCGACAATCCAGGTGACGCGGTTGGAGTAATGCTGGTGATACTCGACAAATTCGGCCTCGCCGATTTCGGCAAATTGCGGGTAGGTGATGAGTTGCACGAACCAGATAACCCCGAGCATGCCGCAACTCGCGATCAATTGCACGATGAGCAGAGTGAGGATCGAGGATGGTGTTTGCTCAGTAATCATGGGTTGGGCTCGGATAGGAGATTGAACTTCCCGTGTCGCAAAAGCAACGAGATGCGTAATCGTTCGGCATGAAACAAAAAGAGGTACTCGCCCTGATTCAGGATGTGGAGGATAGCATCATCAATCGCTTCTGCTCCGTGAAGCGGCGATTGGAGCGGAAGATGGAATGGTTGCCCGACACCACGGAATACGCGGAGCTGGAACTTCCGATCCGGGATGAGATCATTTTCTATGAAGCGCGGGGATACTATCTGTTTCAGGAACCCTGGCTCGAGCATGAGCCATTCAGTCAGCGTTTTCGGGTCGTGCTCACCTTTCGTCCGACAGAGAACAACCGCTGAGGAGTGGCGGCCGCGCGATGAGTCCGTCGGTCCATCTTTCCGGCCAGGCCTCGTATCCGTTGGCAGCTCCGAGGAGGGCACCGAGGACGGCTCCCCGGTGAACATTGTCGCCGCCGAGGTTGGTGTTCGCGATGAGCCCCGCTTCGGGGCGGTCATGATATTTTGCGGCGAGGTAGATCGTGCCGGGGACACTGTCGGCAACGTAGCAGGCGGGGCTGAAGTGAGGCCCGATCACATCGGTGTCGGGGAGAGCGAGGAGCTTTGTTAAGGAGAAGCCAAGGAGCGGGGAGACTTGGCGGGCGTGGAGATCGGCGATGACTTCACCGAGCGGCGCACCATTTAAGACGGGGAGAAGAAGGTCGATGATGAGAGACGCAGCGTCAGCCATCGCCCGTCCCGGATGCGTCAGGGAAAGATGCTCGTGGGCGCTTTCGTGAGCAGCCGCCGCATCGTCCTGATACCAGACCGCAAGGGGGATGATCCCGGCGAGGCCGCCGATGTGTTTTTCCTGAATGCCACAGCGTCGTGGATTTTCTCCCCGTGCGTAGTTCTGGAAGAAACCCCGGTGGCACTCTTCGAGGTAGGTATCCCGATGGCTTCCCGGGGTCGTCATGAAGTCGAGGTAGCGATTGAGGTAGTCATCCGCATCGTAGCCGCCGCAGGCGATGAGCGAATCCTGGAGGAGGTGGGCGAGCTGGAGCGTGACCGTGTTTTCACCCGCCGCGAGGTTTTGGTGATAATGGATTCCGCGCTCTCCCCAATACTGAGCCTGATCGTGGAGGATCTCGCCTTTTTCATTGAGCGGAGTGTAGCTGGAGCGCCAGAGGATGCTGTCAGGGTGCGGATTTCGCGGGGGGACAAAATCGCGAACCTCTCCGTAGTCGGCGGCGAGGGCCGCCCGGTTGTAATACCAGTGAGCCGGCATTGCGAGGGCGTCGCCAATCGCGGAGCCGACGAGTGTTCCGGCGGCGGCGGTAGAGATGGGAGAAGAAAGCATCCGGACGGTTACGATTCGCGTGGGGATTCGTTTTCAGGAAACGAATTTGGACTTGGGGAAGGTTCGCGCAGTCCGGGACGAAGGACTGACGCCATTTGCGACGCGCCAAAAGCAGGGCGGCGTGGCCCGTCAGAGTTTCGGAGGGCGAAAGGTCTACGACGAACTCTCGACGGCGTCTTCAACCTCTTTGAATTGAGCTTCAGATATCCAACCGCGTTCCCGGAGCACGATCGCCGCTTCGGTGGAGTCCCGGAAAAACGCGAAGCGAGTGCCGGATTCCTCCAGCTTCGTGACTTCTTCCTTGAGATGCTCAAGGCGCTCGCGGCTCGTGACATCGCGGATGAGGATGAGGTCGATGAGGTGAGGATGCATCAGGGCTGCCTCCACATAAATCGCGGTGTCGTGCTCGCCGCTGTCACCAATGAGGATGACGGGTTTGTCAGGGTGCCATTTGATCGCTTCCTCCAGTGAGTCGAGTTTGTGATCACGGTGGCTGATCTTAAACCATTTATCCGCATCGATACCCCAGTCGGTCATGAAAAACGGACCCATCGGCACTTTGTTTTCCTGAAAGATGAGCTGGAGGAGACTGTGAAGATTGAAAGGCGAGCTCGTTACGTAGTTGATTGGATTGCCTTCGTGATTGCCGGAGGGACCTTCGTGCAGGGCGTGAAAAAGCTCAGGCGACCCCGGGAAAAGCTGGCGCGTGAGAGCGTTCCCAAAAATGGTCGTGAGGACCATGCGAAGTCGATTCGCGGCGTGGGTGATGAGGACGGTGTCGTCGATGTCGCTGACGACGACGACTTTGAAATCCTTTCCGACCTGATGGAGAGGATGCTCAATCGAGTCGGAGACTTCCGATTCAGGAAGCTCGATGAGGAGCGTCTCGGAATGGCATTGAGACTTGGGAATGTCAGCTTCAAAATAGCCCTCGTTGTCCGCGCGAACTTCGGTCGCATTTCCGCCGAGGCTGAGGCGGAGGAGAGTGAAAGGTCGTTCCGGCGTCGTCCAGCGTTTGAACATCTGGATGAAATTTTTGAGGCGGCTGTCCTCAGGGCGGGGTTCGTGCCATTCCTTTGCAAGGAGAGCCCGGCCCTTCACGGTGACGCCCCAGTCGACGGGGGTCGCGTAGTAGATCTCCGCCGTCATCGGCTTTCCGAGTCGCCCCGTGATCCAGGCGAGGAAACGGTGCACCGCGTTGTAGACGTTCTCGATTTGAACGAAAACAAGCCGGAGATAGCTTTTGCGACGAATTTTGTCTGATTGCCTTTCGGACATAGATCAGGGGAGACTTAACAGGGTAGCGTGGTTGACCTAACAGGGTTAAGTCGGTCTCAATCAAACGAAACTTAAGGAAGTTTCGGTTTTTCCTCGATTTGCGCGGGCGGAGCCTTCGGCGGTTCCGGAAAGGCGTTGTGCAGGGTGATCTGGGTAAACGGAATGCTCCAGCCGTTTTCGTTGCAGCATTCCACCGCGAAACGCTGGATCGCCCGCTCGTAAACCTGGTATTTGGAAGCGAGTGCCCCATTGAAATCCGCGATGATCGCGAGATCGAGCGAGGACGCCCCCGCTGAGGCAAATTCGACTTTGAGACTCACGAGTTTTTCACGATCGGCGACGAGGGCGGTGAGTTCTTTCGTAATGTATGCCCACATCGTTTCCGGGATCGTCGTGGTGCAGTCGGCCTGGAGGTCGTAGTCGATGCCGAAAAGGGAGGAGATCCGAAATCCGGGCGACAGATTTTTGGGGCATTTGGACAAAAAATCGGTCGTGGGGATCATGATTTTCGCGCCACCGAGCTTCACGATTTGGACATACTCCGGAGTTTGGGCAATGACGCGACCGAGTCCTTCATCGGGCAGCATAAGCCAGTCGCCCTCGTGACAGGGAAACCACAATTCTCCCTCATCGCTCACGGGACGCGAGATGAGGCCGCTCAATTGATTGACGGGAAGGCGCAACATCCCGCCGCGCAGATCCGGATTGATCAAAACCGAGTAGAAACTGAGGCGGTCGATCCGCCACGCGATTCCGTTGTAAGTGACGCGCTCTCCCTCGCGGATTTCCCCGAGGTTGAGGAGGAGGCGTCCCTGATCATAAAATTTAGGCAGAGCGTTTTTTGCGGCGAGGGCGATTCCGATCAAGACGATAATCGCGAGGCCCATGAGAACCCAGTCGCCCGTTGCATAAAGGGTGATGAGAGAAGCCGCGACGGCCCCGAGGACGGAAAAGACGTTCAGCCCGACATCGATGAGGCGCAGGTAAAAGGGGCGCTTTTGTTTTTTCTTCCACGGAAAGAATTGATCGACCCGCTGGTGAAGAAATCGCAGGAGAAAGAAAGTCGCGAAGAAGGCGACGATGCAGAGGAGAAAGTTCCGTCCCCGGCTTTTGTAAAAAGAGCGAAGGCCTTCCCGTGCGGTTTCGATGAAGCTGGGCTGGCTGCGCTCGGCCTGTTCGAGTTGGTAGCCGATTGCCTGAATGCGATTCTCCGCCTGAGTTCTCCGTGTTTCCCAAAGCGATTTGATTTCGGCGACGGAGGTCGCGAGGGCTTCGGAGAGCTGATCCTGCGGAAGGTCGGATAGGTTGGTTAACGCGGCCTCGGTCGTCTTCAGTTTCGTTTTCCAACGGGCGAGATCGCTCCTGAGCTGTTCGATTTCGCGGGGCTTTTCGGTGAGCGATTTCAGTTCCCCGATGATCGGTTCAAGGAGGGTGTCGAGCTCATTGGTGAGGACAAATTCCGTATCGAGGTTTCCTTCAAAGGCTTCAGGATCGATCCCCGTGGCGATGGCTTCGAAATCGTCCTGGAGAGATTGCTGCCGCGCGTTGAGGAGGCTCAGTTCGGCCTCGATTTGTGGAATCTCGGTCTCGGTTGCGGTGCGGGACAGTGCCTCGACGGTGGCGATTTCCTCTTTCACTAAAGTGAGTGATTCGCGGACGGACCGGAGCGCTTCGAGCGACTTGACGACGTCGGGGGCGAGTTCGACGGCGGCCGTCACCTCGGGGGCGGCGACAATTTCCTGCCCGATCACGGTTGAGAAAACGGAAATGGCGAGGCTGGTTGCGAGAAGGAGCGGGAGGGGGCGTCTGAACATACGGGGATTTGTCTTCGGTTACGATTCCGGGGGTGAGAGCTACCCTTTTACTTTTAACCTGATTGCATTGAAAAAGGAATTGGAAATCCCGTTAAGGGCGATAGCGTTGCCTCCGGGGAGGGCGGCTGAGCGCTTCTTATTTTCACTCATGGACGAACGTCTCATCTTTTACACTGCGGTCCTGTTTCTAGGTATCGGGGCGCAATGGCTAGCCTGGAAGTTGAAGACGCCGTCGATCTTGCTTTTACTCGCGACGGGTTTTGTGGCTGGTCAATTTTATGACCAATCAGCCATCGTCGAGCAGAAGACGCTCTTTGCGATTGTCTCGCTGGCGGTGGGGATTATCATGCTGGAGGGCGGGCTCACCTTGCGCTTTTCCGAGCTCAAAGAAGCCGGCGGGACGGTCCTGCGTCTCATCGGTCTTGGGAGCATGGTCACCTGGGGGCTGACGACGGTGGCGGCGCACTATCTCGCCGGTTTCAGTTGGCAGGTTTCTTTTCTCGTCGCCGCCGTTCTTGTTGTGACAGGGCCGACGGTGATCGTGCCGCTCTTGAATTCGGTGAGGCCGAAGCGATCCGTGAATTCCGTTTTGAAGTGGGAGGGTATCGTGATTGACCCCGTTGGTGCGATCCTCGCGGTTCTTGTTTTCGGCGCCTTATTCGGTCACGGGCATTCCGGTGCCGAAGGGGTTCTCATCGGACTCGGAAAAACTCTCCTCGTGGGAATTGGTCTGGGCTATGGGGCTGCGGTCGGTCTCTCTTACGTGCTCAGTCGTCACTGGGTGCCCGACTTTCTCCAGTCTGTGGTGGTTCTCACGGTAGGGTTGTCTCTCTTCACTCTTTCGAACTTCGTTCAGCACGAATCGGGATTGCTCACGGTCACGATCCTCGGCATTGGCCTTGCGAATCAGGAGCGGGCGAAGATTCGTCACGTCGTTGAGTTTAAGGAGATTCTTCGAACGATTCTTATTTCTTGCCTTTTTATCGTGCTCGGAGCCCGCATCGGAATCGATGACATTCAGTTGGTTTGGAAAGAGGCGCTGCTCATGCTCGTTGCCCTGATCGTCGTGGTGAGGCCGTTAAGTGTTTTCATCAGCACCCTCGGCAGCAAAATCCCGAAACGGGAAATGCTCTTCCTCGCCCTCATGGCACCTCGCGGGATTGTTGCGGCGGCGGTTTCCTCAGTCTTCGCACTGGAGCTCGCTGAGAGTGGAGGTGCTTTTGCGGAAGAGGCCGCGAAGATTGTTCCGATCACCTACACCATCATTGTGGGAACCGTCGCATTCTACGGCTTGCTCGCGGCTCCTCTCGCGAGAAAACTTGGGCTGGCTTTGAAGAACCCACAGGGAATCCTCTTCGTCGGAATTCGAGACTGGGCGGTCTCAGCGGCAAAGCTGGTGCAGGACCAGGGATTTCGCGTCCTCATGATCGACAGTAACTACGGAGCGACGAGCCGAGCAAGAATGGCCGGGATCGCTGCGGTTAATGCTAACGTGCTCTCGGACTACGCTTCCGAAGAGATCGATATGGTCGGAATCGGAAGCGTTCTTGCGACGACTCCAAACGATCAGGTCAATACCCTCGCCTGCATCAATCTCGGACACACCCTCGGGATCTCGAACGTGTATCAACTTAAGCCGGCCGACTCTGATGGATCGGAGCGGAAATCCTCCTCTTCGGAGTTTCATGGCCGTTACTTCGGTGATCGCGCCGTGAGTTCGGCTGAGATCGAGGCCCTTGCGCGATCCGGTGCGACAATGAAATGCACGACCTTGAATAGCGAATTCACGATCGATGATTTTCGGAGTCACTACGGGGAGAGCGCTCTGATTCTCTTTCGGATCAAAAATGGCGGAGAACTCCTCGTTGTGGGACCCAAATCCAGCGCCTTTTCCGCCGGGGAGCAGCTCATTGCGCTCGTCGTTGAGCCGCCCGAAGCGGATTCGAAGGACGTGTGAATCTGCCTCAATAGAAGCTGAGGACAATCTGGCTTGTGGTTTCATGATTAAATATTATAATTACCATAATTAGAATGATGACATTGACGTTGCCAGACGCTCTACCTGTGGTCTCCTCGCTCGACTCTCACGGAGAGGCGACCGAAGCGTCAGTGCGGTTGCGTGAAGGGGCGAGTGGATGCCTTCATGAATCGTCTCCGTCCCGTAAAACCGGAAGAATCGTTTTTTGAATCATGAAGGCGACCGAAGCCAGTGATCTTGAGCGAGTGAGTGATGAAAGGAGCAAAGCGCTTCATCATCCCCGCCCGGACTCGAAGCGCGATGTCCGTCTTGATGGTGTGAAAGTCCATCTCGTCGAGACAGTCGAGGAGATCGAAAAACTCGAATTACCCTGGCGGAAGTTGACGGGGAAGTTCGCGTCCCCTTTTCAGACTTTTACCTGGAACCTCGCCTGGTATCGCTATTTCACGGAACGGTATGACTCGCCGCTCGTGCTTCTCGTCGAGAGAGGTGGCGAGACGGTAGCGATTTTGCCGTGCTACCGGAAAGGCCGCCAGATCCGGCTGGCAGGGGATCACAGCGGCGACTATCAGGACATTCTTGCGGGCTGCGAGGAAGATGCCTTCAAAGCGATGGATGTGATCTTTGATTTCGTTCAAGAAGAGTTCCCCGCTTACCGGTTCTATTTTTGGAAGCTTTCCTCTGAAGGTTTTCTACATGCTTACTTTCAGAGCGAAGCTTCAAAGAACGATGAAATGATCGTCGTTTCGAAAGCTCAGGCACCCTGTCCCATTGTTGAAATCAAGGGAGGTCTTGAATCCTACCTTTCGTCATTGCCCGGTAAGAGACGGCTGGACATGAGACGCTCCCTGAAGCGACTCGATAGAGCCATGCCATCCTCGCGTATCGAGATTCTGAGAGGCCACGAAATCCGGGTTTCAGATCTGGAAAACGTTGCCGATTTTCATGCCGATCATTTCCGAAAAGACGGCATCAGCCCGCTCATCGATAAAGCTCTATTTAGCCTCCTCGGTGAAGCATCGAAAGATCCCGAGGTCGGCCTCCAGGTTTCCGCTCTCATTGACCAGGGGGAAATGCTCGCGATCGATATCGGATTTGCGAAAGGAAAACGCTACTTCGGCTACCTCACCGGCTTCAATTCCGAGTTCGGAAAATTCGCCCCCGGGAAGTGTCTTCTTCTGCGACGGATCGACGAGTGGATCAAAGAAGACGGCGTCGAGGTTCTCGACTTTCTCAGCGGGGATGAATCTTACAAGACAGGATTCACTCACGGGGAGGCCTACCACGTTGAATCCGTCCACTGGATGAAAAACCGAGTCCGCTCACGGGCAAGGCAGGCCACGCTCGTTGCCGGAAACTTCGGCCGGAAGATCGCGAAGCAAGCGCTCGGAAAAGCGGCGCTGTCCCGGTGAGTTCTTTGCGGCTGCGCAGGTTTTCGGGGGCTGAGGGATGGCTGGGGGAGAACCTTGCTCCTGAGGTCGTTAGTCGCCACTTAAGGCAATGGTCCAAATTCGTTTTAGTGGAAGTTCTGCCCGCAAGTCCTCATCCAGTTTGTCATAGTGCTCCAGCAGTTGCTCGATGAGGTCGTCCCGATTCCAGAGTCGCACGCGGAAGAACTGGTTTGCTCTCTCTTTCTCAACCGATTGCTTAAATCCTCCCCAACTCACCAGCAGCCCCTGTTGGGCGTTGAAGTTCTGCATCGTTCCGATCAGTTGATCGAGGACGACTCGTTCCACCGGACCGTCGGATGACTTCACTTGGACGCAGATCCGGGGATCCCCGAATCCCAGGGCACCGGTTGCGGCGAGGAGGTCGACACCGTGGTCGGGTCCCTCCGGTGGCTGATAGATCGTGTAGCCTTGGGCTTCGAGGATGGCACCGACCAAGGTCGCCAGTCCGTGGCCCTTGAATTTGGCGAGGATTAGTCGAGAAATCTGATCATTGGCAGTTTCCTCGATATTAAAAGAAGTTGATCCTTCGTCGCTGGCTTCTTCCGTGTCTGTTTCCGTTAAATCGCTCAAAGTCGCCTTGGATAGCTTGGGCACGACCCACCCATTCTTTTCCATCTCGCGAACCCGCTCGTCGGCGTTATTTCGTTTGATTCGGCAGACGGTGAGAAAAGCTCCTAATGAATAGAGCACATCTTGGTCGAATCGATCCCGCGGGATGTCGACGGCGAACCACTCTACGGATCGAGAGTGCTGAAACCGGTCTTCGCCTGACGGGTCAAAGCGGTAGTCGCTCGTAATCTTTGCGAAATGTATCACTGGGTTGAATTTGCCCGGCATCGCCACCCAGTCGCCTACTTGCATTCCCTGAACGAACTGCATTCCTTGCCTCGCCCAGTTCTTCACCGCGTTCACCTTCGACTCTGGATAGACGTCCAAGAAAACGTCGTAGAATGCCTCGCGGCTTTTCGGAGCGGAAAGATCGGTGTTGAGATCACTCCAGTTGAAATAAATGCGGTTTTCATTGAGAAACCGATTTTCAAATTCGCCGTTTTTGCCGGAGCGGATGAGCCAGAGAGCCATTGCGTAGTTTTCCTTGAGAAGGTAATTTTGAATTTTGAGCTTAGAAAAATAGTGGATTAGTAGTCGAACGTATCGACGGCTCTTGGAAATGTCTCGCCGTCTCCTCTGTAGAGGGTAATTTTTCGCTTACTTAGAATCTCATCCCGCGCCTCTTCGTCTTGAATTTCAATGGACTCGGAGATTTCTTCCCAATCGAGTTTCAATAGTTTCAGCGAGATGATACCGGCCTTATTCAGCGTTACTCCTGCGATTCGCGCAGCAGGAAAGGGAAGCACCTTGAGGCAGCTGCCTACTCCGATCGCAACAATCGATGCCTGAGTTGCCTTGTCTCCGTATTTTTTGGTCCATTCTTCCATGTACTCGGCAACCTCAAGTGCAGTGATTCGTAGTGGTTTGCCGTCGAATCCGACGAAATCGGCACCGTCCTTAAAGAGATCGAGAAAACCATAGGGAGGCTTTCCCTCCGGACCACTCTCCCAGCACGAAGTTAACGTTATGCCAACTGCGAGGGATGCAAAAGCCGGAGCAGTGACTTTGAGTGATTCACGTCGGTTCATCTTTTTCGGATTTTAGTATTCTACTTCGAATTTAGTGTCTGTAATGAAACCTGAATTGGGCGTGAAACGCAAACTTTTCGCGGCTTCCTTTCGTCAAAATCGGACAGAGAGCTTGCGGTGGGGCCGCACTCTTAAGCGTGAGGCGTTGTCTTTGAGATCGAACGAACAGCGCCTAAAATCTGAGTCGGGGCATTGCTGTCGGCGTTGTTCCCAACGCCGCTACATTTCTGCGCTACCCCCGGCGAATCATCTTTGTTTCGGGCGAAAGCAGTGCGCTCTCCTTAAGTCGCCTGATACCAGGTTTTATCTGCCCAATCTCCAATCTGTCGGAAAAAATCAACGTTCTCTGAAAGAAACGTGCTCGAAGCTAAGACGAGGTCCAGCGTCTCGGAAGTGCCTGACCAGTGTAGCTCGATACGACCGCGCGGGACGACGTCTTAGTTCAGCAAATTAATAAGTCAGGTGACGAGAAGAAATGCATCGTTGATGTAGGCTGGGGGACCAAGAGTGCCCTCAGGACGGAGATCAAAAGGGACGATGAGATAAACAAGTGCGATCAAAAGACGTCCCTTCACCGCGCTCGCGACATTTTCGTCGAAGAGCAAGCGGACGTAAAGACGGAAAACTCCCAGGGCCTGTCCCTCGCGCGAATATCCCTCGCGCAAATTTCCAGCTGTCCGGTTGAAAATGCGTCAAGGAATTCGCCACTCTCCGGGCACCAGTTCGGCACAATCAATTTCTGAGAAAAACCAGGCAAAATCAGCCCCTTCCCTGCCGTATCTTGAATTTAGGTTCTGAACTAATCCTTTGGCCCAACTTTCCAAGGCCCTGCGATCACCCTGAGAGTTGCTCCCGGCTGCCTCCAAAGGAGTCATGCCATTCAGAGCCGGGACTGTCTCTTGTAGAAGCCCCTGATAATGACGCTGCTCAAACTCTCTGGTAATCGAATTCACTTGCTCGGTCGGCGGCTGTTTTTTGATAGGATGCTTTCCGCCAGAGTCCTTCATTTCCCGCAAATCTGTAAGGGACTCCCTTTCGTACACCAGATCGGAAGGCGCGAACTCCCGCTCCCACTGTTCCCGAAGCCAGGCGGCAAGAGTCTTACCGTAACAGGAGATCGCCACATACCCGTCAGCAATCATGATGGTTCCCAGCAACTCCGTGGCCGTTCCATCTGGATTCAGCCGGGACCGTGAAAAGGCTGACTTGGGAGCCGAATTACTGCAGCCCTGGCGCAACCATTCGAACTCTGCTACCACAGGTATTCCCGGGGGAATCTCCCCATCTCCATCTTCTGGATCTCCTTCTTCAAGCTCTTTCACGAGCAGCAAGTGTTTCCGCCACTGGTCCTGGCTCAAGGATGAGCGATAAATGGAATGCACAAGTGTCGGATCTAAATTGGCCAGAAATTCCTCTTTTGCTTGTTCCGTTAATTGACGTAATTGCTCCGCCACCATTGGGGTATGCAAACGCAACCATCGCTTCTTTCCCAGGGAGGTATCTGCGTCCGATTCAAGCTCAATGAAGTCAACCAACTCGTCGCGACGATCGAGCGGAACGATAGAAAAAGACCCTTCTGCCCGAAAGAAGTGATCCAACTGCGTCAGGTAGCCAAAAACGACCCTAAAAGGTTCGAACGCATTCACCAGCGATTTGTCCAGGATCTGGAACTCTCCCAGCTCAGGATCGAGCAGGTCCCTCGCCCAGGTTAATTCCGTCCCTTCCGTACGCTGCAATTCAACAAGCGTGGGCAACGAATGCCGCCGGGCCTCCATAATGCGCGTGTCGTCCTTGCTCAGGTCTCGGGCGAAACCGAGTTCCTCTCGCAACTCCCATCGGCTTTCCTCCCGATCTGAAACTGGCTCGTGGAAAAACCAGTCTATCATCCCTCCAAAAACTCCCGTGTCACTTTCGTTGCCACCTTGTTCGAGCGAGAACTTCCGCATCATGAGAGACAGGCTCGATTCAGTGACCCCGTTCCGAAGCATGATTCGCATCATTTTCGAGGGCAGTTTGCTATCGATTTCCGAGAACTTATCATACCCATGAATACCGAAAGGATTGAATTCGCAATCCCTCGTGCACTGGATTTCGCTGCCCCTCCCGGTTCCACAACACCGGGAACACAAGGCCCCGTCCAAGGCCGGACAATGCATTCTCGCTTTTTTTCCACATTTTACGCACGGCATCGTTACGATAGAAGGATAGGAATTTCCTTTCTTCAAGATTCATCTTGCTGGAATTGAACTTTTCTTGAAACGAAGAAGCCATGCATCGTTCACTTAGATCTCGTTGAGGAGTTGCCGGGAGCCTTTCCCTTGGAATTGCCGGGAGCCTGTCCCTTGGAATTTTAAGCAGGAGCTTCCGGTGAGAATAGGAGAATGGGTAAAGTCGAGGAATGTTGCCTAGTATTATAAAAAATAGCGTCCTCTTCATCAAAAGTCATGGAATGTTGCCGGACCCCGAAAACTCGGGATGGATTTGGAATGAAGGTCCTTCCTCGTCGAAATCTCGAAAGCCGGAATTCCTTTCGCAACGCCCTCCCCTTGCCGCCAGATTTCGTGAGGCACGACTACGGTCAGAAATGTCTATTGGATTATTGATCGATAGGAGATTGCCTTTACAAGGGAAAAATCAAAGCCGCTTGCGGCCCTGGGTTAGATGGGGGGCAAACCGGCATTCTGCGGGGTTTTAGAAACGGCTCCTACTTCGGTCGGGGCCGTTTTGTTTTGTGATTGAGTGTGTTGCTGTCTCCGGCCAGTATTCTGCTTAGAGTTCACATCATAGAAGAACCAATGGAGAAAGATCAGAAACCAGAGCGCTTCCACAAGATAGCCCCTCTTCCTTTGCTTTTGAGAATTGGAATTGCCACTGAAGCCTTGCGATTCTTCAGCACTGGCAACTACGTCGAAAAGTGCAAAATCATCGAGAAAGAAGACTGCGACCCTAAGATTATTCGACCATTTTCTAGCGATGAGTTTATGAAGTATCTCAACGTAACGGGCATACTTCCTAAACCACGCCAGTATTTGGATAGAATCCGCGATCTCTTGGAGTCAATGGAGAAAGAGGGAATCCTGACACTCCAAGGGTTTTGTTCAAACCCCTCCATGCCGAAGTACTACTACTTTCAGCTTGAGCTTTCAAGCGCACAGCTTCAAGGGAGTGCTTGGTTGTCTCCGGCATTAGGAGGTGATTGTCTTTTTTACATGATTAACCGTCATCTCATTCATCTGACCGGTGAGAATGACTCTGGCGATCAGCATGGAGGAACAGGAATAGCCGTGGGTAAGAATCACATCCTAACATGTGCGCACGTAGTGGACGGAATGACGCTCCATGAGAAGCAGAAAATGGGCAAAAGAGAGTTCACGGTCACCGATGCTAAATCCCATCCCTCCATCGACGTCGGAATTGTTACGGTAAGAGAGGAGCTTAGGGCCGCCGAAGGATTTGCTTTCTACGAGCCGACAGTTGGAGAACGGGTCTATATCTTTGGATATCCGAAAATCCCGATGGCAAAAGAAGCAACTCTCACGATCCAGCATGGAGAGGTAACTAGTGAGCCGATAGAGACAATATCGGGCCAAACACTTTTCCTTTTCTCAGCCTTCGCAAGACCCGGAAATAGTGGTGGCCCCGTCATCAATCAGAGAGGACAAATAGTAGGGATTGTATCTGATAATCTCACAACTGATGACTCCAGACACGATGCTCACTTCGCTGGCGTTCCTTCGCAGGAGATCATAGAAGCGGTGAGTGAGATTGATGGCGATGTCCGATTGCTCATCGAGGATTACCAATAGGCATCATGGGTCTCCTAGCCGGGTGTCCGCTCGCCGGGGTTCTTTCGTCAGGCAAAGAGCGTTTGAGAGCCCCTTATTTTGGGGTCAGGCAAGAATGGCACGGACTTAAGGCCTGTTTTCGAGGGAAATGGGCATGAAAAACCCGG
>CAZOUP010000095.1:0-20136 GCA_964583035.1 uncultured Akkermansia sp.
CGCCCTTCGGGCTCGCGCGACTCCTCCGAACGATCTTTTTACGGTACCAGGTTATTTATTGTTCTAATTTACACTTGATTAAACGCTGTTCGCAAATACAGTTTCCGCATGAGACATTCACGTATCCGGGGCAAAGGACTCTGCTACTACCACTGCGTTTCACGCGTCGTCGACCGGCGTTTCATTTTCCAGGAGACCGAAAAAGAGCATTTCGTGGCTTTAATGCGAAAGCTTGAGGCCTTTCACGGCATGCGGGTCGTGACCTACTGTGTCATGTCCAACCACTTTCATCTCCTCGTCGAAGAAGCGGATCGGGAGAATCTCCCGCCTCTCGATCGGGATACCCTCCTCAAACGATTGAGCTTCCTCTACAGCAGCCACACCGTCAGGACCGTTCGTGAAGAGCTGGACCGCGCCGTAAAGTCCGACAATGCCGAATGGGAACAGGAGATCATTGATCGATACCGCAAGCGCATGGGAGATCTCTCCGTCTTCATGAAAGACCTCAAGCAGCGGTTTTCCCAGTGGTATAACAAGCGCAACGGTCGCCGCGGAACCTTGTGGGAAGATCGCTACAAAAGCGTCCTCGTCGAAGGCGATCCCAAAGCACTCATGACCGTGGCCGCTTATATTGATCTCAACCCGATCCGGGCGGGCATCGCCGATCAGGTTGAGTCTTACCGCTGGTGCGGGTATGCCTCGGCCATCGCCGGAAACCGCTGGGCCCGCGAAGGACTTCGTCGAATTTGGGGACAGTCGCCCGCCATTTGTGCTTCGGAGGAAGAATTGACCTGGGACACCGTTGGAGCGGAATATCGGCTCTGGCTCTACCACGAAGGCTTGGAAAAAGAACTCGCCGAGCCGGGCGAGGTTCCACGGCGCAAAGGATTCAGCGAGGAAGCTGCCGATGCCGAAGTAGCTTCAAGCGGTAGCCTCTCCCTGCAAGCCGTCCTAAGGCACCGTGTTCGCTACTTTACCGATGGTGCCGTTTTCGGTAGCGCCGATTTTGTGAATCAGGTGTTTGAGCAATGCCGCGAGCAATTGAGCCTGAAGCGAAAAACTGGAGCGAGGCGAATGAAAGACGCCCAGTGGGACGGGATGTGTGTCTTGCGCGATCTGCAAGGCGACAGAATCGGCTCAGCGGATTAGGCCTGATATCTGACCGGGAGATAGGTTCCGGAGGGGACTTTCGGCATCGCCGTATCCGGAGATAAAAGCGATAAGGGAATTTCCTCGATTATTGGTCCGGAATGACGCGGGGAGATCCTATTGAAGGACGAAATTCTTATTCGTCGTATAAAAAGCCTGTCCCTGTTAATTATTAATTCGATCAACGCATGCCCAGCTGCGGGTCTTCGGCTAGGATGCTGGCTGTTTTTTTAATATCTCACGCTGACGCCGGAGATGCTCGTTCTCCTTTTCGAGCGTCTTGATCTCCGCCCTGAGCTCCACGACAGCAGGCTGTTGACGTTGACTCCGAGTTCTCTGGCTACTTGCTTGACGGGTCGCCCGCTGCTTCGCAATAACTCCACTGCGTCGCGGCGAAACTCTTCTGTGTAGGAATTTCCTGTATTTGACATGCTGATCTGATTTCTGATGTTCTCAGACCAAGTATTCTGTGTCTGCCCTTTCGGGGGAACTTCACTCGGCTTGTCGGGCCTTCGTAGTTCAGCTGCCTGGTGGCGGAAATACGCCCAACTGCGCCATCAAGCCTAGCGAGTCCATAATTATTCTCGTCTTCTGCACCTTTTCTCCCACAAACTTGTCGATTACAACGCCCCAGACTGTGACTGGCCTACCGGTCGCAGGAACTCCAAAAATTTCTCCCTTATGTGTCCCCGTCCATACAAACCGTGTTACCACTTTTTCACCTTCTTCAATCTGCTCTTCAACAGTCCATTGCATGTCTGGAAATGCGTTTCTCAAGCCGCGCAGAACCTCCTTTAGTCCATCCAAGCCCGGGCCTTGGTTCGGAAGGGGAACTTCCTCAACCACATCTTCGTGAAAATACTTGCCAGTGGCCTCAATATTCCCATTGCTCAGGACTTCTTCGAGGAATTTACGAATTATTTGCGACTTACTTATCATGGGTTCTGTCAATTTTTTGCCCAAGGTCAAAGCGATGTCACTGCCTGCCGACAGCGAGCTACGACTTCGGGGTTAAGGTTTGAATGTTCATTCAACTTTCGGACTCAGCGCGGGCAGGCAGTTGATCATCCTCGCCTAGTTGGCCGATGGTTTGGTCGAGAATTTGCGCCTCGGGAAGATCGTAAATCCGTGCAATCTTCTGGAGGAGGTCCCGACCGAGTTTTGGGTCGGCGAAACCTAGAGCCCATCGAGCACCTCCATTGTTGGTGCCCTCACCGCGCACGGTGAAGCCCGTGTAGGCAATTCCGCCGATCTTGAAGTGTAAAAGCCCCCCTGAATCTGCCATCTTCGTGAAGTCCACTTCAAGGCAGTATTTAGATCTGTCTTCAGTGTCGTAGCGAAACACAGCTTGTGTAAGTGTCAGGCGCACAGCATCGATGCGCATAACAATCTCACCATCCCCAAGATCATATTTCGGCTCAACATCGCGCGACGGAATATAGAGCCCTTCGGTTTCCGTCGATAGGCCGCTACTGCCCATAACCGTGAGCGTTAAAATGGCAGTCAATACCTTCATATTTCAGGCGAACAATATTTATCAGTATCACCCCACGAACCAATATCCGCTGCGGCGGTCATCAACCAAAATGCCCTCCAGCCTCCGTCTTAGCAAGGTTTTTCCGAAGATATCCACGTCGATCCGGCTTCGCGAGGCCAACTGTTTCCAAGATCCCTGCTCAGGCGGATATCACTTTTCCAGGAGGCCGTATTCAGAGGTCAGGCCAGCCGCCAATCGTTGGACACTTGATCTCCAGAATGGCCCGGTTCCGGAATAACCCTCACGACGACACGGGAACTTCCGCGTTGAGATCCGGGTCGAACGTTTTGACCCGACCAAAAACGGCGTAGAAAGAGGGCAGGAGAAAAAGATTCAGGAGGGTCGAGGTGACGAGTCCCCCGAGAATCACGACCGCGAGGGGGTGCTCGATTTCATGGCCCGGTTTGTCGCCGCTGAGGACAAGCGGCACGAGCGCCAGCCCCGCCGTGAGCGCGGTCATGAGAATGGGCGCGAGCCGCTCCTCCGCGCCGCGCATCACGAGAGGGATGCCGAACTCCATGCCCTCTTCGGTTTCCAAATGCCGGAAATGACTGATCAGCATGATCGCATTTCGCGACGCAATTCCGAGCACGGTGACGAATCCGACGAGCGACCCGAGCGATAAAATGCCGGTGCTGAAAAAGACGCCGAAGACTCCACCGATAAGGGCAAAGGGCAGAGTCAGGGCGACGATGAGCATGAGGCGGAAGGATTTAAAATCGACCTGGAGAAGAACAAGAATTCCTAACAAGGCCGCAATCCCGAGGGCGATGAGGCGCTTCTGGGAAGCCTCGCGAGCGGCGTATTCCCCTAAAAATTCAGGGTGATAGCCGCGGTCGAATTCCAACTCTCCCACCCTTGCCTCGATCTCCCGCGCGACACTGCCGAGATCGCGACCGGAGACGTTGCAGGTGACGTCGATGCGGCGGGAAGCGCCCTCGTGTTTGATCGTGTTCGGTGTCGGGAGGATGGAAATCTCAGCGATATCCTTCAACGGAACCCGCGCCCCCGAGGGCGTCGTGATGAGGAGTTCCCTCAGTTTGTGAACGCTCGTGCGGACTTCCGGCATTCCGGTAACGACGACATCGAAGACCTTTTGCTCGTCATAGACCTGACCGACGGTGAGCCCGGAGACCAGCGTCGTCGAGGCCTGACGCACCATCCCGGCCGTGAGCCCGAAGTTCGCCGCCGCCTCCGGCCTGAGCTTCACCTGAATGTGCGGCACGAGCTGGAGTTGCTCCACTTTAAGATCCGCAACCCCCTCGACCGTTTCAATCGCCGCGCGAATCTCCTGCGCCTTATCACGAAGCACATCAAGATCAGGGCCGAAGGTGCGGACGACAACGGTGGCGCTCGCTCCGGTGAGGACTTCCTTGATGCGTTCTTTCAGATAAGTCAGGAGATCGCGATAGAGTCCGGGGTAGCCGTCGACGACTTCCTGCACTTTCGCGACGGTCTCGTCGTAATCGACATCGCGGTCGAGACTGATCCAGAGTTCGGTGAACTCCGGGCCGACGACCTCGTCCGCGACCTCGGCACGCCCGATATGAGCGCCGAAATTCCTCACCCCGGGGATGGCGCGAAGCTCCTTGCTGGCGAGCACCGTGACCCGGGTCATTGCCTCGAGCGAGGTGCCCGGTTTCTCCAACCAGTGCATGAGGAAATCCCTCTCTTTGAACTTGGGGAGAAATTCTTCGCCAAGACGCGGCACGATGGCACCCGCACTGAGGAGAGAGAGCAGCAGGATCACCCCCGCCATAACGGGGCGGCCGACGAAAAAGGGAAGCACGCTCCGGTAGGCGGCTTTGAGGACTCTCACAATCGGCGACTCTTTTTCCCGCTCGGGAAGATTGCGCAGGAGCATGAGACACATCGCCGGCGTCACCGTGAGCGCGACAAGAAGCGAAACCATGATCGCGAGGACGTAAGACAGCGCGAGCGGTCGGAAGAACGTGCCCGAAAGTCCATCGAGGAAAAACACCGGCATGAAGACGAGCGCGACAATGAGACTGGCATAGACGACGGCGCTGCGGACCTCGAGCGACGCATCGAGCACGACGCGGAAGGCAGACCGGGGACTGCCCGCCGCCCGGTTTAGGCGGAGACGGCGCGAGATGTTTTCCACGTCAATGATGGCATCGTCCACGACCTCGCCGACCGCGATGACAAGGCCCGCGATGACCATGGTGTTCATCGTCCCGCCGCGAAGATAGAGCACCATTGCCGCCCCGAGGAGGGAAAGAGGAATCGCGGTGAGGCTGATAAAAGCAGTCCGCCAGTCAAAGAGGAAAAGGACGAGGACGACGACCACGAGGAGACACCCGATGATGAGGGCACGGGAGAGGTTCGCGAGCGAATCCTCGATGAAGGTCGCGGGCCGGAAGATCGTGGAATCGATCTCGACGCCGGTGAGTCCCGGTTTCAAGGCCTCCAGCGCGGCCTCGACTTCGAGCGTGACATCAAGGGTGTTTCCCCAGGGCTGTTTTTCAACAATGAGGAGGAGGCCGGGGCCGTCGTTGATGACCGCATCCCCGATCGCCGGAGGATGGTCCTCAACAATCGTGGCGACTTCGCCGAGGAGGAGCGGCGATCCGTTGGAGAAACGCACCACAGTTTTCTCCAAATCCTCGACCGACCTCACGCCCCCGACGTGGGAGACGGGCAGCCGCTGATTCGGCGTATCAATAAAGCCGCCGGCCCCAAGGGCGGTGGCATCGCGTGCGGCGGCAATGACCTCGTCGAGGGTGACGCCGTGGACGAGCAACTGCTCCGGATCGACCTGAACTTGAAACTGACGGTCCCGCTGTCCCCAGATCGCGACATTGGCGACACCCGGCACGGCCATGAGCCGGGGGCGAATCGTCCAAAGCGCCAGCTCCGTCAGTTCCATCTGCGAAAGATGCTCGGACCAGACCCCGATTTTCATCGCCCGGCTCGTCGAAGACAAAGGAGGGAGAATCACGGGAGGATGAGCCACCGATGGCAATTGCGAGGCAACCGTCGCGACGCGCTCCTGCACGAGCTGATGCGCGGTGATCCGGTCGGTCCCCTCTTCAAAGATAAGGACGACGGAGGAAAGCCCGAGCACCGTCTTGGAGCGAATCACTTTCAACCACGAAGTTCCATTGAGTGCGTTCTCGAGGGGGACGGTGATGAGATTTTCCACCTCTTCGGTCGAGAGGCCCGGAGCCTCGGTCTGGACCTCCACAAGCGGCGGCGCGAATTCCGGAAAGACATCGAGCGGGGTCTTGCGCACCGTTTGCCAACCCCCAATGAGGAGAGCAATCGCGAGCGCCATGACGAGGACCCGCATGTTCAGGGAGGTTTCAATGAGCCAGCGCATCAGGAAAACAGTCTCAGATTTTTCATTTCCCGACCCCGAATTCGGTGCCAAACAGCTCAGCGGCACCGTCCGTGACGACGAGCGATCCCTCCTTCGGACCGCTTTCGATCACGGCGCGGTCGCCCACGACCCGACTGATCTGGACCCGTCGAAACGAGTAGGTCCGCTCCCCGTGAGCCTCGTAAACCCAACTGCCGCCATTGATGTCGTAAAGAACTGCCGCATAGGGAACGACGAGATAGTCTTCCGCCGTCTTGAGCGGAACGGTGACGCCGACACGCTGTCCGGGAACGAGTTTCTGATCGGGATTCTCCACCTCAAAAAAGATGTCCACGGTCGAGGCGAGAGGATTGGCCGAAGGCGGTGCCTCGACTGGCTTGGCCGATCTCATCGCCCCATCGGCGCGTCCATCGAGTCGACCGACGACGGCGTCCTTTGCGATCTCGATGGCATCGAGATCCCCGACGTAGACCGGCACTTTCACCCAGAGTAACGGGGGGGATTTCGCGGCGAGAACAGGAGGTCCGAGGAGTTCGCGCTTCGCCTCCGCGGTCACGAGCGCCGCGCCCGCCTGATCGACCCGGGCCCGGGCATCATCGACCGAGCGCTGGCTTCCGACCCGCTGCTCCAGCAAAGCGCTCGCCCGATCGAGAACCACCTGAGCGGCGGCGACCTCGACTTTAGCAGATTCCAGAATCCCATCCGCATTGATCTGCTCCTCCGCAAGCCGAAGCCGGTCCGCCGGAGCCATCTGCGGGAGCAGAGAAAAGACGGACTGCCCCGTCGCGCTGACCGGATCGGGGAGAACGAGTTCGCCGCCGTAGAGGAGCGTCTCCGGGACCGGTTTCCGCTCGACCGCCTCCGTCGCGATCGCGAGATGCCGCTCCGCCTCGGGGGTCAGCGTGACGGTCGAGAGATCCGCCTCGCGCACCCCGTTGCTCACCGTGGCCTGCTTTTCCTCCGCCGCCATGAGGAGCGGCGGGACGAGAGCAAAGGTGAAAAATAGAAGAGCGATTTGTTTCATCAGATCAAGTCGGGTCGGACACGACATCTTTATCAGGAGGGGTGAGGCAGCCGGCACCGGTGCTACGCTGGAGTTCGGCGGAGGCGCGGAGAAGTTCGGCGGTGGCTTCCGCTTCCGCGAGGCGGGCGCTCTGCATTTTCCGGTTCACGTCAAGAACGAAGAGATACTCGACCTCGCCGCCTTCCCAGGCCTTTTCCGCCCCGGCACGATTTCGGCGCAGCGCGGGAAGCAATTCGTTCTCGATCCGATGCAAATCCGAATCCGCCTGCCGGTAGCGGGCTAGAGCCTGACGGACCTCCATCGCGATTTGATCTTCGACGACGCGGTAACGCCGGCAGGCTTTTTGAAAGCGGGCATCCTCAAGCGCTTTCGCGCCCTGATTCTGGTGAAAAATTGGGAGCGTCATCTCAAGGCCGGGACCGGATTCGAAAGCGGTCCCGTCTCCATTCGAATCGAAAATCGCGCTGACCTGGAACACTTCCGCCTGAGACAATCCGAAACGCTTTGCGGCCGCCTCGATCTGCATTCCCGCCGCCCGCAGATCCGGACGCGCTGCCATCGCAAGAGCAAGGAGCTCTTCCTCACTGCGCGCAACACGGGGAACGGACGGCACTTTGCTCAATGAAAATTCCGCCGGCGCATTACTGAGTCCGAGAAGGAGACGCAATCTTTCAAAAGCCAGATCGACCTCCAGAGGCGCACGGTCGCGGCTGATGCGGGCCTGGATCGAATCAACCTCGGCGGTGGATACTTCCAACTCACTGATGTCGCCCCCCTCCCCACGGGACCGGGCGACCGAGGCGAAACGCTGTTGAATCGCCGCCTCATCCTTCGCAATCTTAACTTTCCAGCGGGTAAGGCGGAGATCCGCACAGGCGACTTTGACATCACGAACGAGATCGAGCCCGTCCTGAAGGAGCCGTTCGGAAACGGCATTGGCATCCGCCGTCGCAATCGCGACCCGCCCCGGACGAAGCCAGAGTGCTTCGACTGGAATCCGCGAAGCAAACTCAAGCTGCTTCGGACCGAGCGGAAAGAGGACTGAAAAGCCTGGATTCGGCAACTCTTTCGCCCGGATCAGCTCCGCCCTCGCGATCCCGAGGTCTTCCATCAATTCGAGAAAGGGCGCGTTGTTCGCGAGAGCCAGCCTCGCCGCAGACTCCTCCGTGAGCACCGCCGGGACTTGGACGACATTCGTCAAAGGCATCGCGACCGGCTTCGTTTCACATCCGGAAAACGAGGCCAGCGCAAGAACCGCGAATCCCGACGGGAACCAGGGCGATCTGTGAGAGAGATACTTCAACGAGTCGAGGCTACGGCAAATACATTACCGAAACATTACCGCTGAAAATAATCTCCCGGCGATAACAATTCGATAATGCCGCCGGCCTAAGGTGCTTCTTCTCACTCCCTTTTTCATGACTACTAAAGCACCCAAACGGAAGGCGATGCCCTCCCCGACTGATAAAGTTTTTGATATCCCGAACGACTCGATTCAGGACTTTGATTTCAATGAAAAGGTCGCCGCTGTTTTCGATGACATGGTAGACCGCTCCGTGCCGTTCTACCGCGAGATCCAGCGAATGACTGGTCAGCTCGCGGCCGACTTTGCGCGACCGGGCACAAACATTTACGACCTCGGCTGCGCAACCGGAACGACCATGGTCCTGATGGATCACTGCGTGAAAGAGAATGTCAATCTCGTCGGGATCGACAACTCCTCCGAAATGCTGGACCGCTGTCGCGAAAAACTCATCGAAGAGAAGATCTCGAAAAGCTACGACCTCGTCGAAGCCGATTTGAATAGAGAGGTTCCCATGGAAAACGCCTCCGTCATCCTCCTCGTCCTAACCCTCCAATTCGTCCGTCCGCTCTATCGCGAAAGACTCATGCGGAAAATCTATGAGGCGCTCATTCCCGGAGGCTGCGTCATCCTCGTCAAGAAAGTGCTCGGCGAAAGCTCCCACCTGAACCGGCTTTTCATCCAGCACTATTATGAAATGAAGCGCCTCAAAGGCTACTCCGATCTCGAAATCGCCCAGAAGAGGGAAGCGCTCGAGAATGTGCTCATCCCCTATCGTCTCACCGAGAATCTCGATCTCCTCGCGGAGATCGGATTTTCCGAAGAGGACACCTTTTTCAAGTGGTACAATTTCTGTGGAATCATCGCCGTCAAATGATCGCTCTCGGTAATTTCTTTTTCCGGTTCCGGAACGGACTTTTTCCCCTTGCCTTGATTCTCCTCCTGATCCCTTCCCCGAACCTTTTCGCCGACTGGCGGGTTGCCGGGTTGATCGGGGCCGGACTGATCGTTCTCGGGCAGGTTATCCGCGCAGTCACGGTCGGTCTTGTCTATATCATTCGCGGCGGACGCGAGGGCAAAGTCTACGCGGAGGATCTCGTCACCGAGGGAATGTTTTCCCACTGCCGGAATCCGCTCTACGTTGGTAACTACCTCGGAATTGTCGGGGCGGTCATTGCCTCGAACTCAGTGGTTGCGGCGACGGTGGGCGGGCTGGGTTTCTTCATCACCTATCTCGCGATCACCCTTGCCGAAGAGAAATTCCTCCGCGGGAAATTCGGGAGAGGATACGATGAATATTGTGCCCAGGTGCCGCGCTATGCCCTGAAACTCCGGGGACTTGGGGAAACCCTGAAAGCGTCGCAATTCAACTGGCGTCGCCTTCTCGTGAAGGAGTATGGAACCCTTTTCATCTCCCTCGCCGGTATCCCCCTGATTCTCCTTTTTTCGCGGCACTACCGCTACCATTTTCAGTGGTGGGGCGAAGGATGGGACTACGCCCTGTTCAGTATCATCCTCCTGCTCATCATCGCGTACGGCATCGCCCGCTGGCTGAAAAAAAGCGGGCGCGTGCACGAAGCTTAAAGCGTCAAGACGGAGCACCTCACTCAAGCCGGAGAGCGAAGTGCTCACTGAAAAAGCAAGCGTGATCGAGGACGAGATCACCGGTCCATCGAGCATATCCGGATGGCATAGGGGGCAATTCCAGAATGCTTCCTCAGTGGCTCTGAAAACGTGGACCTGACAGGGTCATGCCCCTGACACAACCCTGTTTAATGCTTTGCCCGATCCGCACGAATCAGCGATTCCACCTTCGCGGGTTCCAGCATCACGGCGGTCGACTTAGGCTTCATCTTCACGATGACACCGAGGCGCATCGTGCTGAGGACTCCGCAGAGCTGGCCTTTCTGATCAATGAGCGGAGACCCACTGTCACCCTTGATCATCGGCAGGGTCGTGATGATTTTTTTGTAACCGCTCTGGCCGGCAATCGGCGGATCTTCGAGAAAGAGTCCCCCACCCTTTTCGTGCATCCAACCTCCTGCAAAGAGGGTCGATGAAGTCGTGAGTGGTTCGCGGCGATATTTGAGATGACGCGGCGTGCGAACGTCAGCCTTTACAATCGCAAAGTCCGACTCGTCGTTCCGATAAACGACGCGAATCTGGGCGTATTCGATGAAGGTGCTCTTGCTGTTCGAGGTGGCGTAAAGGACGTAAGATTCCTCATGAGAAATGACATGCGCTGCGGTCAAAAAGTAGCCATCAGCGCTGATCGGGGCACAGCTTCCGAAACCGGACCCACCCTTCGCAATCGGCACTGAAAAACCCAGCTCAAGCACCCCTTCCTGGCTCGCTCGCGTCGTTTCGAGCTTTTTCTTAAAATCCTCGTCGATGTATTCTCCGCTCACGATGAGTCCCGAGTGCAACGTGAGAAAGTCGGCGGCGGAAAATCCCTTCTCCTGATTCTTATTCAGCTCCGGCAACGAGACTGGCGCATCGATTCCAATGGAATCGTACTTCGCGAGGGAACGCTTTTGATCCCAGTGCGTGTTGGCCGGCATCATGACGCACGAAGTCGCCATGGTGGCGCTCAGAAGAGTGCCGGACAGTTGAAGGATCAGTCGCGGTGAAACTTGAAACAACATTCAGGGGAAGGTAGTCAGGAAAACAGACTGCGGTGACAGCCGATAAAAACTATACCCTACAATACCGGACTCCGCGAAAATCTTTCACGGTTTCCAAAAAGTTTCTTTCGCCCCCGAAAACAACACTGAGAGACAGAACCGAGCGGGAAATCAGAGTTTCTCGTCGTATTTGTCCTCATGGAATGCTTTGGCCTGAGCAATCCAGTTGTCGGTGTAGATCCGATTTTTGAAGGTCAGGAGCTTCGAAAATTCTTTGCAAGCCTCATCGGTCCAGACCGCGACCTGCTTAAATCGATACACTCCGATGCCATGAAGCTTGCCCTCGAGCACCTTCGCGACGCCTTTGATTTTCTTCAAATCATCGACATCGTCCGGGGCAGAGGCGTAGATGATTCCATAAACCGCATCCTGCTTCACGAGTCCGGATGACAACTCCGTGGCGAAAAGACTGGCCGCCTCCTCGCTGCTCGCCGTCTTAAAATCAGGATCGGTTCCCTCCGGAAGATCAAACGCTGGTGCGGCCTCATTTTTCCCGGCTGCAACCGGCTCAGGGTCGGCCTTTTTCTCAACTACCGCCGGAGTTGGCGCCGGTTTTTTCGAGGGCTTCTCAGACTTGGCTTCTTTGAGTTCTTCGAGATCTCCGGTGACTTCACCGGCAGAAAGCAGCCAAATGATCAACCAGATCACCGCAGCGATGGCAAAGGCGAGAAAGAGACCGAACATAGGCGAACTGTATGCATCGGAAGAAGCGGCAAGGATGAGAGGAAATTGCATGATCAAGGTAAAGAATTACGTCTGGAAGCGTTTTTTTCGTCCTTTTCTACAGTTCCGGCAAGAGAATTCAGCCTGCAATTTCGCCGCGCCTCTTTTCCTTCAGCTTCTCCCGCAAAAACTTCAGGGCAGCTTTCCCGTTTTGACTCTCCGGAAGCGCCAGAGAATCTCCGCCCCTGAGCATCTCCCACTCTTGCAGGAGGCGGCGGAGCTGGTGACGACTCGTGACCGTGAAATGAAAGTGACGACACCATTCATTGAAGCCCGGAGGATCCGCCAACCGGGTCGAATCGGTCGCAAGAACCTCGCGAAATGCAGCCAACCAGGGAGCGATGGAGTCCCAGGCCTCTGCACAGAGCGCGGCCGCCTTAACCTTGTTTAATGATTCGATTGAATGCTTCGGATCATCGGAGACGACCTTGATCACCTGGGTCAGCTCGACCGAACTTTGACGGAGAGCGACCGAATAGAACCCGGAAGCCTCCATTTCGACGAGACCAGTAAGCGATGCATAGTCTGAGACCGGTTTCTCCACCGTCACGGCAGGCATTCTCGGCAGATCGACCCGCTTTGGCCAAACCGGGGCGGGATACCACGAACGGCCTGTTGCCCCGTCGGTCACCCTCGACGCCATGATCGCCTCGCCATATCTGACTTCGCTACATCCCGCGATTCCGAAATTGATCCAGCCACAGGAACCCGGAGCCGGTTCGGCGCTCATCGCGAGCGAAGCAGTCGCCGCCGCTGCGTTGACCTTTCCGATGCCGGAGAGAACGAGGCGCACCGCTTGATCATCGGATTCATAGATTGGAAAAAGAACCGACTTTGTTTCCACTCGCTTGAGGTCAAAAGCATTGATGATCACCTCTGCCTCAGGCTTTAAGGCGACAACCCAGTTTAACACTGCATTCATCCCCGCTGCTATTTTCTGAGACCAAAGAGGAAACCGACCGCGGCGGCCCCGGTCGAGGGAAGCACGCCGCCGACAAAGCCTTTCGCAGTTTCAAACTCCCCCTCTACCCAGTTTCGAATCTCGGTAGCGGACAAATCAATCTCAGTCCAAAAAGGATCGATCATGCCACGGCTGTTGAGGAACCAGCAAACCGCGGCGGCAATGAGCACAAAAGTGATCATGGATCTGAAAAATGCTTTCAAAAGAGACGCAGCGATCATGGCGATACCAAAACTGAGACCGAGACGAATCGCCGCGTCACCCCAGGTCGAGGATTGCGAAGCGCCGACCCCTTTTTGAGTCTGTCCGATCAAGTCACTTCGCAGCGGAGAAGCTTCCCGGCTTGTGGCCCCCGCGCCCGGCTTCGAATCAAAGAATTCCATCGAATTCAGGCCAAGCCCAAAGACAGCCAAAATCCCCGCGAAAAGAAGGAGACGGCCTTTGAACCCGGAAAATCCTCCCAAAACTGTTCCGATGTCAGGCATAACCAAAACCTAAGCCTTCCCCGCACCCTTCGCCAGCAACAGTTTGTGTGTCGTGTCGCTTGATCTCCCGGGCCAGATCCTTTCAAATAGCTGAGTGAAAATCATCTACCGTGTCGAGACCGTCGATTGGAACACCCATCGTGATCGCCTTCTCTTTGTCCGCCGCAAAGTCTTCATCGAAGAACAAGGGGTTCCCGAGTCAATGGAACTCGATGAAGAAGATGCGAGGGCGATTCACTTGCTGGCCCTCGATGATGGTGATGCCCCCATCGGAACGGCACGCCTCGCTGCGGACGGGAGGATCGGACGGGTTGCCGTCCTCGCCAGCTGGCGAAAAGCCGGCGTCGGCAGCGCCTTGATGAATCCACTCATCGCAGACGCAAAAGCCCTCGGGATGAAGCGCGTCTACCTGCATGCGCAAACGGCTTCCCTCGCTTTCTACGAAAAACTCGACTTCCACGCGGTCGGAGACGAATTTGACGAAGCAGGCATTCCCCATTTCGAAATGGTCCTTCGTCGCTGAAAACAGCAGAGCAGCTCCGTAAAACGAAGCTGCTCTGCGAATCCCCCGGTGGCAATTGGAGCGGCACCGGAGTTTGAAGTCCGTGTAGGCTCAGTTGCTACAATTTCGTAATAGCAACTGACATGCCAACTGCCTCTTCCGTGACGGAATTTATGTGTCGAGGGTCGCGGTTGTGGCCGTGGAGTCTGCCGGGTGGGGTCGAATGCAAAATGAAGGGAAAGCGCCTCCACTATCCACCGGCGCGCCACTAGCGGTAGGCGTAGATCACCGCCCAGTCCTGGGGGTTCTCGATCGTCGTCTTCAGCGAAACACGGATGTAATAAACACCCGTTATTTCGGGCTGAACCATCGTGCTCACGATGTTTTTTCCTTCGAAATCGAATGACTCTGAGGGAACTAAATTCCCCTCGCTGTCATAGACGTTAATGAGAGGTTCAGCGTCGCGACTCGGCATCGCGAGCCAAAACTGATAGGAGTTCCGCCGGAAGAGCTGGACCTGAATCAATTTCGCCTTCCCCGGCTCCATATTTCCACTCCACCAGGATTCGCGGAGGATGAATTTTTCGTCCCCCTGCAGCGTCGGGAGGGCCGCCTTCTGAGCGAGGACCTTCATATAATTATGCGGATTATCGAGGGCGGGAAGCTGCTCCTCCTGAGCCGACGCGCAAATAATCCCGAAAGCTAAGAGGAGAGCAGACAGCCTAACTCTCATAGATAGCTTCAACGAGGTTCCTCGTTGCGAGAGAGATTTCGATGACTTTCCCCTCGCTGATGGCACCTGAATCATCGCTGCGCATGAGCGACTCGAGATGCTCTAGCGTCTGTGAAACCTGGGTGAAAAGATCCCCACGGCGAGCGCGTTTGGGAAGGCCGTTGAAATCGGATTTGAGCTGCTTGATCAAATCAGGCTGATTAAGAAGATCGGAACCTTCCGCGGAGTAGTTATCGCGGAGGACAGAAGCGAGCGCCTCAGTGCCGCCGAGCCAGCCACCGAGACTCACGAGCGCGACGAGCTGTTCATCGCGATTCTCTTTCATTTTATTGATCACGGTCTGACGGGTCTTATCGAGTTCCTGACGAACGTTCTCCCACTCGCCTCTCCCGGCACCGTTGATGATTGCATTCGCATGAACCTCGACCTCTGAAGAAACCCCCAGCGGCTGGGCAAGAGCGAGAACATCACGACCGAGACGCCGCACAGATTCCTTGTCCTCCGCCTGCACTCCGATGAAGCCTTCTGAGATGACGAGTCCAAAAAGCATGGCGGTGCGGGAACGATTCGTATCGACCCGGAAGTCACGGGATTCAATCTGGCGACCCCAATCCTGAGCGCCCATTTTGTCGAGCGACGCAAAAATCTCCAGCGGAATTGGAATGACCGAATCGGGGACAAAAACAAGATTTGGATCTTCCAGGTCAATTTTGACCGGAGCCTCCTGCGAGAACCCCCACTGAGAACCCAGAACCGAAACCACGAGAAATAAGGAAAGACGACTCATCATATTTGATTAATAAATCTGAATTAAGATAATGCTTTTGCCGCTACTTGGAAACTTGAATTTTAAAGAGCGCGGGCAAAGGCACCACCATCGACCAATAACATCTCCCCTGTAACATAGCTACCCGCCTCACTGGAAAGAAAAATTGCCGGCCCCGCTAACTCGCGTGGCTGCCCCCAACGATTCAGCGCCGTCGTGTCCGCAAACTCCTGCTTTTCAGCCTCATTCAAAAGGCTCATCGGCATGTCAGTGAGAAAGGGCCCCGGCCCAATGCAATTGACGGTAATCCCAAAAGGTCCCAGATCCAGCGCACTCGCTTTACAAAGTCCAATGAGAGCAGCCTTCGTTGCCGAATAGGCATTTCGGGCAGGCTTTGAGCCAACCCCGAGAACTGACGAAATGTGAATCACCCGTCCCCATTTTTGCTCCTTCATTTTCGGAACAAGCGCCCGCGTCAGCCGCATGATCGAGGTCAAATTCACCTCCACAACCCGATCCCAAACCTCATCGGTGATCTCGTCGATCGGTTGCGGCGTGTTGATGCCCGCGTTGTTGATCAAAATATCGACCGTCCCGAATTCTTCGAGCGCCCGGGCCGCAAGAGCGTCACTGCTCGCACGGTCCAGCATGTCGGCGACGACGGGGATCACTTTACCGCCAACCTGCGCCATGATTTCATTGGCCGCCGCTGTCACTTCCTCTTCGTTGCGACTGCAGATCATGACCTCTGCCCCGCTTTCAACAAAGCCGAGCGCCATCGCTTTCCCTAAGCCACGGCTTCCTCCGGTGACGAGGGCAGATTTTCCGGTGAGATCGAATAATTCGCTGGGCATTAAATAATCATGCACGTTGACTCTCTTTCCGCAAGTGATCCAATATCCCAGCCCATGACTCCCGCGCTTCTTATCGACCCCCGCGACAATCTCGTCGTCGCCCTCCGTGATCTATCAGCAGGAGAAACCATCGAAATTGCCGGTAAAGCAGTCGAAATCGTCGAAACCATTGCCGCGAAACACAAATTCCCGCTCCACGATCTCGCGAGCGGCGACCGTGCCACGATGTACGGCGTCACCGTCGGAGTCGCCAGAGAGCCGATTAAAGCAGGAGCACTCACTCACATGGGCAACCTCGCCCACGAGGCGGACTCATTTTCCGACTCCAGCCGCGTCGCGACGAGTTGGACCCCGCCCCGGGTCGACGCGTGGGAGACTCAAACCTTCAACGGCTACCATCGCCGTGATGGGCAGGTCGGAACCGCGAACCACTGGCTCGTCATCCCCATGGTCTTCTGCGAAACCCGGAACGTGAATGCGATCCGCGCCGCCTTTGAAAAAACCCTCGGCTATGCAAAGACGACGCACTACGAGCGACTTGCCGCGAATCTCGTTGCCGCGCACCACGCGGGTGCTTCCAACGAAGACCTAAAAGAGATCGCGCTGGAAGCCTCGCCGCTGCCGGGAGGAGATCGTGTTTTCCCCAATATCGACGGGATTCAGTTTCTGACCCATTCACTCGGCTGCGGCGGAACCCGCGACGATGCGGAAGCCCTCTGCGGCCTTCTCGCCGGCTACATCACTCACCCCAATGTTGCCGGAGCCACCGTCCTCAGCCTTGGCTGCGAGAATGCCCAGCTCGAAATCCTTGAGGCCGCCATCCAGGAGCGGGACCCCAACTTTTCAAAGCCTCTCTTCACCTTTCGCCAGCAGGCCTTCCCCGATGAACGAACCCTTCTCGAAACCGCGATCAAAGAGACCTTCACCGGTCTCCGCGACGCAAACAAAGCGGCACGCCAGCCTGCGCCCCTGAGCCGACTCTGCCTCGGTGTCGAATGCGGCGGCAGCGATGGATTTTCGGGGATTTCGGCCAATCCCGCCCTCGGCGCGGTCTCCGACCGACTCGTCGCCCTCGGCGGTCGCGTCATTCTTTCGGAATTTCCCGAACTCTGCGGTGTCGAGCAGGAACTCGTGAACCGTTGCGTGACCGATGCCGTCGCGACACGATTCGTCCAACTTACCTCCGCTTACGCCGACCGCGCCCGAGCCGTTGGAAGCGACTTCTCTCAAAATCCGAGCCCGGGCAACATCAAAGACGGACTCATCACCGATGCGATCAAGTCGGCCGGCGCGGCCAAAAAAGGAGGCACCTCCCCCATCGTCGCCGCCCTCGATTACCCGGAAATCGCAACTGAACCCGGTCTCAACCTCCTCTGCACCCCCGGCGGCGACGTCGAGTCCACCACCGCGATGGCTGGAGCACACGCCAACCTCATGGTCTTCACGACCGGACTCGGGACCCCGACCGGAAACCCGGTTTGTCCCGTCCTCAAAGTCAGCACCAACACCGAGCTCGCAGAACGACTTCCCGACCTCATCGACTTTGACGCAGGCGCCGTGATCCGTGGCGACAAAACCGTCGATGAACTGGCCGAAGCCATGCTCGCGCAACTCATCCGCATCGCCTCCGGCGAAGAAATGACGAAAGCCCAGATCCTCGGGCAAAACGATTTCCAGCCCTGGAAGCGTGGCGTCTCACTCTAATCGGGCCGCAAAAGAGCGCCTCAATAAGTGCGCGAGCAGCCACAAGCGGTGCTTTGCCGATTTTACCGGTTTCTGCGAGACTTCTCGACAGAAATCGAAGCTTTCTACGTCGTAGCCGGACTACTTCAGGTCGTGGGCTTCCGGAGCAACTCATCTTGAAATAAAGCCCACCCGTCATGAACAGCCCGCTGAACTCCCTCGACTCCCCTTCGCGCCGTCAATTCGTCGAACGCACCGCAAAAGCGGCTTTCGGCCTTTCACTGATGCCGTTTACCGATCAGGTCATGGCACAGAACGTTCTCCCGGAAGGAAAAAAGGCGAAGCACATTATCTACATGTTCATGTCGGGCGGGATGACCCACCTCGACACATTTGATCCAAAACCGGGAACCGCCAACGGAGGTAAAACGTCAGGTATTCCCACCGGGGTTGCCGGGGTCGAACTCGGGGAATTCCTTCCCGGTCTCGCGAAACACTTCAAGGACATTGCGGTAGTTCGCTCTATGCAACAACTCACCGCCGACCACCGTGGTGCCGCCTACTGGATGCGCACGAGCTACAGTGCCCGCGCCACGGTTGTACATCCCTGCCTTGGCGCCTGGGGACAAAAGCTCCTCGGCAAATCTCATGACACCCTCCCCTCTTCCGTTGTCGTCGGAGGGGGAGGTCTTCACCCCGGAGCAGGATTTCTCGGACCAACCTACGCCCCGCTGCCGTTAGGTGACCCGACCGCCGGTCTTCCCAATTCCGTCTACGCACCCGGCGTCACCGAGGACCTGTTCGACACCCGTATGGACATGATGAATGCGTTCAACAGCTCATTCGAACGCAAATTCCAGAACGATGAAGTCAAAGCCTACAATGAATTTTACGACAACGCTCTGAATCTGATGGCGAGCGAAGATCTCGATGTTTTTGACATCAACAAAGAGACTGCTGAAAAGCGCAGTGACTATGGAGATAATCGCTTCGGTCAGGGTTTGCTTCTCGCGAAGCGTCTCGTCTCAAACGGAATCCGCTTTGTTGAAGTGGTCAACGGCGGGTGGGACATGCACAACGATCTCTGGAACAACATCCCGGCCCACGCCGGGGAAATGGACAAAGCGATCACCGCGCTGATTGATGATTTGAAGGCTGAGGGCCTCTTCGAGGAGACCCTTCTCGTTCTCACCACCGAATTCGGTCGGTCTCCCCGTATCAATGCAAACGGGGGACGGGATCACCACTCCGCCTGCTTCTCAGCGATGCTGGCCGGTGGGCCGATCGAAGGCGGACAGGTCTACGGCGCTTCAGACAACGAAGGACATGCCCCCACCGAGAATACCTGCCCACAGGTCGATTTTAATGCCACGATCGCCAAGGCCTGCGGAATGCCTCTTGATGAGGTCGTCTTTTCACCCTCCGGGCGCCCCTTTCTCCTCGCGGGTCACTCACGCGACGTCTCCACTGATGAGATCATTCCGCGCGGAAAACCGATCGAGCAGTTTTTCTCCTGAGCTTCTCAGGCGCGTGAGAAGGCAGCCTGATCACCGCGATTCGGGGCTTGCGGGAACGGTATCCGCCCTTACATTCCGTTAGTTCGTCAGAACGCCGGAAATGTTCGCGACTCTAAGGAGTCAGTTGCCGTGAAAAGTGCGGCCCCGGAGGCCTCCATCGCTTGGAGAGCCCCCCGTTTTTTGAGCGCGTCCGACGAACCTACCCTGCTTATGCAGAGCAACGCGTCAGTTAGGAGAGATTCCCCGGAATGGTCTCCGTCAGCCCTGGTTTTGAGACCGGCTGAAACCGAAACACTCACTCAGGGAGACAACTCCTCCGCTCAGGCGGGTTTTGTCCCCTGCCTTTGCTACGACGTCTCGAAAGTGCTGCCCTTCTATCTCGCCCCCTCCCGGTCGGAAAATCAGCTTCCCGCTCAAGCAGCGGACGGCATTGACCCCGGTATGATGCGAACTCGAAAGGCGCCCTGCTCAGCATTCGCACCCAGCGCCGGAAATCACTCCGGCATCGAAAAAATACCTTCCAAATCGAATGGAAAAACAATCACAGAACAATGGTCAGCGTCGTCGCCGGAACAACCGGTCAGGTGGCGGAAATCGCAATCGCTCGAACAATCGCGGCGGTCAAAACCGGAATTCCAATAACCGGAACCGGAATCGCAGCGGTGGCGGCTCGCCCCGACGCCGACAGCCGAAACCGACGGCGTGGCAGAAGTTTCTTTCCACAATCACCTTTGGCTTGCTTGGCAAACCAAAGAGTGGTGGCGGTAAAAAGAAGCGGACGGCCCGGCCCGAGGCCCAAACTTCCCGCCCGGTTCGCAATAATGCCCTGAAAGACACCCCCGCTCCGGAGAAAAAGAAGCGCAACCGCACGG
>CAZOUP010000096.1:0-19736 GCA_964583035.1 uncultured Akkermansia sp.
GGAATGAAGAGAAGCTCGGGAGCATCGCAGAGCCAGACACCGCCGAACCCAATCTGAAAGCCACTCGTGTGGTTCCCCTGGTCCCAGAAGACGGTGCGTTTGTCGAACTGTCCGTCATTGTCCGTGTCTTCGAAAATGAGGAGTCGATCTTTGCCGGTCCGTTTCCATTCGATGTAGGAAAAACTCTCGAGGACCCAGAGGCGGCCGCGGTCATCATATTCGATCGCGATGGGCTGGGCGACGTCCGGTTCGCCTGCGAAGAGCGAGATGCTGAACCCGTCGGGAACCGTGATCAATTCGAGCGATTCCTCCGGCGTCGGAGGGGCCGATGAAGGATCCTGCGTATCGACGAGTCCCCGGGGTAGTTGACCGAATGACGTCGAGACGAGGATCGCGAGGAGGGAGGCAAGGAGAGGCCATTTCATTCGGCACTCTCCTTCTCATTTTTCACTCGTTCTGCCATTGGCTGATAACCGGCTGCGTGATTCACTTGTTCGGTCTTGAGGAAAGTTCGCAGCCGCTCGTGCATTTTCGCGGTGATATCCGGTTTTTCCTTTTGCCGGGGACGAGCCCATCCGGAGGCGACAGCCGCATTCATCGCGACGACGGAGTGTAAGAGATAGTAGCTGACCAAAGGGGGCTCTTTCATGCTGGGTTTGAGACTAGGGTGGGCTGCAATCTGTTGCAAAGATTTGCGGAAAATGTTTGCGTGATCCTTCGAAGGGCGAGCGATCCGAAAGAGCGAATAGGATCCTGAGGAGGCCTTCGGTCTGCTTGGAAATCAAAACATAGGAAGGCTGATATTCGGGAGGGAGGGGGTATTAAAGTGTCTCCGTTTCGTCCAGAAGTGACTTCAACATGAAATCCCCGCACAATCCACTGAATCTCATTGCAATAATCTGCGTTGCCGTCGCCCATTGTTCCTCCGCTCAGGTCGTCGCAAAAGATCCACTTCCTAACATCGTCTTCATGTTTGCGGATGATCTCGGATATGGTGACCTCGGTTGCTACGGGCATCCGTATGCGCGGACTCCGAATCTCGATCAGATGGCTGCTGAGGGAACGCGATTCTCTCAGTTCTATGTGACAGGAGTGACCTGTAATCCGAGTCGAACCGGCTTGATGACTGGTATCTACCCTGCCCGATATCCAAAGTATGCCGCTGACTTTGGCTTCGGTGATCGGGCCACAATTACCGAGCTTCTTAATGAACACGGTTATCGCACCGGTCACTTCGGGAAGTGGCATATCGGGCCGGATGACAGTGCCGGCATTTACGGTCTCGAAACGATCGACGTAATTAGCGGAGATCATGATGACCCTGAAGGACGCGACACGAGGCTCTTCAAGGCGGCCGAGCGATTCATTCGGGATAACAAGGATGAACCTTTTTATGTGAATATTTGGGGCCACAGCACCCATTTTCCAGTCCATGTCACGGATTCGCTCGCGCAGGAATTCGCCGACGAGAAGGTGGACCGATCTTCATTTTCAGAAACGATGCAGCACAAGTTCGATCAGTGCCTCGAGATTGGCGGAGACCTCGATGACTCCATGGATCAATATCTGGCCGACGTCTATTCCCTCGATCTAAATGTGGGGCGTATCATGAAAGTTCTCGATGACCTTGGACTGAGTGAGAACACGATTCTCGTCTTTTCCAGTGATCACGGGCCGGCTCCGGTTGCCCTGGGGAAAAAGGGAGTGAGAGAGTACTCTAACAACATGCTCGGGTATGCCGGTGAGCTGCGGGGTGGAAAACACGAACTTTACGAAGGAGGGACGAGGGTTCCATTTATCGTTCGCTGGCCCGGACATATCAAAGCCGGGCGTGTCGATGAAGAGAACGTTCTCTCGTTCATTGATTGGCTGCCAACGTTGGCAAAAATTGCGGGCATCGAATCAATCCCAATGGATCTCGACGGCGAAGACACCTCTGATATCTGGATGGGAGAAAGCCGCGAGAGAAGTAGCCCTTTATTTTGGAAAGTTAGCAGTAATGGTGCGATGCCTGTGATGAGGGACGGAAATTGGAAACTCCACCTTCCTAGCAAGCGAAGCGCCACCGCCGAACTCTATGACCTCTCAAAAGATCCGTCGGAGAGCAACAACCTCGCTGAGAAATTTCCTGAGGTTCTCTCGGAAATGAAGGCGAAACTGCAGGCATGGAATGAGGAACTGCCCACTTCGTATGAGAAGGCTGGTCGCGGAAAGTCGGAGGACTAGTTCTGGCTCTCATCCTCGAAAAATTTGGTGTGCACAAGCATGCCTTCAAGATGGGATTCCCTGATCTCTGATATGGAAAACATTTCATCGATGTAATGCTGGAGAAACCGTTCTGAAAGAATCCAGTGGTTAGATATGCTGTATCGAACCACGGATTCTATGAAAACCTTCCTGTCTCTGATTCTCTTCCTGGCGGCAAATCCGCTTGCTGGAGGCCAACCCAACTTCCTCTTCCTACTCTCCGACGATCAATCTTGGAATGGGCTGTCTTGCGAGATGCATCCTGAGATGCCTGCTTCCAAAAGTCGGGTCATCGAGACGCCTCACATCGCGAAGCTCGCGAACGAAGGGATGCGGTTCAGTGCCGCTTACTCTCCTGCCTCAGTGTGCGCACCGACCCGAATCAGTTTGCAGACAGGAAAGAGTCCTGCCCAGTGTCATTGGACGAAGGCAGCCGGGTCGATGACGGCGGCGGATGGCTTCAAACTGATCCCTCCTCAGAATCGGCGTGGCATTGAGTCCGATGAAATCACGATTGGTGAGCTGCTCCAATCCGTTGGTTATACCACGGCGCATTTTGGCAAATGGCATATCGGAGGCGGAGGCCCGGAGCTTCATGGTTACGACGAAAGTGACGGCGATACCGGAAATGCAGCGGCAGCTCCATTTGTCGAGCCGAACCCTGTTGATATCTTCGGGATGGGTGAGCGGGCCATGGCCTTGATGCAGAAATCGACGCAGGAGGGAAAGCCATTCTTCATTCAGATGTCCTATCATGCCCTGCACTATCCGGAGAACGCTCCGGCGGAACTGGTGGAGAAATACAAAAAACTCATTCCGGGAGGGAGCGAAAAAGAGATCGGTCGCTCCGCGATGAGCGAAGCGCTGGATCAAGGGGTCGGACAGCTCGTAGAGCGCATTGATGCCCTTGGAATAGCAGACAACACCTACGTGATTTACATGTCGGATAACGGGTCTTCAACAAAGGGGGTTCTGCGGGGAGGAAAGGGCGGCGTTTGGGAGGGCGGGATTCGAGTTCCGTTGATCATTCGCGGTCCGGGGATTGCAGCGGGTTCGTGGTGTCATGATCGCGTTGTCGGCTACGATTTCTATCCCACCTTCTGTGAGCTTGCCGGTGTCACTGAAGCTCTTCCGGCGACGATTGAAGGAGGCTCCCTGACGCATCTCCTTCGGGGTGAGGAAAAGCCTGTCATCCGGACTCGTGAGGAACTTGTCTTCCATTTTCCTCACTACCAGGGCGACACCCCCCATTCGGCGCTGCTGCTCGATCAGATGAAAATCGTGCACTTCTACGAAACGGGTGAAACGCACCTTTTCGATCTTGAAAGGGATATTGGGGAGTCCCGCGACCTCGCTGCGCAGCAACCTGAGAAGGCCGCCGCCATGGCGGAGAAGCTCTTCGCCTATCTAGCGGAAATCGGTGCGCAGATGCCGGAGCGAAATCCGGATTACGATTCTGATAATCCCCCATCGATCAAAAAGGCAAAAAAAAGCGGTGGGGCAAAGGTAAGAAAAGATAAGGCGGTTTTCCTCTAAATAAAATCTAACAAAACAATATAATATGAAATCACTCCACCAAGTTTCCGCATCGACCTTGTTACTGTTCGCGCTTCTTTCTGCGCTGCCTGCCATGGCGCAACAGGGAAAGCAGGGAGGTCAAGGAAAGCCGGACAGCAAAGATGCGGACACTTGGAGTGCCGAGGAATACAGTGGATTGCGTGGAGAGAAGGACCTTCAGTCGGCTTTGGCATCGAAGGGGTTTGCGTGGCTCTCCGGATCTCCGGCCGACAATGAAAAGCTCTCCGTCGGGAAGAATGCTCAGTTTTTCGGATTTGTTGCCCTTCGCTATCAAAGTGGTCGAGCCGCGAATCGTGGCATGCTCGGTCGGGCGATGTTCGCGATCGCCGGTGAGGCGCAGCGAGAGGCAATGGCCGAAGCGGTGAATGCAGAGAAAGCTTCTCTCGAAGAATGGTGGCTGGTCCGCGAGGAAATTCTTACTTCACTCGAAGATCATCTCTACTCAGGTCAGCCGATCGACCGTGAGAAACTCAAGCCGCTCGGTGAGCGCTTCTCTCTTCTGGGCTCGACGGTGGCGATCCATGAAGCGAAAGCTTTCGCTTCCTTTGAAGAGGCGATGACCTCTGAGCAACAGACATTGATGGCGAGTTGGCGGGCTGATGCAGAAAGTGCCGGAGAATATGGGCGTTCTGTTAGAGTCGAAGACGACAGGGTGGATCGCGAAGACCACAAGCAACTTGAGGATCTCTACGCGAAAGCCTTTTCCTGGCTCACGGGGAAACCGGAGGACAACGAGATCATCCCCATCGGCCAACCGGCGCAGTTTTTTGGATTTGTTTCGATTCGTCACAAGAGCGGTCAGGCGGCGAGTCGCGGAAAAATCGCGAAGGACTTCTTTGCGATGCTGACTCCTGATCAGCAGAACCACATCAAAGAGGCTGTGAAGATTCAGATTCCGGTCGTGCGCCATTTCCTCGAAAATCGCCATGAATTTCTCAACCAGTTGTCACTTCTGCGCACTGATTCGTCGGCCTACCGTGAAGACCGGGCGCATGATCTTTCTCTTGAGATGGGCCGCCTCGAAATAGAGGCTGCCTGTATCGAAGCCGAAGCCTATCGAAAGATTCGTGCCTCAATGGATGACACGCAGGTTGTCGCGATGATGAAAATGCGCGGTGACTACGTTATCGACGAAACTCAGATTGCCTCGATGGGCATGGAGGAGCGGGGAGCCACTCTCGCGATTCTCTGCTCGGGATGTCATGGTGCACCCGGCCAGCATCGGGTCGGATTTCCTGCCCCTACTCTCGACGGATTCTGGGATCGTGAGATTGCGTCGGGTTCAAACTTTGAGTATTCTGACGCTCTCACCAATATCCGTCGCAGCAGTAACGGAAAATGGACTCCGGAGTTGCTCAACCAGTATCTCACCGATCCCAAGCGATTTGCCCCCGGAACAAAGATGGAGTTCCAGGGTCTGCTGAATGAACTCGACCGAACTGCCCTCATTGCGCATTTAAAGTCGAGTCGATAGGCTTAGGCTATTCGGTGAGGGTCATCAGGTAGGCCATGACGTCGGCGAGTTCCTGCGGTTTCAGGAGAACGCCCATCGGAGGCATCGGGGAAACCTGAGCGGGGAAACCTTCGGCGAGAGCGGCTCCGGGATCGACGAGGCTTTCGTAGATATAGTCACGGCTCTTGCGGGTTGCGATGCCGTCGAGGGCGGGCCCGATGATGCCTTCACCTTTTCCGTCGATCATGTGGCAGCGAATGCAGGCGGCGACTTGATGGTTTTCAAAAATGGATTTTCCGTTCGCAGAGTCACCGGTAATTGAGACATCACCGGTGGTGGGGTAGCTCACTTCTTCAAGCGCAATGTCATCGAAACGCGCGGTGCCGAAGGAAAGACCCCAGCCCCCGTAGAGGCAGTTTACGATGACCTCTGAGTGTTCGCCGCTGTTGAATTCGACTTCGAGACGCGTCCAGTCGTTGTTCTTCGTAAGAGCGCGAGTGACAGCCCCCGCTATGCCGTGGATATTCAGGAGGGCACCTTTCGCTTCTCTCATTCCGCGTGTCCCAACGTAGCCGCTGAGGCGATATGTGGTGTTTGGTTTCACAGACACGGGGATTTGCAATGCCGCGTCAGCTCCCTCACCTGATTGGATACGGAGAGAGAGTTTGCCAGTGTGGGCTTCATTCTCTTCCAGGAGGAGAGTGGCAGCGCCTCTAAATAGTTTCTTCCGCCATCCTGCGGGAAGTTCGGTCTCTCCGTCGATCTCTTCGAAAGACGCATTGCTGAGCAGGTTCGGGCCGAAGGTGGCCGGGCCTCCCACTTCCTGAGTTTGCGCGGCAGCCTGCAGTGCCGGAAAGATCATTTCGTCCTTCCGGTTCAGGGGATCGAGCATGAGCTGTTCAACCGCGAGGCCGATCGCTTCGTCTTTCGGGAAATGAGCCAGCTTGATGATCGCAGCGAGACGCACGGCAGGATCATCAGAGGTCATCGTCGCGGTGTCGAAGATGAGCTGGCGACCGGCTTCGTTCGTGGGAATGGCGCGGATCGCGTTTCGTTTCAGATCATTGTCAGGGCTGAGAAGCGCGAACTGGTGAGTTTCAGAATCGAGCTGGCCAAGGCCTTCGAGTGTCCAGAGGGCATGAATTGCTTCGAGGCAGTTTCCAGCGGTGACCAGCTTGCGGAGAGTCGGGGCGGTTTCTTCACGGTTTCCGGCTACGAGAAGGCGCTGTGCGGTGAGTCGCCAGAACTGGTTATCATTGCCGAGAGCGGCAAGGAGTGAATTACTGTCCGCGTCCGTGAGTGAGGTGATCGTTGAGGGTTTGGCTCCATTCCAGACCGTCCGGTAGATGCGTCCGTGCTGCTTGTCTCGATTCGGATTCTCATGAGCGTTGCCCGGTCCGGTGATTCCCTCATAACCGCCGCGCTCAGGATTGGGGGTCGGGTTGTGTTGGATGATGAAATTGTACCAGTCCGCGATCCACAGGTTTCCGTCAGGCCCGATTTCTGCTGCGACAGGTGAGAACCACTCGTCAGCGCTCGCGAGGAAAGCAAAATCGTTGTTGGCGCGGTATTGGTGCCCTTCACTCTTGAGGTCATACATTCCTAACAAATTCCCGGTCGGACCACTAATGAAAGCAGTCCGGTTCCGCATCGCAGGAGGAAAGTTGGCGGAGGTGGCGAGGGCGAACCCGGCACCGGCAGTGTATCCTCCGAAGACATCGACCTGGCGGATATTCGGCGTGATGGGATGAAAGGTCGCACTGTCGGCAATCATCTCAGCGCTGAGCCCGGGTCGGCTGTTCCTGTAGATCGTTGCAGGAAGCGCTCCGTGGAACGCGGGATTGTTGTTCGCGGTGGAGCCGAAGACGTCGCCGGCCTCATTGAAGCCAAGTCCCCAGGTGTTATTATTGAATTGATAGAGAAACTCTATTTTCGACCCGTCGGGACGGAAACGAAAAATTCCGGAACCAAACTTGTGATCTTTTCCACCGACGGTTCCTTCGAATCCCGAGTAGCCGACCGCGCCATAGATCCAGTTGTCGAGTCCGTAGCGGAGATTGGAGGGCCCCGCGTGGGTGTCGCGGATGCCCCAACCGGTGAAGAGCACTTCTTTCCGGTCGGCTTTGTCGTCGCCGTCTTCGTCTTTCAAATACAGAAAGTCGGGGGCCTGGGCCACGATGATGCCACCGTCCCAAAAGGTCAGCGAAGTCGGGATGTTGAGGCCTTCGGCAAAGACGGTCACTTTGTCGGCCTTGCCGTCGCCATCGGTGTCCTCGAGAATTTTGATGGTGTCGTTACCGGTGCCATCGCGCACCTCATTCGGATAGTCGACCGTCTCTGCGATCCAGAGACGACCACGTTCATCCCAGGTGAGGTAGATGGGATTTACGATCATGGGATCAGCGGCGAAGAGTTCGAGACTGAAGTCTGCTGCGACCCGCGTGTATTCCATCGAGTCTTCTGCGCTGAGCGGGTGCTGATAAGGAAGCGGCTCGGGGCGCTTTTCGTAGTTCGGAATGTTGTCCCGCTTCTCGTAGGTGAGGGGAGTGCGTTGCGCGAGGAAGGCTTCGTAGCGGGCGAGTCGCGCGTCGCCGATGCTCCAGAGAATGCCGCGCTTTAGAAGCTGGTGAAATTCGGGGAGGCTCCAGACGCGCTCGTCATGTCCGGAGGCGGTGTAAAAAACGCGACCTTCGCCCTGGGTGCGAATCCAGGTCCAGGGTTCCGGCTCGGTGATGTTATCGTTTTCCGCGACCTCGCGGACCTGCAAGACGGTGCGGCCCTTGGGATTGTGTCGCGAGTGTTTGTAAGTTTCATCCCACGCTTCAAACTCGGGCACGTCTTTGATCGCGGCGTGATTGGGCGCGATTGTCTTCGGGCGAAAGATCGAGGCCTTGTGCTCCGCAAAGCGCCCGCCGACGACCTGATCGAACTCTGGAATATTTTGAAAGCACCAGCTCGCGCAGTGCACGGGAACAAATCCACCGCCGTCTTCGATGAACAATTTCAGGTGTTGCCAATGGGCGGGATTGATCTCTTTGTGGTTCGCATAGAGAAGGACGACGTCGAAGAGGTCGAGATATTCCGCGTCACCGAAAGCGGCTTCGGTCGTGGTGACGTAGTCAAAGTAGATCGCATCGCGGCCAAGGCCTTTTGCCAGCATCGGGAAGTAGAGGTCGCTCTTGTGAAGTTCCGCATCGTGCCCCACGAAGAGAACGCGGACAGGTCCATCAGTGGGGCGGGCGTCGGCAGGAAAGCAGGTAAGGCCAGCGCAGAAAAAGACGAGCCAGAAAAGAGGGGAGGGTTTCATGGTGGAGAAAAGGTAGCGGTCTCAGCCCGTTCCGGCTTGATTAAGTCAGTCTTATTTTATGCGGTTTCGGCCATATTAAATTTTGGAATGGCGGGAGATGAAAGCGTGAGGCCGGCGCTCCGCCGGTGGGTTGAGAAAACCATTGGCAGGACGCCAGTGTCACTTTGCCCTGTTGGCAGCGCTCTGATTGTTGTGATACGCTTCGCTCTATGAATCCCGACTATCTTCATGGTTTTTTCGGGGGATGTCTGATCGGTGGTGGCAGTCTCCTCGCTCTCATCGTGACAGGCAAAATCCCCGGCATCTCCGGTGTTTTCGGCCGACTCCTCAAGCCGAAGCAAAACGAGACCCGCTGGCGTTTCATCTTTTTGCTCGGTCTCATCGCGGGAGCGGCTCTCTTATTTCAGATCTCGGAAACGGCCTCTATTTTCCGCGTCCCCGATGCTCGAAACTGGCTTATCTATGCGCTCGCCGGCATCATCGTCGGCTTCGGAACGCGCCTCGGCGGTGGCTGCACGAGTGGGCACGGCGTCTGCGGGATGGGCATGGGAGCGCGCGATTCAATGGTCGCGACGGTCGTTTTCATGGCCGCCGGAATGTTCACCGTCACGATTTTTCGCCTCCTTACCTCATGAAAAACGGCCTCCTCATTTTTCTCGCCGGTGCCTTTTTTGGCGCAGGCCTCGCCCTCTCCGGAATGACCGATCCGGTCAAGGTGACCGCGTTTCTCGACATCTTCGGTTTTTGGGACCCGACGCTCGCCTTTGTCATGGGCGGGGCGCTCCTTGTCTTCGGGGGTGGCTATTTTCTCCTTCGGGGGACGCTTCAGCTTCCGGCGAATCCTGGAGAAAAGATTTCGTCGAATCTGCTTCTCGGGGCGGTCCTTTTTGGAATCGGCTGGGGATTAGGCGGCTTCTGTCCCGGCCCCGCGATTGCGAACCTGGGGGCCCTGCGTATCGAGGCGTTGATCTTCGTCCCGGCAATGGCGGTGGGGATGATCCTCGTCCAGCGCATCTATCGAATCGATGGGTGACCGTTACTTTTGCTGATCGATTTTCTGCCGCAACTGCGCGAGATCCATTTCAATGCGTGAAAGAATTTCGTAGGTCTCCGGATTCGGCGCGTCGGGGTCGGGCAGCATTGAGAGCTCCTGCATCGTCGAGACGATGATGCCGATAAACAGGTTCAAAATCGTGAAGGTCGCGAGAATGATAAACGGCACAAAAAACGCCCAGGCGACCGGGTGCGTTTCCATGACAGGCCGGACGATACCCATGGACCAACTTTCCAGCGTCATGATTTGAAAGAGCGTGAAAAGGCTTTTCCCAATGCTCCCGAACCAGTCGGGAAAGGTCGCGCCAAAGAAGCCCACCGCCATCACGGCAGCGGCATAAAAGAAAATCGCCATGACCGCAACGACGCTGCTCAGTCCCGGGATGGCATGGATAAAAGCGGCGACAACCTTGCGCAGGCTCGGCACGACCGTGAGAACACGGAGGACCCGCAAGACGCGAAGAGTTCGCAGGACCGAGAGCGCGCCATTTCCCGGAACGAGCGCAATCCCGACGACGATGAAATCAAAGACGTTCCAGCCGTTCCGGAAGAAGCTGAGGCGGTAGACGATCAGTTTCAGCACGATTTCGATAACGAAAATGCCGAGGCAGATCCAGTCGATCGTGCGCCAGAGCGGGTCGAGATGTTCGAGCAGGGTGGGGTCAATGTAGAGGCCTAGCGAAACCGCATTGACGAGAATTGCGATGAGGATAAACCGCTGAACGAGAGGAGATTCGATCCAGTTCGCGAGATTGAGCCGCCACGCAGCGACGCCTTTCTGTTCCTGCAATTTCAGCAGGTCGTATTCGCTCATGCAGAGAAATTTATTCCTCGCGGGTGATCACTTCGATGAGCTCGCCGATCGTGTGCTGTTTCACGAGGGGATGACGAAGACGATACTCCCGATTGATGTCGTAACGATTGCGGCGACCGATCTTTTCGATCTTGATGACACCTTCTTCAGAAAGTTCCTTGATAATTTTTTGGACGATCCGAAGCGTAAGACCGACCCGGTAGGAGATTTCCGACAGCCGCATTTCGGGATCGAGATGGAGACAGACGAGGACATGGGTATGATTGCTCATGAATCCCCACTTTGGTCGTTCCGTGAGAAGACGCTCAATGCTGGGGAGCGAATGTTTGGCGGTAAATTCAGGGGTTTCACTCATGACAATCATATCAAGATTAAAAGAAGACTTTTCCGGCATCTCCGGTTACGGCGGTAAAGTATGCACTTTATTCGTATCTTGTAAAGCATGTTACAAAATTCGTGCTTTACAATGTAATTTTTTTAGGCAAGGGGTTCACCCCTCCAGTGACCATGTCCTTTGATACTTTTCAGCCCTGGTGGCCGATTCTTGCGTTCTTCGCAACGGCTCTGCTCGCCCCGTTTTTGAGCGGGGCGCGTGGCAAGGTTCCGGCCTCGTTCTGGGCGCTCGTCCCGGCCTTGAGCTTTTTCGTTTATCTCGCAAATGCCGGCCCGGTTTGGGAAGGCGAGGTCTGGAGGACTTCAATCCCGTGGGCGCCAATGATCGGGCTGTCCTGGGATGTCTGGGTTTCTCCAGTGGGACTCCTTCTTGCGCTGCTCGTTTCCGGGATTGGCACCCTCGTCGTGCTCTATGCGGCCGCTTATTTGAAGGGGAGCGACCGGATTGGCCGATTCTTCTGTTTCCTCTTTCTATTCGCCGGTGCCATGCTCGGTATCGCGGTGACGGAAAACCTTCTCGTACTCTTCATTTTCTGGGAGTTGACTTCGATTACCAGTTACCTGCTCATCGGGCACTTCCATGAAAAGCTTGAGTCGAGAAAATCGGCCCTCGACGCGCTTTTGGTGACAGCCGGTGGCGGGGTCGCTTTTCTCGCCGGCGTTATTCTTCTGGGAGAAGTTGCGGGGACCTACGTACTCTCCGAACTCATCGAGTCCCGCGAACTGATTCAGGCTCACGCCCTTTATCCTGCGATTTTTATCTGTGTTCTCCTCGGGGCGATCACAAAGTCGGCGCAGTTTCCGTTTCACTTCTGGCTCCCCGGCGCGATGGCCGCCCCGGCTCCGGTGAGCGCCTACCTGCACTCCGCGACGATGGTGAAAGCCGGGGTTTTCCTCATCGCGATCATGCACCCGGTGCTCGGCGAAACGCCACTTTGGCATTATTCCCTCATGGGATTCGGTGCCGTCACGATGACCTGGGGAGCGCTCGTCGCGATGGTGCAGACGGACTTGAAGCGGCTCCTCGCGTTTTCGACGGTCAGTGCGCTCGGCACCTTGATGATGCTCCTCGGCATGGAGAACACTCTCGCGATCAAAGCCGCGATGCTGTTTTTCATCGTGCACGCGTTGTATAAAGGAGCGCTTTTCATGGTCGCGGGCTCGATTGAGAAAGCGACCGGCACGCGGGAAATCTCGCAACTTCGGGGCCTCCTCCGCACTTTCCCGCTTCTCGGAATCGGGGCGGTCGTGGCCGCCTTTTCGATGTCAGGCCTTCCTCCCTTTGTCGGCTTTATCGCGAAGGAGCTGCTCTATGAGGTCAAGTTGGAGACTCCTCCGATCGGGATGATTCTCCTGATCTGTGGATTCGTCGCCAATGCCGCCAATGTTGTGGTCGCTTTAAAAGTGGGCATCCTTCCTTTCCTCGGGCCGAAAGACGGCGTCGAGCTGAAGAATACGAAACCAAAGGGCGTCGGTTTCTGGGTCGGTCCGCTCACGCTCGGGATCGGTAGTGTCGTCTTTGGCCTCTTCCCGGGTGCACTCCTCGGCCAGCCGGTCGAGGCGATGGTGCAGCAAGTTTCGGCGACCGACTTTCAGGTGAAGCTGAAACTCTGGCACGGCTTTAATCTCGTGCTCCTCCTCAGCGTTCTCACGGTTGCGACCGGGCTGACGCTCTTCCTCATCCGCGAGCGACTCTGGAGACTTGGGGAACTTCTTAAGGAAAAATTCGGCTGGAGCGGAGTCGCGGTTTTCCGTGCCGGACTCGCCGGTTTCCTCAAAGGTGCCGGAGCAATCACGCGTTGGATTCAGTCCGGCAACATCACGACTTACATTGCCGTAATTTTCGTGACGGCCATGGCGATGCTCGCGGGAGCATGGACGAAGTCCGGCTACGTTCCTGATTTCCCTGAGACGGGTCCGTTTCGTTTCGATGTCTTTGCCCTCACGATGTTGCTCATCGGGTTGTCGATCATGCTCGTGAAAGCAGAGCGAAGGATGACTTCGATTCTGTTGCTCGGGTGCATTGGATTCGCGGTTGCGGCGCTCTTTGCCTTCTACGGAGCACCCGATCTTGCGATTACTCAGATTCTTGTGGAGACCCTGACACTGCTCCTTTTTTCTCTCGCTATCTACGGTCTCCCGGGAATGAAGGAGAGGGCGACCTCAACGAAGGGTGGATTCGGGGCGACTTTTATCGCTGTGTTAGTAGGGGCTGGCTTTACCCTTCTCACGATGAAAGCCTTCGATGTTCAGATCTCAGATGCCGTGGCAATGGAACTTGCCGCAAAGAGTCTTCCCGAAGCCTATGGCAAAAATGTCGTGAACGTGATCCTCGTCGATTTCCGGGCGCTCGACACCATGGGCGAAATCACGGTGCTCCTCATCGCCGCTCTCGGCGTTTATGCCATGCTCGGCGGGAACTCACCCGGAACTCGCCTCAACGAATTCCAGGGCCGATCACCGGTCCTGCGGGCCTCTGCGAAATACATTGCCCCGGCGATGATTGTCTTCTCAATTTACTTGCTCCTGCGGGGGCACAATGAGCCTGGAGGCGGGTTCATTGGAGGGCTTGTTGCCGCGATGGGAGCAATTCTCGTTCACTTGGCACGGACGGAGATGCCGCTGAAGCTCTACCGCATGACGCCCGGGATTCTCATGGTGCTCGGGCTGGCTACCGCGATTCTCTCGGGTCTTCCATCGCTCCTGCAGGGGGACGCCTACCTCACCTCGGTTTGGGGCGGTGAATTCAGCCTTCCCGCCGTCGGAAAAATTAAAGTGGGAACACCGCTGTTTTTCGATGTCGGCGTTTACCTCGTCGTCGCCGGCGTCGTCCTCATGCTCTACCGAACGATGGAAGAATGGCAGGCAGCCCGGGAGAACGTTGTAACGGAATCAAACTGATGGAAGTCTTTATCGCAATCATGGTCGGATGCCTCGCCGCTTGCGGCGCACGGATGCTCCTGCAGCGGAGTCTCTTCCGGGTTCTTATCGGCCTCGCCCTGCTTGCGCAGGCCGCCAACGTGCTCGTCTTCACCGCCGCCGGCCTTGGGAAAGGCGACACCGCCGTGATCGGAGTGGACGCCAAGGCGCTCGCCGAAGGTCACCCTGACCCGCTCGCGCAGGCGCTCGTCCTCACCGCGATTGTGATCAGCTTTGGTGTTCTCGCTTTTTGCCTCGTCCTTTTGAAACGAACCCACCGCCGCACCGCCGATGCGGATGTTGATGCCCTCGCGCAAACCGAATCCTGATGGAGCCTGTCGCAATCACACTCCCCATTCTCATTCCGATGCTGCTCTCGTTGGTGGCATGGCAGCTCCGTCGTCACGCCGCCGCGTCGCGATGGTTCCTTCCTGCGGGAATGGCGGCGCTCCTCGCGGCAGCGGTCTGGCTTTTCTCGATCATTAATGCGGCACCCGGTCCGATTCGGGTCGACTTCGGTGGGTGGGAAAAACCACTCGGGATTTCTTTCAAGGTAGATCTTTTTGCGGCGATCATGGTGATCGTCGCGGCCGTGATCGGATTCGCGGGATCTCTTTTCGCAGTGAGCGAAATCGGTAAGATCATTTGGCGGAAAGGCTACGGGACCTTCTTCTTTCTCCTCCTCGCAGGGATTAACGGAGCCTTCCTCACGAACGATCTCTTTAACCTTTTCGTCTGGTTCGAGGTCATGCTCATGGCCTCCTTCGCGATGCTTGTCCTCGGTCGGCGAAAGTTTGTCTTCGAGGGTGCGACTAAATACGTCGTCATCAACATGATCTCGTCGTTCTTTTTTCTCAGTGGCCTCGGGCTGCTATACGGAAAAACCGGACAATTGAATCTCGACGAAATTGCGCTCGGGCTTGGGAACGCGGGAGGCGATCCGGTTATTCTCAGCACGGCAGCGCTTTTTCTCATGGCCTTCGGAATTAAGGCCGGGGTCTTCCCTCTCTACTTCTGGCTCCCGCCCGCCTATCCCAACACCGGCTTCGCGACTGCGGCGGTCTTTGGTGGCTTGCTCACGAAAGTCGGAGTCTACGCACTCTTCCGCGTTTTTGGAGGAGCGTTCGGATTCCTCTCAGATGTAACCGGCCCACTTTTCCTCGTCGTGGGAGCGCTCACGATGGTGACAGGTGTCTTAGGTGCCGCGAGCCAGTTCCACACGCGGCGGATTCTTTCCTTCCACATTGTCAGCCAGATTGGCTACATTGTCCTCGGCCTCGGACTCTTCACGCAGGGAGCTTTCGCGGCGGCGATCTTCTATATCGTTCACCATATCCTCGTGAAGACGAACCTCTTTCTCGCCGCCGGCGCGATCGCTTCGACCGGTCGCAGTGAGCGCCTTGAAAAGCTGGGAGGTCTCCTCAAAGGGTCGCCCCTCCTCGCGTTTCTTTTCCTAATTCCCGCGCTCTCTCTCGGAGGAATTCCGCCTTTGTCAGGATTCTTCGCGAAGTTCCTTCTCCTTCGCGAGGCGTTGCGGGAGGAAGCCTACCTTTACACCGGCATCGCCCTCGTCGTCGGCGTCGTGACCCTCTTTTCGATGATTAAAATCTGGGGCGAAGCCTTCTGGAAAGAAACCCCGCGACCGAAGGGAATCGAAGGCTATCGAATCATGCAGGTCGTCCCCATCGCGATGCTCGGGGCGATGACGATCACGATTGGTTTCATGGTCGAGCCACTCTTTGAGCTCTCGAGCCGTGCCGCCGATCAGCTCATCCAATCCAACCCGCTTTACGTCGAAACCCCGGAGGAATAGATCGTCATGAACCCTTCTCAAAAAATCGTCGCGATCCTGAAGCTCTACGTCAACTACACCGTTGATTTCTGGAAGGCCAATATCATGATCGCGAGGCAGGTCCTCTCGCCGAATTTGAAGATCAACCCTGAGATCATCGTTCTCGATACCAAGGTCGAGAAGCCTCTCGAAATTCTTACGCTGGCGAACCTCATCACCTTCACGCCGGGAACGCTCGTACTCGGAATTGATCCGGGGAAAACGCTCACCGTCCACGTTCTCGACGGAGCGGAGGAGGCGAAAATTTCTATTCCCCGCGACCTTGAAGCGCCCATCCTCTCTATCACTCGAAAGTCATGATCGAGATTGCCTACCTCATCTTTACCCTTTGTCTTTTCACCTCAGTGGTCTGTGCCCTTATCAGGATCTGGCGGGGGCCGACCGTGGCGGACAGGATCAATGCCGCCGACGTCGTTGCTCTCTGCGGTATCGGCATGGCCCTCGGACACGGTTGGGTGCGGGGTGACGGTCTCTGGCTCGACGTCGCCATGGTCGCCGGGCTGGTTCTTTTTGTAGGCACTTCAGCCGTATCTCTCTTCCTCGATCCGAAACACCTCTCCAGTAAAGAAAATGATTGATTGGATCAGCGCTCTCTTTCTCATTGGCGGAGGTTTCTTCGCGCTCATCGCCGGGCTCGGATTGCTCCGCTTTCCGGATTTGCTGAGCCGTATGCACGCCGCGACGAAAGCGTCCGGGGCAGCCTTTGCGTTGATCCTTGTTGCCTTTGTCCTGCGCCTGCCTGAGTGGGGAATTGCGATCAAGGCGCTTGTCTCGCTCTTCCTCGCGTTTCTGACCTTGCCCGTCGCCGCGCACTTGTTAGGGCGTAATACCTCGCGGGTCGATGTGGATTCAGACGATCAACCGTAGCCGTCTTTTTCTGGGAAGTGTAGAGGAAGCGGTGAAGCTTCCGAAATGCGTGGAGGACGGAAGGCTGACGCCGTCCGCTACGGCTGAAGAACCGGGAAAAAAGGATTAGGATAAAGAAAAGGAATTTCTACTTCACCAACCCGGTCTCCAACACAAACCAATCTACCGGAAGCTCTGCGAGCGGTTCGCGCATTTTATCCAGCTCCGCTGCCGCACCGTGAACTTCGAGACGGATCAGATCAGAAATCTCCAGCGCCGCTTTGAGGAGATCATCGACATTCCCGAGGTGAGCGAGTGCTCCCTCGCCACCGACGTAGGCCTCGCGGCAAAAGACGATCCCCTCACTGCTCACGGTGAAGTCGTAGAAAAGAACGCCCGCTTCGCTGGAGGTGCGCTCGACAAAAACGGCCATCCCGGCAATGAACTCATCGAGCTTGCCCTCGTGCGGTTTGAAATAAGGGTGGATGGAGACGGTGGTGTTGGGAGTCATGGTTCTTTTTTAGGTGGTTTGAGTCGGTTCGTAAAGTCTGTGAAAACATCTTCGTCAGGATCGGTCCCGTCGTTGCTTTCGATTCCGCTCTCGGAGAGGAACTCGCGTTCAAATTCGGAGAGCTTAGCGGCTTCCTGTTCGTCGTAGTTTTCAGGAATGGGAAATCGGGGGTCGGCCTTACCGGGAGGGAACGGAAGGCTGATCCCGCCACCAGTCGAAGCAATCCACTCCCGCAGAAACTCCCGGGTTTCCGCAGGCTTGACCGGCTTCGGTGATGCTCCCGTGACGCGTTCTTCCAAAAGTTCGATTTTTGCAAAAGCGGGAAGATCCGGACTGGCAAACATATCGATCCAAAAGACGGGATAGCTGCGGCCTCGGAGAACGCCCTTCATTGGCTCGCGTCCGAGATAGCGAAGGTCCCCTGCCAGTTCAGCTTCCAGGGTGGTCAGCGCATACGCCAGTTCGGCTGAGATGACAAAACGACGCGGGGAAGAAAAGCGGCAAAGGCGGAAGCCGATATCGATGGAGCTGCCCGTGAAGTCAAAGCGCTCCGGAGCATCACCGGGGATCACGGAATTAGCGACCGGGAAACCGGCGAGCCATGCCGCTGCCTTGACGACGACTTCGCTCTTTTCGTAATCCCGGTTCCATCGGTTCGATACGCTACGAAAAGCGTCTACGAGACGGGGGATTTCGTCCATCACTTCAATCCGCGCGACGAAAACGAGTTCATCTCCAATCGCTTTCCAGGGGTTCACCTCGGGCGTTGAAACGAACATCCTCGGATTTGGATCGAGTGCCGAAGCCAGCATCGACGGGAATTTGGTGTAGAAGCTGTGAGCGATTTCGAGCCAGCTTTGGCCCTTTTCCCGATACTCTTCCTTCAATGCCGTCGAGTTCACGATATCGACGCTGAGGAAGAGCCGGAGCGAACGCTGCGTGATCTGCTCATACTCCTTGCGGGAGATGGATTCGGGAAAACGCATTCCGGAATGGCTAGCCGAACCGATAACCCAGCTCTTCGAGTGTCTTCTTCCGGATTTCGATGGCACCGCCGGAGAGCTGATAGCGGTTGATGAGGCGCCCGATTGAGCCGTCCGCCTTTTTCCATTCCTCAACAAACTCCTCCGCAGGCATCAAGAACCCGGCCGCGAACCAGTTCGCTTCCCACTCGGCGCGGTCGCCTGCCTGACGGGTTGCGAAGAGGGGTTTTTCCCCGAGCTTTGAGTGGAGGAAATAATGACCCAGCTCATGGGCAATCGTGAAGTTGTTCCGGTAGGTTCCGGGGATGGGGGAAAGCGCGATGAGAAATTCGCCGCCTTCTTCGACCTCAAGGTAGCCGGTCGAGCCAGTCTCGGGCACGGTTCCGGTAAAGACTTTCCCCCCGAGCTCGTTAACGATGGGCTCGAGCGCTTCTCCTGACCGATACCCGACTTCCGCCGCCATCTTCGAAGCGAGCTCATCAATGAACTTCTTCGTCCAGCCGGTCGAGACCGGTTTGGGAAGCGGCGACTTCTTCCCGACGGGAGGATCACCAAAGACGTCAGAGATTTTCATGAGGGGATTTCGCACAGAATCTAAGAGTGTTCAATTGAACTTTTCCCTTAAACGCGCGGAACGACGCTTTTATTAGGACATCCGGAGAGTTGAAACGCAAGCTTTCGGTGGCGGTGGGCGCGGTTTTCTGCTTCCCTCAGGTTCTCCTACGAACTCTCATGCCGACGCTGAACTGGATTGGAAAAGAGGCGGTGATCCGTCATCATAAGGACGTGCCTTTTCGACTCTTGGAGGCGGATGAGAAATTGTCGCATCACGGGGAACAGGGGAGCGGCGACGGGAACTTGATCGTCCAGGGCGATAATCTCCATGCCCTCAAGGCGCTCCTGCCGAAGTATGCGGGGAAGGTGAAGTGCATCTACATCGACCCGCCGTATAACACGGGGAACGAGGGATGGGTTTACAACGACAACGTGAAGGCGCCGGAGATCAAAAAATGGCTCGGCGAAGTCGTCGGGAAAGAGGCCGAGGATTTGAGCCGACACGACAAATGGCTCTGCATGATGTATCCGCGCATGGTGCTCTTGAAGCAGTTTTTGACGGAGGATGGCGCGATCTTTGTGAGCATTGATGACAATGAAGTCGCGAGTTTGCGGTTGTTGATGGATGAGATTTTTGGGAAGCGGAATTTTGTGGCTACCTCAATCTGGCAGAAGGTTTTCTCGCCCAAAAATTCTGCTCGGCACTTCTCTGAGGATCACGACTACATAGTTGTTTACGCCTCTAATGCAGAAAATTGGGCACCAATTCTATTGCCGCGAGGCGAGGAAGCGAAAGCGCGGTATACAAACACGGACAATGATCCACGTGGCCCATGGACGTCTGGCGATTTACAGGCGAGAAATTATTACGGAGATGGAACGTATCCGATAGCTTGTCCATCCGGTCGGGTTATCTCGGGGCCTGGTAAAGGTATGTATTGGAGGGTTTCCAAATCTAAGTTTGAGGAGCTGGATAAAGACAATCGAATCTGGTGGGGAGAAGATGGAGATAATATGCCTCGGTTGAAGAGGTATCTTTCCGATGTGAAAGACGGTGTTGTTCCGCAGACAATCTGGTTTTACAAAGATGTCGGGCACACTCAAGCGGCGAAGAAAGAGCTTTTAGAGAGTGTTGATTTCGAAACCTCCGACGACGTTTTTATCACCCCCAAACCCACGCGCCTCATCCAGCGCATTCTCCAAATCGCCTCGGACAAAGACTCGA
>CAZOUP010000097.1:0-14801 GCA_964583035.1 uncultured Akkermansia sp.
GAAATCTTGCACCGAAGCCATTACCGTGCAGCCGCTTAAAACCGTGCCATTCGGGTCAGGCAACATTCCTTGACTGAAGCCTCAATATTGGCAATTCTGCGGCATGCCTTGCGCTCCCCGAATCGAGTTTGAGAATGCCATGATTACATCACGGCCCCGGGGGAATCAAAGGAAGGCGATCGTTGGTGTTTTTTACCGTCCCTGCGATATTGCATGCTTGCCCGGGAGGGTGAATCGTCCCGAATTGTGAGTGAATACCAATGCTACCAGTGGAAGAAGGTCGGAGGGAGTTTGAGCCCGAAACAGCGAGGTGAGGTTTCGAAGTTGTCTTCTCATATTTCAGTGGGGACGAACTCGGCGGAGATCACCTATCACTATGGTGACTTTAAGCACGATCCGATTTCTGTCTTGAAATGTCATTTTGATCTTTTTCTCTACGAGGCAAATTGGGGAACTCAGCGTGTCGCGTTCCGTTTTGATGTGGATACGGTTGTGTTGGAAGAGTTGCGCGATTTCGCAGTCGGAGAGGTCATCACCGTTTCAGAAAAGGACGGCAGCGTCCTTGTCGAGGCATGGTTCGATGAAAATTGGATCGAGTTCATGGATTTCGGCTACGACGAGTATGATGAGACCAATTGGCGGCTTGATGCTTTCGGGGTGATCTATCGGCAACTCATGAAGGGTGACTATCGCGGTCTTTTTCTCCTTTGGCTTAAAGCTCGCGAGTTGGATCCTGAAGTGGAAGATGATGACACGTTGCCCATTCCGGAGGGGATGGGACAATTGGGTGACGAGCACGGGGTCGTTGTGGACTTTATCGGGGTCCATCAAGGGGTGGTCGAGGCAGCTGCAGAGCGCAGTGATTCATTACCTGTCGGAAAGCGGCACGTGGAGGAGCTGGATCGCTATCTCGACAAGCTTTCACCCGACAGGAAGGAGGCGTATCTTTTACGCCTGCTGGATGGGGATGCGACTGCAGTGCAGAGCGCGCTTCAACGCGAACTGCGGAGCTTCGTCGAGCGGCCCCGGCGAAGCCGGTCAGTGAAGCGTGTTCACTACCGTGAGCTGGCCGATGCGGCTCGCTTCGCGGCGGAACGAGAGGCGCTGATTCAAAAGGAGAAAAAGGAAACGCGTCGTCGTGAGTATCTTGAGGCGTTGGGGCGGCGGGAGGACGGGATTTGGGAACGCGTGCATGCTTTGGTTTCCGGGAAAAAGACCAGGGGATATGAAGAAGCGGTGCGGCTCCTGCGCGGGCTCGAAGATCTCTGGTCGACGCGGGAGGATCGAGAGCACTTTCTAAGAGCGGTGCAATTGATTGTCGATGAGTTCCCACGGCTGAGCGGATTTCATAGCCGACTTGAAGAAGCCGGCATGCTGAAGCCGAAGGAAGAGACTGTTTATACGAGCTCCCGGCAGGAGCGATGGAGCGAGAGTAATCCGTTGGAGCGTGAGATTGATCTGAACTGGTGAAGAGATCGGAAAGAGATGAGCACAGGGAGGATCGAATCGCGATGCGGGCGGTTGTGGATGCTTACGGCCCTGAAGAGCAAGCTATCGGGTGGTATTACTATCTGGAAAATGAGCTGGTATTTCCGTTCCGGGCGCGGTGCCGGCGACAGAAGGCCTCATCGCCTCTCAAGGAAAATAAAGTCTACGAGATTGTAGCAATGGCTCACGTCGATGAATGTGATCACGATATCTACGTGATGGTCGATTTTGGTGAGGACCAACTCGCAGTGCCTCTTTCACAGATGGAGCTGGTCGGCGAGATAGACAACGACACCTGCGAGGCGATTCTTGACTGGCACTACTGGGTGGAGCGGGGATACCGGTTTTGATCTGCTGTCTTCGCTCTCGTCTCTGGATCTACGCCGGGGAATCACGAAGTCGTTTGTTTGAGAATGCAATACCGGAAGACGATTTGAGATACTTTTCAAAACGGAGCGCCTTCTCTTGATCTGAAAACGCGAGATAGGTTTCGAGAATCCAGGGGCGGTATTTTGAAGTGTGTTTCGCCTTTCCGGCGTTGTGGGCTGCGAGACGCTGGCGCAAGTCAGAGGTGATGCCGACGTAAGTTTTGGTCGGGTCCGATTCACTACGCAGAAGATACACGTTCCTTCTTCGCCAAGGCTACGAAGGATTCTCGTCAACCGCGAAGTCGTTTGTTTGAGAATGCAATACCGGAAGACGATTTGAGATACTTTTCAAAACGGAGCGCCTTCTCGTGATCTGAAAACGCGAGATAAGTTTCGAGAACCCAGGGGTAATGTTTCGAAGTGTGTTTCGCTTTTCCTGCGTTGTGAGCTTCGAGACGATTGCGTAGATCGGAGGTCATGCCGACATAGGTTTTGGTCGGATCTGATTCGCTGCGCAGAAGATACACGTAGGCGAATTTCGGGGCGGGCATGATGCGATTGGAACAGAAGTGAGGTTTGCTTGGAAGAGAAAACGGTTTGTGATTCGATATGATCTTCGTGGATTTGGAGGAGGGGAGGGTTGACTATCGGGACAAGATGGCCTGCCATTCGGCCTGTTCTCCGTAGCTTTAGCGAAGGGGAAAGCTCAAGCCGCGAAGGACATGGCGATGTGACTCGGTCCATTCTTCGCTAAAGCTACGAAGGACATTCTTCGCTATCATGCCTCGAAATGGGATCTCTTGATAAATGATGGCTTGCCATTCGTAGCTCGAGGAGAGCGGGATTAATACGTAACTCGGTCCATTCTTCGTCAAGACTACGAAGGACATTCTTCGCTCTCGTCCCTCGAGCGAAGAATGGAGGTGAGGGGAGTTGAACCCCTGTCCTAAATGCCAGTTAGACAAACTTCTACATGCATAGTCGATCTTTTAATTTAGAAGAGGCGGCTTCGATCGACAGAATCCGTTCTCTCCGGTTGCCCTGTAACCTTTCATCGCTCTGACCGGACACCCGTCAGGAAACTAAGCCGACTAAGTTAGCGGGATTCAGCTCAGCCGGCGTCGGCCAAATCCCGGGAGGCCTAATTAGGCCGCCAGCGCAAGTTCAGGTTCGTTATTTGCATTTGTTTTTTGAACGGCTTTTTACGAGGCCAGCCGATCAACCTCGACACGCAGTCTGCCCTTCAAACAATCAGTCGAAACCAGTACACCCCCGTTTGAAAGGATCTCCTTACTCTATCATGAGACCCCGGCTGAAGCAAATGGCTCAATCTCTCCTAGAAAATTAATCCATCCATCGGCTCGGCCGTCTCTTCGACAGACTTTACCCGGATGATGGGAAGCATTTCTCCACCCTCCTGGACGTAGTGAAGCTGCCCGTAGATGCGATACCAGCCCATCTCGGTGTAGTCGGGCGGTGCCGCTCCGAAATCAATGGGGATCGAGAGCGGTCTAGCATCCGCCGCGCAGCACTCGATGAAGAGACGGAAGGCTTTGAGGCGCATGTTGTTGGGATTGTTCAGCGTTTCCTCCATCAACTGGGCGGTGGTCTCGACGGGGATTCCTTCCATCACCTCCATGAGTTCGCGGTCGCCGGCGGTGTAGAAAATCTGAGGGACGTCGAGGAGGAAATCACCCGTGTCGCTTTGAGGCACCATTTGTTTTAAGTCTTCGAGAGTGAAAGTGGACCAGGACGGATCCCCGGTCTTGGCTTCGGCGGTCTCGCGGTCGGGCGGGGTATCGCCTTCGCCTGGCGTTTCGCCGGCGACGCTGTCACTCGTGTAGGGATTGGCGGATGGATCAACTGAGCTGATCGACGGAGGGCGGGCCGCATTTCGCTCCGCGATTCTCATCTGGAGCATCTGGCGCTCGATTTTACCCCACTTCGCGAGGTACTCAGAGCTGAACTGGTCTTTTGAATAGCCGGTCGCAAAGAGAAAGGGAACGAGGAGAACAAGAAGAGAAAAAATGACGCCGGAAGTCGATTCCTCGTGGTGATGATGTCCGCCGCCATGATTGTGCTCGTGCTCGTGCTCGTGCTCGTGCGGATGATCGCATGACTCTCCGTGATCATGATCATGCCCGCAGTCGTGGTGCTCATGATCGTGGGCATCGTCATGACTGTGGTGATGATGATCATGGTCGCAAGGTTCACCGTGCGCGTGATCGTGGGTGCAGAGGTCGAGGGCGCGGTTCCGATTGATGAAATTGAAGCCGCCGACGAGAAGCATCCCGACTCCGGAAAGGAGGGCGTAGATGCGAAAACTCGGGTCGAGGTGTTTTTCAACCCGCCCCGTCACATAGAAGTAGAGGAAGACTCCGCCCCAGGTGAGGAGCGTGAGAATGGACAGAATCTGAAGAATTTTTTTCATGGTTCTGAGAAGCGGGGATCAAAGACGAATCCAGAGGTAGCTGAGTAAGCCGATGGCGATGAGAAGGGAAAAGGCAAGGATGACGACGAACTTGGAGCGGAAGACGGTGAGATACATGAAAACTAGTTTTACATCCATCATCGGTCCGTAGACGAGGAAGGCGAGCTTAGCCGATTGGGCGACAGGGAAGTTCGCGGCAATGAAGGCGTCGGAGGTGCTGCAGAGGCTGAGGACGAAGGCGAGAATCATCATGAGACCGATGCCGGTCGCCTCGCTTTGGTTAAAAAGAAGGATGAGATCCTGCGTCACGTAAGCCCGGAAGACGGCGGTGATTCCGACGCCGATCGAGAAATACATCGCCGTCTCCATGAAGTCTTTCATCGTCGTGCGCATCGCGAGGACGAGGCGCTCCTGCCTCGTGGCATCCGGGGTGCCGTCGTCGGTTTCGGCCTCTCCGCCGTCGGCTTTCGGCAGAATCTGGGGCCGGAGAATGGATTTCGGGCGGCACTTGAGGACGATGAGCCCGACGCCCACGGTGACGATGAAGGCGATCAGAAGGCGGCTCGAGGTCATGAAGACAGGGCCGTAGGCGTCGATCACGTCATTTTGCCGCAGCGAAAATTGCCCCAGCGAGGAGGAAAAGGCCTTCATCGTGCTCACGATCACGATCGGATTGATGATCGGCGCCGAGAGCATGTAGGTGATCGCGCAGGAAACGGGGAGGCCTTTGCGGATGAGGCGCCGGATCACGGGGACGACAGCGCATTCGCAAACGGGAAAGACCGCGCCAAGGAGACCGCTGCACATCACCGCGAGAGGGCGGTTCTTCGGCAGCCACTTATCAATCAGTCCCGGAGGGAGATAGGCATCGATGAAACCTGAAATTAGCGTCCCAAGGAGAATGAACGGAGCACCCTCGAGCAAGATGCTCAGGAAAAGATAACAGAAATCAGAAAAGGGCGAGAGGGTCTCAGCTTCCATAGGGGGATGATAGGGAGCCTAAGTTAAGGTGAGGCTGGATAGATTCGCAAATGCCGTTTCGCGCTAGCGATAAAAAGCGGAAAACGGAAATGATAAGATTTTTAGTTGCATTTTTGAACACTTTAATTACAATGTTCACATGAGCAGTTATAATCGTGTTACACTAGTAGGAAATCTCACCCGTGACCCTGAGTTGAAGCGGGTCAAATCAGGGCAGGCTGTGGCTGAACTGGGGATGGCGTTGAATCGTTCGTGGACGAATGAGACCGGAGAAAAGCAGGATGAAACCACTTTCGTCGATGTCACGGTGTGGGGAAAGACCGCAGAGAATGCGGCGAAGTATTTGCAGAAAGGGCGCAGCGTTCTCGTGGAGGGACGTTTGCAGTTGGATACGTGGATGGATTCCAAATCGGGCCAAAACCGTTCCAAGCTCCGCGTGGTGGCGGAGTCCCTTCAATTTATGGGGGGTAGCCAGGAACAGGCATCGCAGGATCATCAGGGCCGCTCGGGGAGAGAGGCGGCTTAGGAGGAAGGGTTCCGCGGAGGGGCGGCATGATCACCGCCCGACGGCAGGAACCGTAGCGAAGCGGAGATAGCCAGCCAAAGGCTGCCCAAAGGGCAAGCGAAGCGCGGCAATCCCGTCGCTATCGGATGCTTTGCCGTGTCGCTTTGAAGTAGCGAGGGCATTCCTGCCCTTGTCGCATTGGTCCGGCGCACCGAGTTCTGTGTTTTCCGCTCTTCTTCCTACTCTTCATCTTCTTCTTACTCTCCAGCGGAAGGATGAGATGAAGAAGAAGATTAGGAGTAAGAAGAAGAGTCCTGCCAGGGTCCCCACCGCCGCCCGACGGCAGGAACCGTAGCAAAGCGGAGATAGCCAGCCAAAGGCTGCCTAAAGGTCAAGCGAAGCGCGGCAATTCCGTCGCGACCGGATGCTTTGCGATCTCGCTTCGGGGAAGCGAGGGCATTCCTGTCCTTGTCGCATCGGTCCGGTCCGTCGGATCCCTATCGGAACGGCACGCGGATCGCTTCGATGGCCTTGAGATTCGCGATCGTGTTTTCGGGACGGTTCCAGTTCGCAGCGCCGTATGTTACCCCGGCAAAGGCGTCGGCTTCGAGCGCGTAAAGGGGAGGGAGGCTTTCAAGCTTTGGCAGATGGACGGATCGAGGCTCGTCTGACGGGTGGTGGATCGTGAACCCTTCTGCCGCTTTCCAAAAGCGGGGGATTTCGATCCATCCTTCAGTGCCATAAAGGCGAGTCGTCTGGTCGGCGGTCACTGTCATGCCGCAGACGAAGCTGGCGAGGGTGCCCCCCGGAAATGAAAGCGAGCCCGCGAAGTAGTCATCGACGCCCAGCTCGTGAAGGTGGGGAATGCCGCTCACCCCGGTTGGCTCTTCTCCGGTCAGCAATCTCGCGAAATCAATGCAGTAGCACCCGACATCCATGAGTGAACCACCTCCCTCATTGGGCTGAAAGCGGGCATCTTCCATCGACGCGGGACGATTGAAACAAAAGTTGCTCTGAATGACCTTAAGCTCGCCGATCTCTCCGCCGGAAATCGTCTCAAGAAGCAGCCGTGTTTGGGGATGGGCGCGATACATGAAGCCCTCCATGAGGAGAACGCCGTTTTCTGCGGCAAGATCAAAAAGTTCCTCTGCAGCTGCGGAGTTCAGGGCGAGCGGCTTTTCACACAGGACATGTTTCCCGGCCCTCAGGGCGGCGGAGGTCCATTCGAAGTGAAGGGTGTTCGGGAGTGCGATGTAAACGGCCTCCACTGCTGGATCCTCAAGAATCGAGGAATAGTCGCCGTAAGCAGTGACTGATTCGAGATCCGCATTTTCGAGTGAGGTAATGAAACGGGACGCTTTCTCAAGACTTCTGGAGGCTACGCCCGCAAGTATTCCCGTCCCGGACAGAGTAAAGTCCGTCCCAAACTGCCTCGCGATATTTCCGGTTCCGATGATGCCCCAGCGGAGGGTGGTTGAATTTGACGTTCCCATTTCCTAAAGGGGCGCAGGATTGGTTTGCGTTCAACTCCGGGGTGCGGGAAGATGTGCGCTCCGATTTCGATAACGAATCATGAGAGTCTTAGTTACCGGCGGAGCCGGTTATATTGGAAGTGTTGCCGTGGATGCTTTGATCGCCTCCGGCAGCGAGGTGGTTGTCTTTGACAACTTTTATCAGGGTCATCGCTCTGCGCTGAATGAGAAGGCGACATTTGTTGAGGGTGACCTCGCCGATGCGTCCGCCGTTGAATCGCTCATGAGCGAGTTCCGCCCCGATTCCGTGATGCACTTTGCATCCTACACCCTCGTGGGTGAATCCACGGAAGACCCGTTCAAGTATCTCGGGGACAACACGACAAACGCGGCCAATCTTCTGAAGTCCGGGCTGCGAAACGGCTTGGAGCGTTTTATCCTGTCCTCAACCGCAAATCTTTTCGATGAGCCTGAGCGGATTCCGATCGGGCCGGAGGAGCGGATCGTTCCCGGTAGTCCCTACGGCGAGTCGAAGTTCTTCATCGAAAGAATGCTGCACTGGGCAAATGTCACGAAAGGGCTTCGCTACGCCGCGCTTCGGTATTTTAATGCCGCCGGCTGCACGAAAACTCGCGGAGAGGACCATGACCCGGAGACGCATCTGATCCCGCTGGTTCTTCAAGTTGCCCTTGGGCAGCGCGAGAAAATCATGATGTTCGGGGATGACTATGACACTCCTGATGGCACTTGCGTGCGGGACTACATCCACGTCGAGGATTTGGCTCAGGCACATGTCCTTGCACTGAATGCGCTCAGTGATCGTGAGGTCCTTCATTACAACCTTGGGAATGGCAATGGGTTTAGCGTGAAGGAAGTCATTGAAACGGTGCGGGAAGTGACTGGGCACGCGATTCCTGCCGAAGTCGCGCCGCGCCGCGCAGGAGATCCCGCGACGCTGATCGCAGACAGTTTAAAAATTCGCGAAGAGCTGGGCTGGGAGCCGAACTACGGAGATCTGAAATCAATCATTCAATCGGCCTGGGATTGGCACGTGAAGAATCCGCAGGGATATGGGGATTGAGGGACGTGCGCTTTCGGCGCGTAAAATTTGGAGTGCGGCGGCTTGACGCCGCTCTGGATTAAAGCGCCTCGGCGCGGCGGGAGTTTACGTGTTTTGCGAGGATGGATGCGTTCTCTGCGCGCGGGACGCACGCAGCCACCTGAGATGTGGCCGCAGGCCCATTTCGCTTGTTCGTCCGGTATGTCCCGCCTCGAAGCGGGACCGCGCGTGCCCACCGAAATGCGCACCGCTATCGCGTCTCGCTTTGCTTCTTTTCCTTCGCCTCCGATTCTGCGAATCTCTCTCCATGAAAACGACGCGTAGAAATTGGATGACGGGAGCTCTCGGGCTCGGCCTCGCCCCCTGGCAGAACGTGCTCAGTGTGAGCAAGCCTTATGAGCGGCAGGGTTCCCGCCTTCTTCTCGGAGTGGCGGCCTACTCGTTTCGAAATCATTTTGCCTACTCACGGGGTGTTGCGAACAAAAGCTATGTCGAGGGATCGCGCCAATTCGACATGGCGGAGTTCATTCGCTACAGCGCCGGGCTCGGGGTCGATTCGGTTGAGTTGACGAGCTACTTTTTCCCGCCCGAGGTGGACGATGCTTTTCTCGCTCATTGCCGCGAAGTCGCTCACATCAATGGTGTCTCGATTGCCGGAACTGCCGTCGGAAATAATTTCTCCCATCCGCAAGATGCCCCGGAGCGTGTCGAGCAGATGGCTTACGTCAAAGACTGGATCGATAAAGCATCCATTTTGGGGGCGCCTCATATCCGCGTCTTTGCGGGGAAGCATCCTAAAGGTGTTGCCCCGGATGACGCCGAGAAAAATGCAATCGAAGCCCTCAAAGGGGCGGGTGAATACGCGGCGGGGAAGGGCATTTTCCTCGGGATCGAAAACCACGACAGCGTCACGACCTCTGACCGCCTCCTCCGAATTGTCACGGCGGTTGACAACCCTTTCGTCGGCGTGAATCTCGACAGTGGCAATTTCATCGCGGAGGACGTCTATGCTGAGATGGAAGCCTCGGTTCCGTATTCGATCAATGTTCAGTTAAAAACTGAGATCAAAGTCGGGGATGGAAAAGAGAAGGTCCCCGCTGATTTGGAAAAGGTGATCCGGATTCTCAAGGACGGCGGCTACGCAGGGCATGTCATTTTGGAATTCGAAGAAAACACCGATCCCTTCGAGCACGTTCCGCCGATTCTAGAGACGCTTCGAGGCTACATCGATTCCTGACGGCACCGGAGATCCTGCCAAAGCTGTCACGTAACAGGATTGGCAGTTGACGCGAGAGGGGGGATTTGTGTCTCATACCGGCTGGAATCCTGCTTTCCTCTCTTTCCATGAAATTCTGCCTGCCAACCCTCATTGCCATTTCCCTGGCGATGTCGGTTTCGCTTTTCAGTCAGGATGAGCCGGACCCCGATGCTGAGGTAATTGAGAGCGAAGGCCCGGCGCAGCTTCTCGAGCGGGGCCGCAACGCTTTCCTTGCGAACGACTTTGCCACGGCCGAAGAAGCACTCGAAAAATTCATCGTCGATTATGGCGAGGCGGAAGAGGCCAAAGAGGCGGCCCGATTGCATCGTCCTCTCGTCGCGATCTCCAAAGTGGGATTAAAGAAATTTGGGGAAGCACTCGAGTGGATTGCGGAGTCGCTGCAAGATCCCGGGATTGAGCCGTCACTCCGCGATGAATTGATGTTCTGGCAGGCGATTTGTCTCATGACGACTGGCGAACTCGTCGAGGCGCAGCGGGCTTTCGGCCGCTATTGGGCGGATGAATCCCATCAACCCTTCAAGCGCTACGAGGCGCTACTTCTCTTTGCGACCCTTTACATTCAGCAGGATTTCCCCGCTGAGGCCGCCGATTTTCTCGAGGAGCAGCTCCCCAAGTTTCGTGATCTCGCGCCGGAAGCAGCAAGCCGTGCCGTCGTCCTTCAGCTCTATGCCCGCTTGCAGGCTGAGCAGTATGATAAAGCACTGGACCTGATTCAGGCCGAGTTTCCGAATCTACCGGAGATGACCCAGGTGATCAGTTTTCAAACCCTTGCCTTGAAATTGGGTTCAAATTTTCTCGAAAAAGAGCAATGGCATGAGGCAATTCGTTGCCTTCAGCGAATCTGGCCGAGGGAAAAGCTTCTCGAGTATCAGGCGGCAAAAATCACCGAGATAGAAGATCGGATTGCCGTCCTCGAGCAACGTCGAAACGCTCAGGGCGCGATCTTTCAGCTCCAGGCCATTTTGAAGCGGGTTAATCGTGAGCTGGAAGGCTTTGAGCAGATCGAAAATTTTGACTCTGCGCTGCGGTTGCGACTCGCGATGGCGTTCCAGGGACTCGGGCGCTATCGTGAGGCGGCGTTGATCATGGCGGAGATGCTGGAGAGCATGCCGCCGGATTCTGTCGTCGAAAGTGCGACTCTCGCGCAGCTTCAGTGCTGGATGGAAGTCAAACGCTGGCCCAGGGCGGTCGAGGTCGCCGATCAATACGAGGCCATCTTTGGTGAGGAAGGGAAATCCCTCGCTACGGTGGTTTTTCTGAGGGCGGAGGCACTCCGTGAAATGGAGGACTACGGAGCGGCGCAGTTGGCTTATGGAAAAGTCGTTGAGCGGTTCCCCAACGATGCCTTAGCCCCGAAGGCGATGTTCATGCAGGGCTTCCTTTATCTCCAGCAGGACGACAACGAAGGGACCTTGTATCAGTTCGATCAGGTCCAGCGGCAGTACCCCGATTCGAGCATGGTCGAGGACGCTGACTACTGGACGGGGATGGCGTATTCCTTCAGCGGTCTGTACGAAGAGGCGCGCGAACATCTCTCCGGCTACCTTGAGCGTTTCGATCCGGCGAAGTATCGCAAAGAGTCCCTCTTCCGCATCGCGGTCTGCACGTTTTCTCTCGCGGAATACGAAGAGGCCCTCACGCTCCTGGGTGAATTTAACGAAACGTATCCGGGTGACCCGCTCACCGACGAGTCGAATTTGCTCATGGGCGACGCCTGGCTCGGCGAGGGCATGATGGAGGAAGGCTTTGCTGCTTATGATCGTGTCAGGCCAGAATCAGGTCGCTTTTTCGAAGATGCCTGGTTCAAAAAAGGGAACGCCTTCAAACTTCTCGAAGAGTTTGAGACGATGCGATCTCATTTTCAGAACTTTGTTGAAACCTATCCGGCGAGTTCACGCCTTCCCGAAGCGGTTTACTGGATCGGATGGACCTGGCTCCGCGAGGAGAATTATCGGGAGGCGCAGAAAGTCTATTGGGAAACGGTTGAGAAACACGGGAACGACCCTGACATGATCACGATCACCGATGTCTTTTCGGCTCTTCCCAAAGTGTATGAGCCGGAGGGCGAAGAAGGGGAACGAAATCTCATGACCCGACTTCAACTCATGAAAACGAAAGCTTCCGTTTCCGATCAAGCCGTCCTCGCAGCAAGGGCAGGATGGACTCGTTCGGTCATCATGAGTCGCGAGAATGAAATCGCCGAACGGTCCGAACTGATCGGAATTCACAAGTGGATGAGCCCACGAGAAACGGCACCGCGCATCAGCGTCGCGGTGGGAGAGGCACTCCTCGCGGCGGATCTGGCCGACACTGCTGAAGCCTTGCTGATCGATATCCGCCGTTGGCATCCGCGCACGGTTGAAAAGGGGCGGATTTATCGTGCGCTTGCGCGAATCGAGGTGGGAAAAGGCGACAAGGAAAAAGCGGTGGAGTATTTTGAAAAATTCGAGCGCGAGGCCTTCGCCTCCGTGGATCTCGGTGAGGTGAAGCTGGAGAAAGCAGCGCTCATGGCTGAGGCCGGTCGCGAAGACGAATCGCGGAAGGAGCTGGAGGCGATTCTTGAGCTTCCCGGCATCACCGCTGAAATCAAAGCGACCGCCCTGACGCATCTCGGCGACTCATGGGCTGCCTCCGGTGAGCACGAAAAAGCAATCGTCTACTATGAGCGTGTCTACGTCGCCTACGGGAAATTCGCGGAGCTGAATGCGAGAGCCTATTGGGGCCGGGGGCAGTCCCTTGAGGAACTCGATCTCTCGAAAGAAGCCCTCGAGACTTACGAGGAAATGTCTTCCCGCGAGGAATTGAGCCGCTTTGAGGAAGCGAAGGAGGCGGCCCGGCGGGTCGAAGTGTTGCGGCCCCTTTTTCCGAAAGAACTGCCTGAGACCAAGGAGGTGTCGTCGTGAAGAAAACGCTTTTAATTCTGCTGTGTGGTTTTGCCGTGAATGCCCAGTCTCAGGATGTGATTCATCTGAAGACGGGTGAATCGTCCGCCTGCGAAATCGAAGCGGTGACGGACAACATTGTCGTCTTTTTAATGCGAGGTCCAGGCGGGGGAACCGCAAAGCGGACGCTGCCGATGGAGCGGGTCGACTTCATCGAGTTTGGTTTTGAGACGGGGGAAGAAGCCGTCTTTAATGATTTGGAAAACATCAGCGCTGAGATTCTGGAAAGCTGGTGGGAATTTCATTTTTCGAATCTGCACCGACCCCGCTCCCGCGCCGGAGTCTATGGGATTGCCTTTGGAAACGCCCTCCTGCGGGAAAACCCGGAAGTCGGCGCGGCACGGGCGCTCTCGGTGTTTGATCGTATCATCGAAAGAGCGTGGGCGGATCATGATAAAAGCCTCGCGCGGCAGGGGCGGTTGCGTGCCCTCATTGCCTCGGGAGAGTTGGAAACGGCAGTGGGCGAAGCGCAAGTCCTGCAGAGTGAGACCGAAGATCCTGATTTACTGATCGAGGTGAAGTTTCTTCTCGCCGAGGCGGATTTTGCGCAACTCAAAGCCCTCGTCGAGGAGCATCCGAAATGGGTCGAGGACGACGAGGTCCGACCAGTGCGGAACGAGCTCTATCATCGTATTGTTGATCAGTATCTTTGGCCGCATCTCTTCCACGCGACGCGGGAAGAGGCTGCTGCCCGGGGCCTCATGAGTGCTGCATCCGTCTATGAATCTGCTGCCGAGACTGAATTGGCTCGTGCGGCCTACGAAGATTTAGGCAAGCTCTACCCGGAGACTCCCTTTTCCGGTCCTGCGAGGGAGCGCCTCGACTCACTTACCAATGCTGAATAATCGATTTTTTACCCACTGAATATGAATTCTGATTCCATCCACCGACGATTCCGCTTCGCCGCTTTGACCCTGACGCTGTTTCTTTTTGGACTGCTGTTTGTCGTGCCCTTTGCCCATTCTCAAGAGGGCGCGGCTGAGGTGGAAGTGGTCGCCGAGAGTGTTTCCGCGCTCGACCTCTATCAGCAGGGCGGGGCCTTCATGCATATTTTGCTGGTTTGCTCGATCGGGACGATTGCGGTCGCGGTTTACTGTTTTATTCAAATCAGTCGCAACAAAATGGCACCGAAGACCCTCGTGGATCGCGTCAATTCTGCCATGGCTGAGCGTGACGTGAGCACCGCCTACAGCGTCTGTGAATCCAGTTCGTGCAGTTACGGTCGCGTCATGGCGGGGGCCTTACTGAAAGTGAATTTTGATCGGGATCTCGCGAACAAAGCGAGCATGATGGATGCCGCCGCTGAGGCCATCGATGAGGAGGAACACCGGCAGATGGTCTGGGTCAATTACCTGAACATTTTCGCGACCCTCGCTCCCATGATCGGGCTGCTCGGGACAGTCTGGGGAATGATCGAGGCCTTTGACAAGTTAGCGACGACCAGCGGCGACCCGAAGGAGCTTGCCGGGGGCATCAAGATCGCGATGGTGACCACGGCGGGTGGACTCATCGTCGGAATTCCCGCAATGTTCTTTTACTTCTTCTTCCGCGATAAACTGCAGGGCGTCATGACGACGGTGCAAAAACACGTCAGCTTTGCGATCGATATTCTGTCCGGGGAAATCCGGCTTCAGGGAGCGGCGACGAGCGCAGTGGAAGAAACTGTCGCCGAGTAAACGCCGGTCGGAAACGAAATGACAAGACGCCATAAAAGACCGTTGGATGAGGTGAGTTTTCAGATCACTCCGATGATCGATTTAACTTTCCTGCTTCTGATCTTTTTCATGGTCACGCAGAAAATCACCGAGCAGCAGCTCAATGTGCCGGTGAGCTTGCCGGTCGCGGTCAGTGCGGTGCCACCCGAGAGAACGGAGCGGGACATCATTAATATCGATGGAGAGGGGAATTACTACATCGGAGATTTACCCGCGACGACCGGGGAGGTTCTCGCGCACTTGAAGATTAAGTTTGAGGATTTCCCGCCGCTGCAAATTTATTTGAGAGCGGACCAGAATACCCCGACGAAAAAGATTCGGGAGTTCGTGGAAATGGCGACGGAAGTGGGAGCAATTGATTTAATTTTCGGCGTCTATGGAAAGTGAATTGAACAGGGTTAAGTGCCGGACTCAACCCTCTTGGGTGGGTCTGAGTAGCTGCGAGCGTGAGCGAGCAGACGGGGCGGGTTCTCGCTCACGCTCAAACCTACGGGGTGAGCATGGAGTTAGCTTTCGTTGGATCGGTCTGAGTAGCTGCGAGCGTGAGCGAGCAGACGGGG
>CAZOUP010000097.1:14901-19674 GCA_964583035.1 uncultured Akkermansia sp.
CGTGAGCGAGCAGACGGGGAGGGTTCTCGCTCACGCTCAAACCTACGGGGTGAGCTAGCAAGCCGTAGCGAACGACGTCAGTCTTTCGGGCAGAGCACAGGTTCCCCGGCGCATCTGATGGCTCGAGCAAACAGGGTTAGATCGATGACTCAACCCTGTTAGGTCGCGCTGGTGGAGGTGATTAAGAAGAAGATTAGGATGAGGAAGAAGAGTGGGATAGATAAAGAGTTTTAATGAGACGAGTTCGGAAGAGACGCAACACGACGGTGGAGATGCAGATGGGGCCCATGATTGACATGGTCTTCCTCCTCCTCGTGTTTTTTATGGTCTCGGCGAAACCGATCACGCCGGAGAGCGATATTCCGATGGGACTTCCAGGGCAGGTTTCGCAGGAGGAAGCGGTCGATATTCCTGACGAAGCGCGAGTTATCATTGAGCCGGACGGGCAGGTCGTTCTCAACGAACAGGCTCTCGATTCACCCGGAAGCAGTTCGCTGCCTGAGTTGCGAAGTGTCCTTACCCGATTTCGAACTTCGGCGGAGAACGCGAAGGCTGATGCGCTCGTGACGCTCGCACCCCACGACACGGTCCCACACCAGCGCTTGATCGATGTTTTAAACGCCTGTGCCGAGGCGGGCATCACCGGAGTCACCCTCGCAGGAGCAAACGATGAGTGAAGTATCGATCCAGCTCAATTCTGATTCGCCGAAGCCGAAGAAGGTGAAAAAGAAAAAACCTCCGCAGACGAGAGAAGAATCAGCGAAGGCAAATCGTCGTGCCATGATTGGTTCAATCATCATTGGCTCGATCGCAGTTCACGCCGTCGCACTGGTGCTTTTCGGCCTCTGGACGGTGGCCAAGCATTTCAGTCGCCCCGAAGCCCGCTTCGAGATGAAGAAGGTGGTGAAAATTCCACCGAAAACGCCGGAGCATAAAATGAATGTCGCGAAGCATGAGGCGATGGCCCCGAAGCCGACTTTCAATGACAAGCTGGTCAGCACCCGCCCGATTGATTTTGCCCTGCCCGAAATGCCCGAGGTGAACCTCGATCAAATGCTGCCGCTTGATCCGTCAGAATTGATCTCCGATCAGGTCAATGGACTCGTTGGTAGCGCCGCGCTTGGTTCCGGATTGGGTCAAGGCCTCTCCGGCGGCGGCGGCACGGGCGAGGGGATGAGCTTCTTCGGGGTGAAGGCGAATGGTGATCGTATTTTGCTTCTCTTCGACGTCTCCGCCAGCGTCGTGAACAAAGCGGAAGCAGCCGGGATTCCTCTCGAGCGAATTCAGGAGGAAACCGTGAAAATGATCGGGACTTTGCCGATCAGTTCGCAGTTTTCGCTGATCCAGTTCACTGGGAACTACATGCCGTTCACCGATGAACTCATCGCCGCGACGCCAAAGAACAAGGAACTCGCGGCGGCGTGGGTCGAGGACAAGTGGGTCACGAGCGGCAGCATGAGTTCGACTGCATCGGGTGTGGAGCAGAATCTGACTGGTGTTGTCGGGATTCTGGAGCGGGCGATTAAAATGCGGCCCGACGTCATTTTTTTAATTTCCGACGCCAGTTTTCAGTGGCGCCCAAGTGGCGGCGGGGGATTCAGCAATGTTCCCTACGAAGAAATCGAAGACGTCGTCGAGCGCATCGAGGACGAACTCCGGCAGGAAGTGCCGATTCATTTCATCGCCTTCGAACCGAAGGCTGATGATGCGGATGAATGGTCAAAGATCGTCAGGAAAACTGGCGGGGAATTTCGGGAACTTAAGGGAAATTAGCAGATCCCCGGTGAAGTTGGATAAATTGATGCTTCCCTTTAAAGTCAATTCGACTTATGGATAGTGGCTCGATCCTCACTGGGACTAACCTCGGACAGTTTCGTGCTCTCCTCTCAACCAAACCAAACAAAAATGGAAATACTCGAAAAAGTAAAAGCATGGCTCGGTGTCCTCGGGCTCGAAGCAGCCGCTCCCTGGATCCTTGCTCTCGTCGTTATCATTGTCGGTTACTTCGTTGCCCGCCTCCTCGAAAAACTCGTCCGTAAGGGTCTCTCCAAGACAAGTTTCGACGATAAACTCGCTAAGCTTCTCGGCCAGGAGTGCGACGGATGCGAAAAAGGATTCTCGAAGTTCGTCTTCTACCTCTTCATGCTTTTCGTCGTGTATTTCGGCCTCAGCCTTGCCGGTCAAGCGGAAGCAGTTGCCCCGCTGAAGGAGATCCTCGATGATATTCTCGGATTCATTCCCAACCTTCTCGCCGCAGGTGTCATTGGATTCGTCGCCTGGATTTTCGCGACACTGGTGAAAAATATTCTCGAAGGTGTCTTGACCGCTTCCAAGGTCGATGAGCGTCTCGGCCTCGGTGATAAGAAGCCAATCACGAGCTCAGTGGGCCTTGTTGCTTTCTTCGGGATTATTCTCATCATGCTTCCGACCGCCCTTGGTGCGCTTAAGATGGACGAGATTTCGGTTCCGATCAGTGAGATGATCGATCAGATTTTCGCTTATGTGCCTTCGCTCTTCAGCGGCATCGTTCTCTTTGCCGTCGGCTACCTCGTCGCTTCGATCGTGCAGAAAGTTCTCGCGAATGTCCTTGAGTCGATTGGACTCGACAAGCTCCCTGAGAAACTCGGTTACACCGGCGGCAGCATCGTTGCCGGAAAGCCTCTCTCCCTGATCCTCAGTTATGTTGCGATGGCAACGATCCTGGTGACGATCGGTGCACAGGCGATCATGACGATGAAGCTCGGCTTCATCTCTGATCTTGCGCAGGACTTTGTGCCCGGTTATTTCAAACTTCTCGCCGCAGTCATTATTTTCTGCATCGCGATCTATGTTGCCAACATTGTGGGACAGCTGATTGAGCCGAAGAGCGAATTCTGGGCAAAGGTGACGAGAATCTCGATCCTGATTTTCTTCGGTGCGGTGGCTTTGCAAAAAGCGAATATCTCTCCACTCACTAATGATATCTTCCAGACGCTTATCACTGCCGTGATCATCGCCTCGGCCTTCGCTCTCGGAGTTGGCGGTGCTATCGCTCTCGGACTTGGCGGTCGCGACCGCGCCAAAGCGGTTCTCGACAAGCTAAAGGGCTAATTTCCCCGTTGTTTTTCAATTAAAAGACTTCAAAACAGGCTTTCGGGAAACCGAAAGCCTGTTTTTTTATAGATTTGAGCGAAAAGAAGCGTATTTTACTGCTTGAGAAGCATAAAAGTTTTATTAGATTCTAACATTCCTTAAGTATTTTCGTTTTTGCTCCGCTTCATATGAGACTCACGCTCATTCGTTTTTTTCTTCTTTGTATCCTTCCCCTGATTTCCGGAGTGGCTTGCAAAACCCGTAATAATCCCGGGTCGGTCATGCCGCCTGCTGAGGTGCCGCCTTCGGAATATCCCATCGGCCCCGACGGCCAGCCGATTCCTCCTGATGCGACCGGGGGCCGCTTCGGCTATTCGGGCGATTCCGGTGCGCCCTTGCCTCCTCCTCCGCCAGCGACTCCGGGCTCACGGGAAGTTCGTGATATGCAGCCGGGCGATACGGTGACGACCACGCCAGCGCCTCCGGAAACTCCCGCTGCTCCTGAGCCGCCAAAGCCAAGCGGGCCTCCATCGAGCGCTAAAATGGAGTTCGCGAATCGTGTCCCGGGTGATCCTCTTGTCGTTACCTTGCCGGGAGCAAACTCTTCTCTCGGTCCTATTTCGGTTGAGAAATATGATTCTGCCGGAAATCCAACCGGCGAGCCTTTGAAGCGGGGGACTCAGGTTCAGATTCCGGATCCGAACAATCCCGGTAAGAAAATTTACTTCAAAGTCCCCTGAGCACTGCCGACGGAGATTCCTTCGGTTGCCTGTCCGTCCTTGGGCCGGGACTCATTGGTGGCTCTGTCTTGAGGGCGGCCCGGGAGTACTTGCCGGGGATCAGGCTGCAAGCCTGGGCGCGGCGCTCAGAAGTTCGCGACCAGTTGCGATCTGATGAAGCGGAGATCGATCTCGTTTCCGATGATCTTAACGGGGCAGTTGCGGGTGCTGATCTCATCATTTTGGCGATGCCGACCGGTTTCATGGCTGACGTCGTTTCTTCGATCGGCGACGGGATCTTGACGGAGAATTCTCTCGTGACCGATGTGGGGAGTGTCAAAGGTTCCGTCATGAGAGAGGTTGCGCCGCTCGCAGTTCAGAAAGGGGGGCGTTTTTTCGGAAGCCATCCCATGGCCGGGTCGGAAAAGAAGGGGCTCGACTTTGCTGAAGCCAATCTTTTCCAGAATGCCTCCGTGATTTTGACCCCTTTCGGCGAGGGCAGTTCGGTGACGTCGGATCAGTCGCGGCTGACACAATTTTGGGAATCCCTCGGCGGAATCGTTTCCGTGCGCGATGCAGAGACCCATGACAAGATTGTCGCGGCGATCAGCCACTTGCCGCATCTTGTCGCGGCGGCTCTTGCCCGCTCGGTCCTCGGAGATGTGCCTGAGGCCGGGGCCTTTAGTGGAGGTGGTTTCCGCGACACGACGCGGGTCGCGGGTGGTCCCGAGGAGATGTGGTCCGGGATTTTGAGCGATAACCAGGCGGCGGTTTCGGAGCGGCTCGGCAAGTTGATTCAGGATCTCGAAATCTGGAAAGAGGCGCTGGATAACCTTGACAGGGAACAACTACGCGGCTTTCTGTCCGAAGCCCGCGAGCTGCGCGAGACACTTTAAATTCCTCTTCATTTCACGAATCCGATGGCTGATCTTCGCGTCAAAAAAGTTAAAGACTTCTCTGCTGAGTTGTCTGTTCCCGGTGA
>CAZOUP010000098.1:0-19391 GCA_964583035.1 uncultured Akkermansia sp.
CGCCCTTCGGGCTCGCGCGACTCCTCCGAACGATCTTTTTACGGTACCAGGTTATCTATTGTTCAAAAATACGCTTACCTGAAATTTGTTCGTAATTACAGTTTCGTATCACGCGACATTCGCGAATCAAAGGCGAAGGGATCAGCTACTACCACTGCCTCTCACGCTTCGTCGACCGACGCTTCATCTTTGGAGAGACGGAGAAAGAGCACTTTGTCGCCCTGTCATAAATAACCTGTCCCTTGCCGCCCTCTTTGTGAAGACCACATTTCTCAACAATCACCGAAACCCCACCACCTCAAAAGCCCCCAAAACCTCATAATCCTTCGCGTTATTCGTAATAATTCTCGTCACCTTTGCATTCAGAAAAGAAGCCGCCAGCATCGTATCCAGCAGCCGCTTCCGTCCCAGTTGGTATTGGCGGAGCCAGGCGAAGAAATCAGAAACGGAGTTGCGATCGGGAAATACGCGCACCACTTCCGCGGCTTGCCACCACTGCTCCGCTCGCGAGATCGCATCCGCCATGACGAGAGGGACCGGCATTCTGCGTGGATCGGTCACGATGTGGATGAACTCAGCCAAGGTCTGCGGAGCGAGCGCGAAATCGTGTTCCTCCGCTAAAAGCTTTTGCAGAAGCGCATCCGCTGATTGGTGGAAGGGATGATCTACAATCTCGCAAGCCACGAGAAAATCGGTGTCGAGGCCATAAGTCATCCTTCCGATTTCTCATCAAGCATTTCGCCAAGGATATCATCCTCACTCGTAATCGGCGCTATTGCTCCGCCAACACTCGTCGGGCGTCGATCCCGCAAGCTTGTCCGGCGATTCATGTGGAGCTGGCGGTATTCCTCCATCGCCTCACGAATCAATTCGGAGGCCTTGCGATCAACTTTGGCAGCGTAGGATCGGAATTCGTCGTAGACAGGCTCCGAAACATTCACGGTGATGGTCTTCATACATTGAATCTAATGTATGTATGAGCTTTTGTAAATTGCCTATTCGTTGGCTGCCTACCCTTTGATATCCATAACAGTTGAAACGCACTGAGGCGGGTCAGACATGGATTCCCATGGATTAGGCGCGTAGCGCCGGGCCTTTATTTGGAGCCGTGTAGCGCCGTCTGGAACAACGCCGACCGATCCTCTCCCCCCCTCAAAACCGCTCCAAATACGGCCAGCCCGGGACCTCGACCTGAATCGGTATCCGCTCTTCATTCATCGGGTGAAACTGCAGGTCGATCTCCCGCTTTTCGGTATCGAACAAAATGATCCCGTAGCCGTTGAGCCCGTTCCCGGCGCCATACATCGTGACCTTGTTTCCGAAGCGATCGTGAAACTCACCGGTGTCCTCAGGCGTACCGGCTTCGCGATTCTCTCCGGCCTCGATCGGTTTCCATGAGCGGCTCGCACGTGAGGAGAAGGAGGGCAGTGAGTAGGTGACGGGACCGTCGTCGAACTCATCGACGCCATGGCGGCCGAGGGTGCCGAGGTGGACGTCGCCGTGGAGCATCACGACCGGTGCATCACCGATCGCTCTAAGGGCGCGGTTTCTTCCCGACTGCGGCCAGGCGTTGGAGTCGGTGTCGGCTGAGGTGGGCGAATACATCGCGGTGTGAACCCAGGGGCTGGAGGAAAGAACCGCGCCGATCCCTTGGGATTGCGTCAGCTCGTCGGACCAGTTTTTGAGAAAGGCTTCCTGCGCTTCGCCGAGCAATTGCAGGTCAGGCCGATCGAGTTGGGTGCAGTCGTAGTCGGGATCGAGGACGACTTCGATTTCAAAATCAGTCGTGCGGGGATTCGGCCATTCGAATCCGGGAGGAGCGATCAGCCCGGTGATGACCTCGGACGGGGCGCTTTTGAACTTCCGGTCTTCGAGGATCGCAAAGCTGACGCCGCCGTATTCCAGCGCGGTGTAGTAAGCAAGGACGCCGGCACCGTGGGGGCCCGGGTCGACCGGATCGGGAAGGTTCCCGGTCTGGGTGAACTCGGCCGCGTTGACCCAGGCGGGATGCGTCGGGTAGCCGCCGGTGGTGCGATCACCGTTCATGCGGACGCCTCCCCTGCCCCAGAGATCGTTCGAGAAGACATCGTGATCGTCGGTGATCATGATCGTGGGGCGGTCACGCATGAGCTCGCGAAAGGCCTCGCCGAACTTCCGGTATTTATCGAGGTAGTTTTTCATTCCCTTCGGGACTTCCTCCTCCGTCATGGCGCGAAACATGGGGCTGCCGTAGTCGTTCTCGTAGATCTGATCACCGGAGAAAAAGACGAGATCGGGATCGTGGGCGATCAATTCTCCGATCGCTTCTTTCCACGGCCAGGCGATGTCTTTGTGACAGGAAAGGCCGGCGAGTTTCAGGGTCGATCCGGGTTTCGGTTCGGCGCGGAAGGTGCCCTCCCAGACCGAATCGCACCAGCTGGCACGGAAGAATTTTGTCTCGTGACGGGGCCACTCGTTGATTTCAAAGAGAACCGTCGCGGTGAGGGTATCGATCGGTTGCGATTGGACGAGTTGCCAATCGTCTTCGGCCGTGTCGCGCAGGGAGAGCGTCGCGATCTCAGGTTCGCCCTCGATTGGGGCGGTTGGATCGGTGTCGAGGTGCACGAGAAGCTTCATCTTGCCGAGGTGCTGGCAATACTGGCTCCAGAGAATTTCGGTGGCGTTCAGCGAGGTGGTGATGACGCCAAGGCTGACGAGCAAGGTGAGGAAGCGGGTGAAAGGAATGAGGTTTCTCATGGCTTGGCAGACTCTGACAGAGCTTGATCGGTTTAGGAAGGATGGTTTTGGGGGCATGGGTGCAGACTCGGCATTTTTGGCAAATGCCGCTACGGGGGTGCCGCGGGGTTGATCGGATTATATGAACCCGTGCTTCTAAAATTTCGGCATGGATTGAACATGGATTTTGAGGATTCCATGAATTAATCGCTTCGCGCTGCGGCCATGATTTGCGCTTCATTTGCTCTAAAAGATCCAAGAGGGACGGGTTACTGCTCTCGCGTTGCCAAACTGACGGGGCGCGAGAGGAACGATCTCCTCGGTGAGGTTTTGGCGGCTTAGTTTTGAGGCAACGCACGGCCTGAGCTGATCCTCTTGTGTTGTTTCGACGAGCCGCTTTTCGGCGATGACACGAACCTGCATTCCATCCAATTCGGGTGAATTGAGAGCTGGAGAATCAGCCTTGTCTCAGCACCCGATATGTCTCCGCTTCCGTGTGTTCTGTGTTTTCCGTGGTTAATGATCCACTGCCTCCGCATTTCAGACCACGGAACACGCAGAAACAGGGCTAAAGCCGAGGAGATGCCGGGACGGCCCCGGGCGGTGCGTTTTCCCGCTTCAATTTAGCGAATGGAGCTCCACAAGCCGGACGCTCATCCGCCTTGCATCAGCCGCTCTGCGTCAGCCAAATCCTTGGTCCGTCCGCTGGCGAGTTTGTTTTTGATCAACTGCTCCTTCCCGATGACATGAATCGGCAATCCGTCCAATTCGTAACCCGTTTTTGAATCCCACGTTTCCTCCCAGACCACGCCATCGATACCGGTGAGCAGGTCGATTCGATTGGGGGCCATTCCCAATTGAATGATAAAATCAGGCTTTAAGAAGTCCTCCCGCTCAATTTCGAGGTCGCCGAAACCGAACTTGTCGATCACCTCGATGAGACGATCTGCATTCTCCGCCGAGAGGTGGATGAGAAAGTCGATGTCTTCAGTGAACCGCGGCGCCCCGTGGACGGCGAGAGCATATCCGCCGACGAGGAGGAACTCAACTTTCGCGGAGAGGAGCAACTCGACAAATTCTCGGATATCTTTCTGTAGTTCCATGATCGGGATAGAACGAGCGTCCCCTTTTCAAGAGTTCAAAAAAGATCCGCATGGACTCTTCTCTCTCATACAAAGGAGCTTCTTTTCCGTCCTTAAGATTGAGCTTTTTGACGACCTTTTCCACAAGTAAAGATACCACGGTTTGAGAGGAAAGTCGACTGTGGCGCAGGCGTCTCTGAGCCAAGAGCACCAACCCCTCATTTGTCGGCTGCCGATGGGGTAAGGGCCTAAGGCCCACGAGAGATTCTCCATCCATTTACACCCGAAAACCTCCCATTCCATCCAATTCGTGTGAGTGGAAACCTGGAGAAAGCAGAAGTGGGATCAGCCTTGTCTCAGCATGCGCAATGCCTCCGCTTCCGTGTTTTCCGTGGTTAACGATTCACTGCCTCCGCATTTTGGACCACAGAAAACACGGAACACACAAAAGCAGGGCTACTGCCAAAGAGGCGCTTTTACAGCCCCGGGCGGTGCGGCTTTGAGCTGGCTTCGTCCACGTTCGTATCCTGCCTCTGGATTGGCAGGGATTCAGTCGAATGAGACTCCTCCCGGAATGCCTTGAATCGAAGCGGTCCATGGGCTTGGTTTGCTCTCTCCCACTCCTCCCCATGACTGATTTTCAAAATAAAAAAGACGGCCTTCTCTTCGGATCTTTCTGCGCGGATGCGCTTTCGCTCGGTGTTCATTGGATTTACGACACCGGCGAGCTATCACAGAAGTTTGGCTATGTTTCGGGCTACCATGCTCCCGGCGCGGATTCCTACCATCCGAAGAAGGAAGCGGGTGAGCAAAGTCACGTCGGCGATCAGGCGCTGCGGCTCGCTCATTTTCTCCGTGAAAATCAAGCGTGGAACGCGGAGGCTTTCATGGCGAGTTGGGTTGCGATGTGGCCGGGCTATGGGGATTACTTCGATCACGCGACGAAGGCCGCCCTGCAAAATATCGAAAATGGAAAAGTGCTGACGGAAGCTGCGAGCGAGTCCAACGAACTCGCCGGCGCGGCACGGATCGCTCCTCTTGTCGCTTTTTACGCAGACCAACCGGAGGCCGACGCCGTGAACGCCTGTGTCGAACAAACCTTGCTCACCCATGCTTCGAGCATGTCCGGGGAGGCGACGGCCTTTCTCGCGACCTCCGCGCACCGCATCGCCAACGGAGCACTACTCGAGGCCACAATTCGCAAAAACGCTCCGGCATGGGCACTTGAAAAGGCGGAGGCGGTGCTTCCGCTTGAGCCCGTCGCTGCGATTGGTGAGCTCGGGCAATCCTGTCCGCTCCCTGCTGCCCTGCCCGCCGTGATTTATCTCGCCCTCAAGCATGGGGATGACCTCCCGCGTGCCTTCTCCGAAAATACCATGGCCGGCGGCGACAACTGCGCCCGTGCCCTTGCTCTCGGGATGCTCCTCGGGGCCGCTCACGGTCTTGATGCGATCTCGGAAGCATGGCGGAGCGGGCTCGTGGCGAAGGATTTGCTGGTTTCGCGATAATATCAGGGAGACTCCCCCATCGGAGACTCTTACTCCTCTTCTCAATCTCAACCCAACGCTGGATAGTAAGAAGAAGTCATGAAATCAGAGCGGTGAGCAGGTAGCCCTGTAATCGGAGCACGTTTCAAAATACCCCGAAGACGGGATGGCGAAATTCTCATGGGAGCTTCACGATGCGATCACTATGATGAAAGATTCGTCCTCTTTGCCTCCGTTAGAACATCCGACACGCCGACGTTTTCTGGGCACGGCGACTTCAGGATTGATTCTCGCCAGCTCCAGTCGTCTTGAGGCCCTCGGGCAATCAATCGGGGAGACGGATCACTTTAACTACCGACTCGCTCCGGACGATGGACCTTTCATTGACACGCAGCGCGACCATCGCGCTTTTGGCTATCGGGGAAATAAAATTTATCTCTCAGAAGACTGCGCGGGCAACTGGATTCACGAGGCTGAATTCCCAGGAGCGGAGGCAATAGAATTCAGCAGTCTCCTCTCGAACGGGCGGGTCATCTTCGCGACACAACGCAGAATTTTTAGGGCAAATGAAGACCTTTCATCGATCCACGAACTCACGGTGCAGGATCGCCACGGGGAGCCTTATCGACCTCACTTCTTGCAAGAGGGCGAAGTTCCAGGATCCTACTTTTACTCCCTGGACGGGGTTCACACCTTCGAGGTTTCCGGTCGGGAGATGCTGATTTGGGGCAACTATTGCAACGTCCGAACCGGCCCGACTCCGCAGAATATCTACTACTCAATCGATGGCGGTGAAACGGTCAAGATCGCCTATGCCTTTGGCCAAAACCCGGCCTTTCAACATCAGGGTGCGCCTTCGTCGGAGTGGGTCGGTGACTCGCAGAATCCTGTCGTTTGCCGACATATACATTCGGTCTCCTACGATCCAGTGGGCAACACTTTCTATGCCTGCAGTGGGGATAAGGATCGCGAGATCGGAGTTGGCAAGGAGTGCCACTGGCTGCGGGGCACCTACGAGGCCGCGACCGATACGTGGGATTGGAAAGTGATCGTTTCCTCGGACGGCAATTCCCGATATAAATCCGGTGGCATCAATTTTGTCGATGGCCGCGCCTACTGGGTTTCCGATGCGAATGGGCCGATCACCTTGCGCGAGGTTCACGACCGTGGCGTTTTCTCGTGCGACCCTGAGGATATTCCGGACAAGTCAAAACACCAACTCGTGTTCCCCGCCAAATACGAAATGGCGGTGATGACGATTCATGGAGAGACGATGATTATTCCCCGCTACGGCAATGCCGATCCTGCGGATTGTGGCATTCTTTTCTCAACTGACCTCGGCAAAACGTGGGGTGACTACGATCTCAAAGAATTCGGAGATTGTTCCGGGGTTCGGGTGAATCCGCCCAACCAGGACGGCTGGTATCGCATCCAACTGATGGAACGATGGGTCACGAAAGGTGAGGTCCTTTTTCTAAAGCCGAAGTCCTGAGGCCGCGCTGCCTTGGTTTCTGTGGTTCACAAAAAACAGAGACAGAGCCGCCGTCCCATCAACTACTTCGACCTCAGGAGATCCTCAAAGATGACCCGCTTCATCGGATCCGCTTCAAGCGTCCCTCGTTCATTCCCCGCCCAGAGTGAGCTGATTTCTTTGAAGACCTCGGGGAACTGACTCGCGAAGGCTTCGCGGCTGAGGTGACGCGCGACGAGATTGCCCTCTTTGTCTTCCAAACTGTAGACCGGACTCTCGGGCGTACTGTGCAAGGTCACGAGATACTCACCGGTGTCGAGAATCCCAACCGGCGGCGGAACGAACGCTTCTTCAGGCGGTGCTTCACTGCATCCAGTGAGAAAGAGAAAAGCGGCGACGAAGAGAGAGACGGGAATTTTCATGATGGTATCCTACCACAGATCGCTTCCGTTTTCAGAGGTTGGAGTGCCGACTCGCTACGACAAGATGTCTCTCACAATATGTCCGTGAACATCTGTAAGCCGGAAGCGTCTTCCCTGAAAGCGATAGGTCAATTTCTCGTGATCGATTCCTAACAAATGCATCACAGTCGCATGAAAATCGTGCACGTGCACTTTTCCATCGACGATGTTGTAGGCGTAGTCATCTGTCTTGCCGTAGACCTTCCCCGGCTGGACACCGCCACCGGCCATCCAGATCGAGAAGGCGGCGCCGTGGTGATCGCGACCATGCTTGAGCTCGTTATTGATGTCACCCTGACCGAAAGGCGTGCGGCCGAATTCTCCCCCCCAAATCACGAGAGTGTCTTCGAGGAGTCCCCGCTGTTCGAGATCCTTCACCAGCGCGGCGCTCGGCTGATCGGTGTCCTTACACTGCACCGCGAGCTGTGTCGGGATGTTCTGATGCTGATCCCAACCGGCATGCATGAGCTGGACGAATTGGGTGCCGCGCTCAGCAAGGCGACGGGCGAGGAGACAGTTCCGCGCGAAAGATCCGGGGCGGTGTACATCCGGCCCATACATATCAAGAATATGCTGCGGCTCATCGGACAAGTCCGTGAGTTCCGGCACGCTCGTTTGCATGCGGTAGGCCATTTCATACTGCGCGATACGGGTCTGAATCTCAGGATCAGCGACGTCCGCGTAGTGCTCCTGATTGAGCGCCGCGACATCATCGATGAGACCTTTCTTCATGTCGCGACTGAGACCTTTCGGATCAGAGAGGAAAAGAACCGGATCACCCTGACCACGAAATTTCACGCCTTGGTATTTGCTGGGGATAAAGCCACTGCCCCAGTAGTAATCATAGAAAAGCTGACCGCAGGAGTTTTCTTTATCCCGCGATAACATGACGACAAAAGATGGCAGGTCCTCACTCGCGGAACCGAGACCGTAACTCATCCAGGCGCCCATGCTGGGGCGACCGGGAAGCTGATGACCGGTCGTGAAAAAGGTCACGCCCGGCGCGTGGTTGACGGCCTCGGTGTTCATCGAGTTGATGACACAGATCTTGTCGGCTATTTCCCGGGTGTAGGGAACCATGTCAGACATCCAGGTGCCGCATTTTTCATTCTGCTGAAAGTTCTGGAGCGGACGCAGGACCGGATACTTGTCGTAGTTCCCCGTCATCGTGCTGAGACGCACGCCGGCGCGAACCGAATCCGGAATGTTCTCGCCATGGCGGGCATACATCCCCGGTTTGTAGTCGAAAAGATCAAGGTGCGAAGGCCCGCCGGTCTGCATCAAATAGATGACCCGCTTCGCCTTTGCGGTGTGAGTCGGGAAACTCGCGGTGCCGGATCCGTAGCGCGCGAGCGTCTCAGCCGAATGGCCCTCTTTTCCGATGAGAGAAGCCAGTGCCGCCGCGCCGATCCCGGTCGCAGATTTTCCGAAAAACTGACGGCGGGTCTCGGTGAGGCGGTTCGCCGAGAGTTGGAGATGTTGATCAAAACTCATGAGGAAGTGGGGAAAATGACGAATGACGAAACACCCAAAGACCTAAGGAAGCCCGAATCACAAAAGTTCGAAGGCTCGGTTTTTTGGATTTCTGGCTTCGTCATTCTTTCGGTGCTTGGGTATTTAGTTAATTGGGTATTTTTCAGGGCCGGTTCAAAGTCTCATCGAGATTTAAAATGACCTGAGCCATCCGCGTCAGCGCGGCAAGCTCGACGACGGTGTCTGCTTTTTCGACTCCAGCATACTCGGCGGCATCGTTTTCAAAACTGCGGAACTCATTGAGGCTTCGCTCAAAGCCATTCATGAGAAGCTGATGCTCGCGCTCATCAGGGGAGCGACCGGTCGCAAGCTGGAAGGCGTAGTCGAGACGGTCATCGATGCTGTCCCCGCCTTCCTGCATCATGCGCCGCGCGAGGGCCCGCGCCGCTTCGACGTAGGTGGTGTCATTCAGTAACGTGAGCGCCTGGAGCGGCGTGTTCGTCGTCGAGGGCTTCACGGTGCAGACCTGTCGGGAAGAGCTGTCGAACATGTTCGGCGGTGCCGAGGTCCGGCGCCAGAAACTATAGACACTCCGACGATAAAGCTGGCTCGCTTCCGTTTGATGAGGGTAGCTGATTTTCCCGAAGGAGAAGTCCTTCCAAAGCCCCTCCGGCTGGTGGGGATAAACAGGGTGACCGCCGATCTCGTCCTCCAACAAACCGGAAACCGCGAGCGCCTGATCACGCAGCAGCATCGAGGGCAGGCGCGCCCGTGCGCCGCGTCCGACGAGTCGATTCTCGGGATCGCGCTCCAACTTCTCTGGCGTAAACCCGGAACTCTGACGGTAGGTCGAGCTCGTCACAATGAGCTTGATGAGATGCTTCGTGTCCCAGCCTGACTCGACAAACTCGACCGCGAGCCAGTCGATCAATTCAGGATGCTTCGGCAGCTCGCCCTGAACCCCGAAGTCTTCTGAAGTCTTCACGATCCCGACGCCAAAGAACTGCGCCCAGAGACGATTCATGACGACGCGGGCAGTGAGGGGATTCTCACCATCAACCAACCACTGCGCGAGACCGAGACGATTTTGGGATGCGGACTCCTTCATCGGAGGAAGGAACGATGGCGTCCCGACACTGACTTTCTCGGTGGGTGCCTGATAATCGCCCCGGTCGAGGATAAACGTCTCGCGGCTCTTGTCCGGCGCATTGTCTCCCATGACCATGACTTCGACGATTTCCTCGCCGGTCTTGCGAAGGTCTTCGCGGAGCTTAAAAACCTCCGCTCCCAGCGAAGTCCACAATTGGTTTCCGTGGTCACCTTTGTGGAGATAAAATTCCGTCACCTCACGCTTCTGACTGGCGTTGCGATCTTTTTCCTTACTCCGAAGAAAACTGGAGACATTCCCGCGGAAGCGAGTCCGATCGACGAGTTGCTCAAGCGTGAAGCTTTGCTCCCACTCCCGCCGTTTCGGATCCACTTTGGGAAGCTGCTTTTGAATGATCGCTTCCTGCATTTTGATCTTCTCACCCAACTCCTGTTGTCTCTCACGTTGCTCTACGGTCGGGAGGCTGAGAAGCGGTCGTGAAAGCTGAACCGTCGCACCACTGCCGAAAGCACAACCGGTGCCGGACCGTTTATCGACTCCACCCGTCTCATCGACATTATTAAAAAAGGCGAAAAACTGAAAGTATTCCTCATGGGTGATCGGGTCATACTTGTGGGTGTGACACTGGGCGCAGGCCATCGTGAGACCGAGCCAGGTCGTCGCCGTCGTGTCGACGCGGTCGATCACGATATTGATGCGCTGCTCTTCTTTGATCGCACCGCCCTCGCCATTAAGCATGTGATTGCGGTTAAAAGCAGTCGCGATGAGCTGGTCCTGCGTCGGATTTTCAAGGAGGTCGCCGGCGACCTGTTCGATCGTGAATTGATCAAATGGCATGTTATTGTTATAGGCATCAATCACCCAGTCACGCCACGGCCACTGGTGGCGGTTGCCGTCCTGCTGGAAACCGTTCGAGTCCGCGTAGCGGGCGGCATCGAGCCAAGGCAGAGCCATGCGTTCGCCAAAATGCGGCGAGGCGAGAAGACGGGTCACGGCTTCCTCTGTCGCTTTGTCAGGGTCGTCCTGATACGCTTTTTCAAAGGCGGCCAACTCCGGCTGCGTCGGGGGGAGGCCGAGGAGATCGAGCGAGAGGCGGCGGAGAAATGCACGGGGCTGAGCTTTCGGGTTCGGCTCCATCCCCTCTTCGGTGAGGCGGTTGAGAATGAAGGCATCAATGGGATTGCGGACCCAGTCATTTTCCAATTCAGGCACTTCGGGACGTTCGGGCTGGATGAAAGACCAGTGCGCCTCATACTCGGCTCCGTTGTCGATCCAGCGGCGGAGGATCTCTTTATCTGCTGTACTGAGAGTCCGGTGCGACTCAGGCGGGGGCATGACATCATCGGGATCATCGGAGAGAATTCGCTGCCAGATCTCACTGTCCTCCGCATTCCCCGGCACAATTGCGGAGTAACCACCAAGATCCTCGGTCGCGTTTTTGCGGATATCGAGACGGAGACCCGCCTCCTGTGTGTTTTCGTCCGGGCCGTGGCAATAGAAACAGTTCTCGGAGAGAATCGGGCGCACGTGATGGTTGAACGAAATCTTCTCGGGAACGGCGGCGGCTCCTTCCGGCTGTCCTCCCCGGGGAGTCCGGCTGTTCGCGAGCGCGGCGGCACCACTGAGAGCGACCGCTTCGTCGTTGGGATCGTCGAGGGAAAGGTTCGCGTGGCGGATCGTTCCCGTTTCGGGCGTGGCGACAATTTCTTTCGCTGGCGGAGCGGGTTCGACCACCGCGATCACTTCCGGCTCGGGAGCGGCTTCGTCTTTCTTCCCGCCAAGGACCAAGGCGAGCACGGCGACCGCAGCGGCGATCCCTGCAGCGAGAGGCCACATTTTAAAACGGGAAGTATTTGCTCCTGACATCGGCATCGCGACGACATTTCGCAGGAGAGGCTCGATCCCGGCGGCGACGAGTTGCTCATCACTGATCGACTGGATCTGCGATCCGACGAAACAATGATCACTGAACTCGGCGATGCGGTCGGGGTTTCCTTCGAGGAGTTCCCAGAGCCGCTCGCGTTCCCATTCGGTGAGCTCACGCTCATTGAGCGCCGCGAGAATGGATTGAAAATCTTGAGAGTCGTTGTCTTGAGTCATGACGCTGAGGTTTCACGGTTGAGGATCGTGAGTTGTTTTTCGACACAGTTGAGAAGGGTCCGCTTGAGGCGGAAAAGTTTTTGGGCCATCGCGTTTCGATTGATGCCCGCTTCGCTGCTGAGTTGTTCGAGCGAGTGTTCATCCTGATAACGACGCAGGACGAGGTCGCGGTGCGCCTCACGCAGTTTCCCGAGGCAGGTGAGAACGGCGGAGTGGCGTTTTTCCTCCTCATCATCGCGACCGTGGCGCTCCTGCGTGACCTCGGCGATTTGATCAAAGAGATCGTCACCCGGCAGCTCGCGGTTGTTTTGCCGCGCCATCTTGCGGCGGAAATTCTGCGCCTGGAGAAACGCGATCCGAAAGGCCCAGGCGCGAAAATCGCCGGAAGGATCGAATTCCTCCCGTTTTTCCCAGAGAATGAGAGACACCTCCTGCGTGAGGTCTTCGGAGGCTGCCTCGCTGCCGGTGAGGGAAAGCAGAAAGGCCCGCACGCGTGGCCTGACGTTTTCCATCAATGCCTCGAAATCGGGACGGGGGTCGCTGGGATTTTTCAATGGATCCATGAATGAGAGGCGTTCACCCGAAGGCAGTCACCAAGTTTACACGGGGTAATTGTCCCCGTGAAGACCCTCATTACGGACGTATTTCTGGGAAAAGTGAGATTTCGTCGAGAAGGCGGGAGCCTCCTAACGCTCGGAAGCTCAACAACCCTTCACCGCAACTGAAACAAACCACGCTTCAGGGCCTCGGTCACCGCATGAGTCCGGTCCTTGGCATTGAGCTTCGACAAAATCGATTTCACGTGATTCTTCACCGTGTTCTCTGACAAGGTCAGTTCCTCCCCGATTTGCTTGTTCGCCCGACCGCGAGCAATCCATTGCAGAATCTCCAACTCGCGATCCGTGAGGTGGGCGCTCCACTCACTCTTCGCGAGGAGTAGAGAAATCTCGGGTGGTAAATACTGCTGGCCGCCCCCCACAGCGCGGATCGCATTCAGCAACTCTTCGCTGTTTTTGTCTTTCGACAAATAGCCGAGCACTCCCGCCTCAAAGGCACGCCTCACATCCTCTTCCTGCATGAAGCTGGATAACATCAAAATCCGCTGCCCTTTTAACTCAGCAGCGACTTCGATCCCGCTCATGTCACGGAGACGCAGGTCGAGAATGATGACATCGGGACGATGCTCGGCGGCGAGAGCAATCGCCTCCTCGCCACTTCCTGCTTCGGCAACGACGGTGAGATCGCTTTCGTCGTCCAACAAACTGGCGAGGCCTCGACGAACGAGGAGATGATCATCAACAAGAAGAAGGCGGAGTTTTTTGGTCGTGTCAGTCATAAAAGAGGTCGTGTCAGGGTCAAGGCGAGGCGGGTCCCTTCGGATGAAGATTCAACGGCAAGGTCGGCTTCGATTTGCTTCGCCCGTTCCTGCATCCCCTGAATTCCAAAATGGCCCGCCGGTTTAATCGCAGGATCAAATCCGTGGCCGTTGTCGCTGATGCAGAAAATCAATTCCCCGTCCGTGCCCCCGGTCGCAAACCCGACGCAGTCGCCGCCGCTGTGACGAATCGCATTCATGACCGCTTCAAGCAAAATTCGATGACAGGCGTAGGCAGTCTCCGCTTCGAGCGTCGAGGTATCAAACTCCAGGGTGTGATGCACCATCAACTGCACCTCCGCCTCCTCGCAGCGTTCCCGCGCAATCGCGATCGTCGTTTCGGGGAACTTCAGTGAATCGGCCGCCGCCGGAATCCGGAGCCCACTGAGCGAATCTCGCGCCTCGGCAAGACTGTGCTCGACCATGAGCCGGGCGGTGTCGAGTTTTTCAAGAGCCCGCTCCGGGTCAGAAGTGAGATGGTTTTTCACCGAGGCCAACTGATAGCCGACTCCGGAAAAGCCTTGCGAGAGAGTGTCATGCAGCTCCCGCGCGATGCGGTTTCGCTCTTCCAGCGCCGCGTTGGAAACGAGCTGGCTCTCGATCAGCGCAGTCTGTTTCAAGACCCGGCGTTTCAGCGCGAGCGACCAGATCAAAATCAATAAAACACCCGAGACGAGAATCGAAATGGCGATGAGATACCGCTGCGGCGTCCACCAAGAAGGAATCGCGAGAACCTGCAAATCGTTTCCTCCCCGGGTCGCGACGGTGATCGAACGTACCTGACCGCGTTCGTCCGCCTCGACCAACTTGACTCCGCTCACTTCAATTTCACTACCGAGCGCCGGCAAAGTCTCCCTCTCGAAATTCTCCGGAAGTCGCACCGGGATGAGTTGATCCCCCTGCTGCAGACTGAGGAGTCGGCCCTGCTGCTCCATGAGCCGCCCCCGCAGCTTCACCAGCAGCATTGCCTGAGTTCGCGCCATCGGTGATTCATCAAGCACTGGCTCAGTTTCGATCACCAACTCGGGATCCTCCGCCGTTTGAGCATAGCGAAGCCCGACAAAATAACCTTCCGTCTGCGGGAGTCCCGTAAACACAAGAGACTGCCCCACGACTGCCCCATGAGGCCGTAGCGTGCGAATACGCGCCCCCGCTTCCCCGGCTTGCGCAATGAGCGAATCCGGTCCCTCGACCAGCGTGACCACTGCCTGAGTTTGGACGAGACCGGGCTTCGTCCTCCGCGAATCCCATCGACCGATCTCATCGAGGGTCACGACCGGGGCCTCTCTTTGCTGCTCGATCAGTTCGATATATTCCATGCTCGAACAAATGATGTCCGACCCGATCCGCTGTCGACGGTCATTGAAGAGCGGCGCCCCAGTCCCTCTGAGCTTCACCGAGGTCCCCACCACTTTCTGGAGACGCTTCAAATCAAAGTCACGATGATGATTCCGAAAACGAATCGTCAATTCGTTCTCACCGGTCACGAGGAGGCCGGCCCCGTTTCGATTGTCGGTGGGAAAGCTCACATCAACGAGGAGACCCTCCACTTCCATCAAGCGGTTATCACCGAGGCCTGTTTGGATAAAATCCGGTCGAAAATAGAGTTGCCTCGGCTGTCCAGCCCCACCGTGACTCTTCATTTCATCCACAATGACATAAGGCCCATAGAAACCGCCCGTGACATTGCCCCAAACCTCAACCGACTCCCCGAGTTTCGGCATTTCCTGCCCATCGAGCTGAAAAAACATTCCGCCGGAGTTGTCCTGAGCATCAAATCCGCTATCGAGATGAGAAGTCACCGTGACGCGAATCTGCACCGAGGGCGCAAGTCGCGCCTCTTCGTAAGTGAGCTTCCGGATCGCATCGACATTGCGAACTGTCTTTGCTGTCTCCGGAGCGGCGCCAAGAGAGGCGTTTGCCATGCAGCAAACCCCGATCAACCAGGCCTGTATCTTTCCTTCCATCCGCGTAAACGCTACCATGAATTTCGAAAGCCAGCGAGACGGAGAGTGCTGGCTCTTTTGAGCCATGGGAAATCGACCGGGAGCAGGATTGGACAGCGCTCTTATCTGGATGAATAACGGCCTCGCCGAAAACATCTCCGTCTACCACAACTCCATCTTCTGCGCCGACGCCGGACCCCGAACCGGGAGCCTTCTCGGGGTCGGAAAAGCGGAGCGCCTCAACGGCTGGGTTTTCAAAAACAACCTCGTTGTCGCGGCCTGGTCACAGCCCCGTTCGCTCGCCCCGGATAATCCTGACATTCTCTCAAAATTGGACATCGTCGGAAACCTTCTCGTGAACCTGACGCAGGTTCCCGACGGCAACTTCGTCGATGAGGACCCGGGCGTAACGCGAAATGGAGAGAAGCCCGGACCGTTCTGGTATCCCGTCGATACCGAAGCTTTCGTCGTGGATCGCGGAGTCGAACTGGGTGAGGCCTTCGAAGGCAAAGCTCCCGACATCGGTGCCTTCGAATTCGGACGCGAGCCATGGACGCTCGAAGGCATTCCCCAGCCGCAGTGGTGAGCGTACGCGGCAGAGATTTCAATTGCGGCCTCTCAGAATTGAGACGACCGAATCCAATGCGCGCGCGACTTTTCCTGCTTCTCCTTCCCCTCGGATTTCTCATTAGCTGCGAAACAAGCCAACCGGATCAAAGCAATCACCTGAGCAGTTATCGCGGCATGGAGGAACATGTCGGTGCCTTTGGAAACAAAGCCCTCGTCAAAGCCGGTGACCCGGAGCGGCTCAAGCGCTACGAGCGGGTCATCATCGAAGACATCCGCGTCATTCTTCCGAAAAGCACCGATCCCAAGGTCAAAAAAGCGAGCCGTCAGGAGGCCGAAGTCCTCGCCGAAAAATTTGAAGACATTCTCGAGCTGGAATTCGGCAAGCACTACACCATCACCACTTCCCGCAGCTCTGCGACGATGACGATTCGCGCGGCGCTGACCGATCTCGAACCCAGCAACCCCGCGCTCTTTGCGGTGAACTACATGCCCTATGCCGGGCTCGCCGCGACCGGGATCCAGGCTCTCCAGGGCGAGACCAAAGCTCTCGGCGCCGGCACCGCCCAAATCGAAATCGAAGTCCTCGATTCGCGTTCACGTCGTCAACTCTACGCAATGGTGGATCGCCTCGAAGGCGGAAAGCTTCAGCCTGGCAGCCTTTCCAAATACGGCCAGGCCGAAATGGCAATGCAGTCCTGGGCCCGGAAAGTTCGCAAAGCCGTACAGGGCAAAGAAACGATGACTCCGGTGAAGGCGCAGTAGTGGCGCCAGATCGGGAGACGGGTAGGGCACCCCGTCTTTGGCGTCAGCTCAGAGGCGCTGATTGCGAGCTGAAAAGTCGACCCGCACCCTTACCGCAACCGCTCCAAATCGCGCCCGGCTTTCAACGTCCCGTCGATCCCGTTTCCTGAGCGCTTCGCTTTCTCTTTCTCCCCCGGCGTCTGCTTTTCGATGCCCGGCACAAAGGTCTTCGGAATCACCGCGCCGAGGCGCGCTTTCACCGCCTGAATTTCTGCCGAATCCTGCGACGCCAGATTCGTCCACTCCATCGGATCAGCGGCGATATCGTAGACTTCTTCAGTCCCGTCATCATACCGAATGTAGCGCCAGCGTTCATCGACGACCGACGCTTCCTCTTCTCCCATCGTCGTCATCGTGGGGAAATCCCACGGCTGCTGCGGATCGTCTAACAAAGGCGCAAAACTACGGCCATCGATCTCCGGTTTTTCAGGAAGATCGCAGAGGTCAATCAAGGTCGGATAAAGATCGATGAGGTTCACGGCACGGGCACTGTCCTCACGGCCCTCCATCCCCGGCAGCCTGACCATGAGCGGAACCCGTGTGCTCTCGCTCCAGCCCGTCACTTTGCGATAGCGCAGTTTTTCCCCGAGATGCCAACCGTGGTCCCCCCAGACCATGACGATCGTGTTATCGTAGTGCGGACTTTTCGCAAGCGCCTCGAAGATCACGCCGAGGCAGGCATCGGCGTAACTGCACGCCGCCATGTAGGCGCGCGCCGCCTCGTCGATGAGTCCATTTTCCTTGAGCCAGAGGTAGTCCGGCGTCGGGGTGAATTTTGGCTTCCCGTTCGGCTTCAGAATGTCATCGAGATCGTCTTCCCGAATTTCGTTCGCCTTAAAATCGGCCGGATCATAAAGGTCAAAAAACTCCTGAGGCGAATAGAAGGGGAGGTGCGGCTTCGAAAGCCCGACCGCGATGAAGAACGGTTTTTCGTGCTCGCCCTGCAACTGTTCCGCCGCCCAGAGTGCGGTCTGGAAATCGCTCGTTTCCTCCTTCGGGCCTCGCGTCGGTCCCCAGGAAAATTCCGAGCCGCCGCCTTTCGTGTGCTTCGAGGGCGGCCCCGGTTCGCCCGCGATGAGATTCTTGTCCCGCGAGGTCAGCGCCGTCCGGTCCACGCCCGAGCCAGCTTTGGTTTCGTGCCATTCATCAAACGCCCATTGCCCCTTGTCGGCCCCGTTCGGAGTTTGATGCGCATGAAAGATCTTTCCCATCGAGAGGCTGTGGTATCCATTCTTTGAAAAATACTCCGGCAAAGTCGCGTGGGTTTGGACCAGCTCCGAATCGAGCATGTTCTGGCTGTTTCCATAGATGCCCGATCGGTGCGGGAGAAACCCCGAAAGCAAAGCCGAACGCGATGGCCCGCAGACCGGCGCGGCGCAGTGCGCATTTTGAAACACGACCGCTCCCGTTTCAGCAAAGGCATCGAGATGCGGCGTCTTTGCCCGGGGATGACCGTCAAAGGCGCTGACCCAGTCATTCAAATCGTCGACTGCGATGAAAAGAACGTTGGGCTTTTCCTGCGCGAAAGCCGAAACGCAGAAAAATGATAAAGTTAAGAGAAGAGCGGAACGAATATTCATGACATGGGAAAATAGAAAACCCTGTTAGGTCGCGGACCTAACAGGGTTGAGTGACGTTGCTGATGAGGGTCACCTACCCCATCGCCGGCGGCGCGAAGCCTTCCCCGTAGTTTCGTGAAAGGATCGTTTTGTTCGCTTCGTCGTGATTCGTGAAGCGGTAGTTTTCACCGTCCCAATTCAGCACTTCATTCGGAAAGCGGGTTGCCTTCGTCGCGAGGAGAGCCGGCTCGGTGATGCGTGAACCGATGTCGAACTGCGTCCAGAGCGGCTTCTCGGTGCCGAGGCAGCAATCAGCCCAATCCTTCCAGTGATCGCGGGGACCGACTTCGGGGCGGGGCTCGTTTTCGACGAGTTTACCCTTGCGATAAATTTCGAAATTTCCGCCCGGCTCAAGCACCATCGTTCCCTCCTCACAGACGATCATCGTCGCGGTGCCGGTGATGCCCGGAGTCGGAATGCCGAGCTTTTCAAAGGAGGGTTTAATCGAGCTGTCGTTGAAATGGAGGACGAACTTGTCGTTCACAAAATTGTCACCACCCGGATAGGTGATTGTCGCTTCATTCTGACCCGAATGACAAACACCGGCCGGCTTCGGCGTCTTCGTCATGACCGACTCGGGGTGCGCCAGGTCATAGGCAAAGTAGAGCACATCGATGACGTGACAGCCCCAGTCCGCGAGCATCCCGCCCCCGGTCTCCCAGTAGGAGCGCCAGCGACGTGGATGAAGGTCCTCGCTGTAGGGAAGCGCTTCGGCAAGAGGTCCATTCCAGAGATCCCACTTCACGGTCTCAGGGATCGCGGTGCCTTCGGTGATCGGACTCCATGGATCAACGAAGTAGGTGCCACGGCTCATCCCGCCGAGCCAGATATGGGCCTCAACAGGACGACCGAGCTGGTTCGATTTCAAAATCTCCGTCGCCTGCATCCGGCCCGTGGTGCAGGCGCGCTGGTTGCCCATCTGCGTGTAGAGTTCAGGGCGCGCTGCGGTCGCTTCGCGGATGATGCGGAGTTCGTCGAGCTGATGAACGAGTGGCTTCTGTCCATAAACATGCTTCCCGTGCTGGAGCGCGGTCACCATCATCGGGCAATGGTGAAAGTCCGGGGTATCGACGATGACGGCATCGAAGTCGCCCACTTTATCCGCAAACGCTTCGCGGTAGTCGGTCGTGGTCCAGTAGTCGCCATGGTAGTCCTCAATGCGATCAAACATCGTCGTGTCGGT
>CAZOUP010000099.1:0-19172 GCA_964583035.1 uncultured Akkermansia sp.
AGTGCATCGGTTAGGGCGCGAACTGGAGCGCTGTGAAGAACGGGACGACGCCCTCCGTGTCTATCGTTTTTCCGACGAATTCCCCGCCACAGAGCGCACTGCAAGGCTCCTCGTGCAGCGGGGCGAATTGGACGACGCGAAACGGGAACTAACCCGCATGATCGAAAATCCCTCCTGCGATGCGGAACTGCTTTTTGCCGAGGATTTCTACGAGCGAAAATTTCAGCAGAAAAAAGTGGGACGCCTTACCGAGTTGCTCCGCAGCGCCACTGTCTTCACGATCGACGAAACGAACCGCGACCGACCTGAGGCGGGTGTTGCGTCTTTTCTCATCCGGAAGGGCGAAGCAGCTTTCCATACGGAGAACCTCGTCTGGTCGCAGCTCTTCGGGCTTCTCTTTTGGGATTTACTCTTCGAATCCGGCGCGCCGATTCACAATGAGTTTGAGCGAAAACCCTGGGGCCTCGACTCCGGCAAATTCTTCGCGACCCATCGGAACCGGATCGATGAACGCCTCGACTCACTCGCCGACCGTGACGCCGCCGTCGCAGGAATCCGCGCCACCTGGACCCAACACGAAGGCACCGCCAACGCACTCGTCCCCTGGTTTCCGGGGACCTTGGAAATTGTGATCCTCCTCGTCACGACCGCCCCGCCCGACGGGCTCGCGACGATGCTTCGGCTCATGGCGGAAAATCATCGGGCGCACCGCAGTGGCTTTCCCGATCTCATGGTCCATGGGCGGGACGGACTGCGTTTCATTGAAGTCAAAACCGAAGGCGACCGGATCAGCCGGAAGCAGCTCACCCGATTGGAGCAGCTCCGCCGCAGCGGTTTTGAGGTCGAGATCGGGGCCGTTAAATGGGCGGTCGATCCGGAGCAGGAGTACGTCGTCGTCGATGTCGAAACGACAGGGAGCAAAGCGGCGTGGAATCGCGTCACCGAAATCGGAGCAGTGAAATTACGCGGCAACCAGATCATCGGAGAATGGACCACGCTCGTGAATCCCGGCCGGAAGATTCCCAAAGCGATCGTCGCCCTCACCGGGATTACCGACGAGATGGTCGCCGACGCCCCGCCCTTCGAAAAGATCGCGGAAGAGTTCCGTGACTTTGTCGGCGACGCTGTCTTCGCCGCGCACCGCGCCACTTTCGACTACGGCTTCCTCCGCGCCGAATTCGAGCGCCTCGGGCAGGACTTCCGCTGCCCGACGCTCTGCACTGTCGTCACTTCACGACGCGTCTTTCCCGGCTTTAAATCCTACGGCCTCGCGAATCTCTGCCGCGAATTCGGAATCGCACTCGACTCGCATCACCGCGCCCTCTGCGACGCCAAGGCAACCGCCGAAATCCTCATGAAGATCAACCGGCGAAGGATCGAACTTTCCGGTGAAACCCCCTGACTCACTCGCGTTTCAACATTTCCCGAGGCCCCATGCCGTAGGCGTCCTGGAACACGCGGAAAAACTGAGCGTAACTGCCGAATCCGGCATCGAAGGCGGCTTCCATCATTGTCCGCTGCGACGGTCCGCGATATCGTTCCCAAAACCGTGAAAGTCGGAGCGAGTTTCGATACCGCGCCAGAGTCACGCCGACCTGTCGATGAAAGGTCCGGCTGAGGTAGGCGGGACTCACGCCGCACTCATTCGCCAACGCCGTGAGCGGCCCGAACTCTTCGGCCCTCCCCATGAGATCGAGCGCCCTGCGGATCGAAGGATGCAGTTGCCCTTCGCCTTTCCGCTTTCCCGGCTCAGCCTGCAGGCGCCAGCAAAGCAAGAGCACATGCCGCAACCCTGCATTGAGCCAGTCGGGATCGCCATGCTGAAAACTGAAATCATCGTTCACCCCGAAACCGGCTTCACGATTCAGAACATCCGCATCGAGTCCATCATCGAGCAGGGTCATCATGCTTTGCTGGATAAGATTGAAGGCCACGCTCTCAAGGGTTGAGCTCAGGACCTCCTCGTCCCCGATCCGGGGATGCCGCATTCCGTCATAGCGATCACTGCGGCAGGCTTCTTCGATCATGTCGGGTTTGAAAACCGCGACAAAGTATCGCGCGTCCGGCGAGCGATCGACAAGCTGGTGGCGCTGTGATGGAAAAAGCCAAAGGAGTGCTCCTTTCTCAAAGGTGAAGCGCCGCGCTCCCAGCACGTAGGTGATCGATCCCTTCACGACGAGATTCAGCTCTAACTCAACATGGCGATGCGGTCTGAGCACGGGTGGATTCCTCGTCGCATCGGCAAGAAAGATGAAGCCATCGTATTGAGCGTCAATATGGAGGTCCTCCAGCATTGAGGACAAATATTGCAACCTATTAGGTCAATAGCGAGAGGACAGCGGCTGTTTTTTGCGTTGAAATGCAAGGTGCATGGAAATGGCTCCCCAATCGCCTTCTGATCCGATGATCTCGTCGCGTCTCTTCGGCACGCTGCGGAACGGGACGAAGGTGGAGGCGTGGACCTTGAGAAATCGCGGCGGACTTGAGGTCGAGATCATCACCTATGGCGGCATCGTGACCCGTCTTCTCACCCGCGACCGTGATGGCTCGCGGGCCGATATCGTCCTCGGCTTCAATAAGCTTGAGGACTATCTCGGAGAACATCCATACTTTGGCGCTGTCGTTGGACGGATCGCAGGGAGAATTGCCGGGGGCCGACTTCAGGTCGGAGACGAATCGTTTACCCTCGACCGCAACGATCCTCCCAATCATCTCCACGGCGGACCGAACTCGATTGATCGAAAGGTCTGGAAGGCACAAGCCCTCAGCCGCCCTGACAAAGCCCCTTCACTCGAACTGCGCTGCCACAGTCCTCATCTTGAGAATGGATATCCCGGCTCGGTCGATTTGAAAGTCCGCTACACCCTCACCGAAGCCAATGAGCTCATCTTTGAAACCGAAGCCCGCGCCGACCAGACCACTCCGATCAGCCTGACACAACACTCGTATTTCAACCTCGCCGGTGCAGGCAGCGGCACGATCCATGGACACGAGTTGCAGATCAAAAGTGATCAAATTTTTGACGTCGATGAAAACATGACGCTTCTGGATTCACTGAAACCCGTCGATGAAAGCGCCGCCGACTTTCGTGATTCAAAACCCCTCCGCGAAGCGATCCCCAAATTGTTTCAGGAGCATGGCGATCTCTACTGGCTCGGCGAATCCTCGACGCTTCGTCCCGTCGCGGAAGTGCAAGATCCCGGCAGCGGTCGGGTCCTTCACGTATCGAGTGACCTTCCCTGCCTCCAGCTTTACACCTCCGTCTCGCTTGACGGCTCTCTCGACGGAAAATCAGGCCGTCGCTACGCACCCTTCAGTGGACTCTGCCTGGAATGCGAAGGCTACCCACAGGCGATCGACGGCGGAGAGTTCGGCAGCATCCTCGTCAACCCTGACAATGCCCAAACCTCAGTCACCGTTTATCATTTTTCCACCGACTCAACCCTGTTAGGTCAGTGACCTAACCCTGTTTTATCCTGTCCCATGAACGAACTCGAAGAGCCACCGGTGCCGCTCAAACGGATCAAAGATTATAGCCTGAACCGGACCAACTCGGACAAAGCGATCAGCCTCGGCCTCGCCGAAGCGGATTGGTATCAATGTCAGGTTCCGCGCGAGACAATGCGGAAGCTCCTCGTGCGCCGGAACGGCCCCGCGATTCGCGACACCCTGATCTGGTTCGGACTGATTGTTGGTTTTGGCTATCTCACTTTTCTCCTCAAAGACTCCGCGTGGGTTGCGATCCCATACCTCATCTACGCGGCGCTCTATGCCTCCACCGCCGACTCACGCTGGCACGAAGCGGGACACGGGACCGCCTTTCGCACCGATTGGATGAATAACGCGCTCTACGAAATCGCCTCCTTCATGGTCATGCGCGAGGGCGTGATCTGGCGCTGGTCTCACAACCGCCACCACAGCGATACGATCATCGTGGGGCGCGACCCCGAGATTGCGGTGCCCCGACCGCCGGACATCAGGGGTTTGTTTCTCTCTCTCTTCGCGCTCAAGGCTTACCCGGATTATTTCAGCCGTCTCTTTCTTCATGCCCTCGGGAAATTACGCGAGTCGGAAAAAACGTTCATTCCCGAGTCTGAGTATTCGAAAGTTTTTCTCACCGCACGAATTCATCTCGGCGTTTATCTGACGGTGATTGGTCTCGCGATCGCGAGCAGAAGCTTCCTGCCACTGTTCTACGTCGGTCTGCCCCATCTCTTTGGAACCTGGTTGATGCTTGTCTACGGACTCACTCAGCACACCGGCCTTGCCGAGAACGTCCTCGATCATCGACTCAACTGCCGAACCTTCTCGACGAATCTCGTGAACCGTTTTCTCTACTGGAACATGAATTATCACGTCGAGCATCACATGTTCCCCCTCGTCCCTTATCACGCCGTTCCCGCGCTGCATGAGGCGATCAAAAACGACTGCCCCCCGGCTCATCCCTCTCTTTTTTCCTGCTGGCAGGAAATCATTCCAACGCTCCGCAGGCAGGTCAAAGATCCTGCCTATCATGTGAAACGCACGCTCCCTGATTCCGCGCCTGATTCATCTTCAAATCAGGTACCCGCCTCTGGAGCGAAACCCGATTCCGACGGCTGGATCGAAGTCTGTGCCGGCGCCGACCTCGGCCGCGAGGACGTGATCCGCTTTGACTACGGCAACCGCACCTACGCGCTCTATCGGGACGATGAAAATCAGCTCCACGCCACCGACGGCGTCTGCACCCACGGCAACACCCACCTCGCGGACGGACTCGTGAAAGGCAAAATCGTCGAGTGCCCGAAACACAATGGCCGTTTTTATCTCGTCGATGGATCGCCCGCACGAACGCCGATCTGTCGCGGACTCGCGACCTATCCTATCGAAGAACGAAATGGCCGTCTCCGTCTGAATATCGAGAAGGCAGGCGGCGCGGGTGCGAAAGCGGAATCGACCTTTGAATTCCGCGTCCTCGAAAATCGGCGCGTCGCGACCTTCATCACCGAGCTGACCCTGGAACCGATCAATCCTGACACGGCACTAAAATTCACCCCGGGCGACTACCTCCAGATCGACATCCCGAGCTACGATGAGATTTCGTATCGTAATCTGAAGGTGCCCGAACCTTTCGCGTCGGTCTGGAATGCCCACCACCTTTTTGACCTCCGGATCGGGAATCCGGATTCAGGACGCCGGAATAATTACTCGATCGCAAACAATCCAGCGAAGGAAGGCGTCGTGAAATTCAACGTTCGCATCGCGATGCCGCCACCGGGACAAAACTGCCCTCCCGGCGTCGGTTCGAGCTATGTCTACGCGCTGGAACCCGGCGACCCGGTCACGGCAATCGGATCCTTCGGAGATTTTCACATCAAACCCTCGCAAAAGGAAATGGTCTACATCGGGGGTGGTGCCGGTATGGCTCCGCTGCGAGCGCATCTCAGTCACCTCTTCGAAAACGAAGCGACGGCGCGAAAGATCAGCTTTTGGTATGGGGCCCGCTCGAAGCAGGAAATTTTCTACGAAAATTACTTCGCGGATCTAGTGGAAACGCATCCCAATTTCCGATTTCACCTCGCCCTCTCCGAACCGCTGCCGGAGGATGGATGGGAGGGGAAAACCGGCTTCATTCACGAAGTGGTGAACGAGCACTATCTCAAAGATCACCCTTCACCGGAGACCGTCGAGTATTACCTCTGCGGCCCGCCGATGATGATTGATGCCTGTAACAAAATGCTGACGGGGCTGGGTGTCTCCCCGCAGCAAATTGCGTTTGATGCGTTTTAACTGATGCCTTTTCAGGCGGACGCAATCGCCTGATCGAGGTCGGCGAGAATGTCGTCGATGTTCTCAATCCCGACGGAAAGACGAATCATTCCGGGAGTGATTCCTCCGGCGGCCTGTTGCTCTTCATTCATCTGAGAGTGAGTCGTCGTCGCGGGATGAATCGCGAGCGACTTGGCATCACCCACGTTCGCGAGGTGAGAAAAGAGACCGAGGCTTTCGATGAATCTCTGCCCGGCTTCGGCACCGCCTTTGATGCTGAACACGACCATGGCGCCGCCTTTGCCATCGAGGTATTTCTGATTTTTCTCATACTCAGAATCAGTCTCCAGACCGGGGTAGCGAACCCACTCAACTTTATCGATCGCCTGAAGATGCTTCGCAACCGCGAGCGAATTCTCGCAGTGGCGCTCCATGCGGAGAGGAAGCGTTTCGATGCCCTGAAGCAGGAACCACGAATTGTCCGGTGCGATACATGCGCCGAGATTTCTGAGAGGCACCGTCCGCATCCGGAGGATGAAGGCGAGCGGAGCGAGACCTTCAGGGAGGTCGTGTCCCCAACGGAGGCCATGATAAGAATTGTCTGGCTCGTCAAAGAGCGGGTGACGTCCACCGGCCCAGTTGAACTTTCCGGAATCGACGACGACACCGCCGATGCCGGCCCCGTGACCACCCATCCACTTCGTGAGTGAGTGAATCACAATGTCAGCACCGTGATCAATCGGGCGGGTCAGGTAAGGAGTGGAGAAAGTGGAATCGACCACGAGTGGCAGGCCATTCGCATGGGCCACGTCAGCAACGGCCTGAAGGTCGGTGACTTCGAGCGCCGGGTTGGAAACAGATTCGCAGAAAAGCGCGCGAGTCTTGTCATCGATCGCTTCCGCGAACGCATTGGGGTCCTGCGAGTCGACAAACTTCACCGTGATGCCGAGCGCGGGAAGAATGTCGTTGAACTGCGTGTAGGTGCCGCCATAGAGATTCCGCGCCGAGACGATGTTGTCCCCGGCTTTCGCGAGGTTGATGATCGTGTTAAAGACGCCGGCAGTTCCGGAGGCGAGACCGAGGCCGCCCATTTCGGGAGCGCCCTCAAGGAGGGAGACCCGCTTTTCAAGCACATCCGTCGTCGGATTCATGAGGCGGGTGTAGATGTTCCCCAACTCCTTCAGCGCGAAAAGGTTCGCGGCATGCTCGGTCGAATTGAAGACAAATGAGCTCGTGCGGTAAACGGGGACGGCACGTGAATTGGTAACGGCATCAGGCTGATGACCGCCGTGAAGACAGATAGTTTCGATTTTCATAAAGTGAGGCTGTGAACCTCTCAAATGGGAATGAGCCTTGCAAGTCAAAGCCGCCTCTTTAGCACGAATCAGTCATAGAAATTCTCGCGCCCTCAGTGCAGCGATACGTTATACTCTGAAACGATGCACTCTCGACGCTCCTTCCTGAATCACTCTGCGGCAGTCACTTCCGGCTTTCTCGGCTTGAACCACTTCCTTTCCGGCAACTTGCAAGCCGATAATCAATTCAGCTACGGCGAATTGATGAAAGACCCCGACGGGCTCCTCGATCTACCGAAGGGATTTCAATATCAGGTTCTTTCCCGAACCGGAGACCGCATGAATGACGGCTTTCTCGTCCCCGGTGCGCCGGACGGCATGGCGACCTTTGATCTCGGAAAAGGCCAAATCGCACTGATTCGGAATCATGAAATCGGACACAGTGGATTCAAGCTGGGGCCTTTCGAAGACAACTCTCGCCTCCCCGACGGAATTTCCCCCGAGCAAACTTATGACCCCGGTCGTTTTGGAGCCCAGCCCTTTGTCGGCGGAACAACCACGGTCGTCTACGATCTAAAATCTGGAAAAATCACCAACCAATATCTCTCCCTCATCGGCACCGATCGCAACTGCGCCGGTGGCCCGACGCCCTGGAATACCTGGATCACCTGTGAAGAGCCCGCTGACATGACAAGTCAGTGGGGTGCGTTTCACGGCTATGCATTTGAAGTTCCCGCCTCGGCCAAAACGAGGCTCGCCGATCCAGTCCCGCTCAAGGCGATGGGTCGCTTCCGCCACGAAGCCGTCGCTATCGATCCGAAGAGCGGCATCGTTTACCTCACCGAGGATCGCAATGACGGGGTCATTTACCGTTTTATCCCCAACGAGCCAGGCAAACTTGCCAAAGGCGGGCAGCTCGAAGCCCTCAAAATCAAAGAAGCCGGAGAACATGATACGCGAAACTGGCCCGGTGGAAAAACCTCGTTTCCGACCGGGAAACGAGTTGCCGTCGAATGGGTCAAATTGGATGACGTCACCTCTCCGAAAGACGATCTCCGACTTCAGGCAACGGCCAAGGGAGCCGTCATTTTCTCGCGCGCCGAAGGCATGTGGTATGGCAGCGCCGCACAGGTCGGCGAAGAAAGCATCTACTGGGCCTGCACCGACGGAGGGGCGAAGATGCTCGGACAGATTTTCCGCTACTTTCCAAGTCCCCACGAAGGAACTCCGGAAGAGTCTTCGGCCCCCGGTGAACTTGAGCTCTTTCTCGAACCGAACAACACCGACCTCCTCAACAACGCAGATAACATCACCGTGGCACCGAACGGGCACCTCTACATTTGCGAAGACACCTCTGGAATCAACCAACTCCGGGGGGTCACACTCGGCGGCGGAATGTTCACCTTTGCGCGAAACCGCGCCAGTGAAGGAGAACTCACCGGTGCCTGCTTCAGCCCGGATGGATCAACCCTCTTTGTGAACATCCAGAATCCCGGCGTGACTTTTGCGGTGACGGGCCCTTTCGCTTAAACGAACGATCAGCTCTCTTTAAGCGGCGAGGCGAACGGCTCAGTGCTCACGGTCGGCCACGATTCCCTCAGCACCTTTCCAGAGACGGCCGAAATATAAACGACGCCTACCGCAACCTGCGACGAATTGATTAAGCTCAGCATCCAGACCGGCTCATGCCCCGCCTCCCGGCAGCGAAGTTGATAGTGTACCGAGTCGAAAGCCGCCTTTCTCTTCACGGCTGCTTTTTCCGCGACAACGAAGGCCTCTTCTGAGCCAAACTGGAGCGTCTTCAGCGAGATCGGTAGATGGGGAAGATCCTGACCGCGCACGACTTTAAACTTTCGCTCTGCGACCACTTTATCTTTCGCGAAAACCGATTCCCTGAGCACTCCTGCTTCCTGCGCCACGTTCGTCAGGATAAGCCACTGAGGCGGGGCGGGATCCCCATAAAAACCGACCATGCCGAGAATTTCCTCCCCCGGCTTGAGGTGCGCCGAACTCGCAAATTGCCTGAGCGATGAAAGCGCCTGATCCTTCTCTTCTGCCACCGCCATGGCGCAAAAAGAGATCAACAGAGCTGCGATCAAGCCGTATGGTGAAGGACGAAACATACTTCCGACACCTTAATTTTATTTGATAGTTTAGTAAACTTAAATAAAGACGTGGAAGGACTTGCGTCTCTCCTCATTTCCTCGCCGTAAAATTCACGATGCCAGTTTCCAAGCCCAACAGCGCCCTTTTGATCCTCGGACATGGTTCGACCGAGAACCCTGACTCTGCACAACCCTCGTGGGATCATGCCGATGTCATTGCCGAGAGCGGTCAGTTCCGCAGCGTGCACTGCGCCTTCTGGAAAGAGGAGCCCAGCTTTCGCCAGGTTTGGTCGATGATCGAGGAAGAGGAAATCTACGTGGTGCCGAATTTCATCTCTGAGGGCTATTTCACCCGCCAGGTTCTGCCGCGCGAACTCGAACTCGAAGGGCATACCACCCATCTCGGAAACCGCACTGTCCACTACTGCGATCCTGTCGGGATTCACGCGACGATGACCGACCTTCTCATCAAACGGGCCTACGAGATTATCGATCACGGAGTCAAAATTGAAGAGACCGCCCTCATTATCGTCGGGCACGGAACCAACCTGAACAAGAAATCCACCGAAGCGATCACCGACCAAGTCGAGGCGATCAAGGCAAAAGGCGAGCCATTCGCCGAAGTGCTCGACGCCTACATGGAGGAAGCTCCCTTTATCGCCGACTGGAAAACCCTCACCGATGCGCCCACTGTCGTCGTCGTTCCGTTTTTCATCGCCGACGCCTTGCACAGCTATCAGGACATCCCGGTGTTGCTGGGCATCGAAAAAGAGATCACCGAGGCCGCGAGCCAACGGGAAATTTTCCGACAAAACCCCTACCGCTTCGGAGATCGAACACTTTACTATTCGTCGGCGATCGGCACCGACCCCTCGCTTGCTCAAGTCATCGTTGATCAGGTCGCTTACTTCGACGAACACTACCTTTCATGACTCTTGCAGAAGAACTTGAGGACCTCCTCCCCGCCAATGAAGCCCGATTTTTCGGGGAGCTCTATCTTTCGAGAATAGAGGACGGAACCTTCGTCGCCTCTCATCGCAACGATATGGAGATACTCGAATCTCTTTCGACCGTTGACTCTCTGCCAGGGCTTCGAGAAATCGCAAAATTCGATGCAAACAACGAATATAGACCGCTCAAAACGGCCCCGGGCTTAAAAGACGGATGGAAAACTGCCGCAGCTTCGGCCGATGAGTTCCTAAAGCGCCTCGATTGCATCTACCCGGGACTTTTCGCGACTTGGATCGCGTATCACCGCGGGACGCATGATCCGACTCCTCTGCGCGACACGCTCGACCGCCAAACCGGTATGTATCGCTTTGCGGGATCGATCACCGATCAAATGGCGAATGAAATCATGCGGGACACCTGCTCTCCCGGATGCCTTCGCAAAATTGCCTGGCCGATCAGTAGTGAATCCCCTGTTAGCCGTCTCAAGCCGGGGATGAAAAGTATTCCCGTCATCTGCACCGAGGCCTGCACTTTTGCTGTCAGCGAAGCGCGAAAGCTGGTGAAAGAAGCCTACGAAAAGGCGAACCCTCCCGCAGAAAGCTGACCTCACGGATCAACGCCGCGCCAGAAGCGGGAAGACTCTCGATCATCGCTCTCCGGATCAGCTTCCGGAATCTGATCAGGGGAAAGTCGCTCCGCGTGCCCGTCAACAAATGCGGCTATAATCTTGCCTCTCTCGCCCCATCGCTCAACACCGGTTTCAATAATCGCTTCCCGATCTTCGAAACGAACGACGTTTGGCTCTGAGCACTCGATGTAGAGCATAGCACGAGGCGAATGCACCAAATTCGCGAGCGTCTTTTCAGTCAGATAGGGATCTGAGGAGTCAACTTGCTCATAAATGCGATCATACTGAAGGTTAGCATTCATCGCATAACTGTGTCGGTGATAATCTCTTTCTTCAGGGTTCTGGGTTACCGAACGAGTATTCTCAAACAATGTTGACCGAAGGTGGGTCCCCTCTTCGTCAAACTCATACCCGCCCGTTGTAGCATATCCTTCATCACCGTAATTTTCTCCCTCCTGATCTCTTCGAGCTTGCTCAGCTACGTACATGTAGGCGAATACCACTCCATCCAACCACAATCCAGTTTCGCCAATGTTCCAATATTCAGGATAATACTCTTCGTCTGTCTTGGGACCGGGATTAATGATTCCGCCTGGATATTCAGGTGAAGGCAGCTTACTCCCGTTGTCTGATGCCCACATAAGAGTCGAAACAGCAATCTGCCGCAAATTGGAAGTATTCTTCAATGCCGTGGCCATTTCTTTCCCTTTCCCCAGACTAGGAACGAGAATTGCCATAAGCACGCCGAGAATCGCGATGACGACGAGAAGCTCTAGAAGAGTCATGGCCTTCGAGGCTCGGATTCGATGGAGGGAGATTTTCATAAGACGAGGGAAAAGGATTTAGATCAAAACCATATCAAAGGGCGAGGTTTTTCGTCAAGATTCAAAAACAATCAACCGGAGCCCAGTTGCCAGATCAAAAATCTCCTGATTTTCAGTGGTTACAGCAAAGTTGGAATTTCACGTTTTTCGGATTCGTTGTCGCCATTAATGTGTTAATCTGGTGGTGCCGAGCAAACAAAGTCTCAGTCCGTTCGTTCTAAAAGGTGTCAGAATGCCTCCTAGATTTCTCCCCCTGATTTTGAGTCTCTGCGCCGGGTTTACTCCTGCGCTGAAGGCTCAATCGATCCAGGCCACTTCCGTGAGCCCGGCGGGAATCGCCTTGCCCGGCGAGAACGAGAGCAGCGAGATCGAAGTAATCCGACCGTTGACCACTTCAGGAGGGCATCATTTACTCCCCGGAGCGCTTCCCGTCTCGCGACCCGGATCCAGCCTCCCGCGCGTCTTTGCGCCGACACAACCGAGGAGCGTCTACACGCGATTCCCATGGAAGCGCAATATCACGACCACCGTCTTCTGGATTGGTGAGCTCCCCACCGCTAACAATCCGACGCCGAATACCGTCAGTGCGTGGGACCGCAAATGGACTTCAAATTTCGGAGGCTACGATAACCCGAGCCCTTCGGCACGGGAAGGCTACATCCCCAAAGCGTTCACTCCCGGACAAAATCCATTCTATTTTGCGCTGCCCTACAATGACATCACCCGGACCGGAACAAAGGCTTCAGCCCGGGCCATGATTCCGTGGTTCAAGAAATCCTTTTACCGCAGCGGTCGCACCGTTCTCAAAGGGCGCTGGATGGCGATTCGTAAACGCGACAAAATTTGCTATGCCCAATGGGAAGATGTCGGTCCGTTTGAAACCGACGACTGGAATTATGTCTTCGGAGATTCCCGGCCAAGAACGAGCAAAAATCGCGCCGCCGGACTCGATGTTTCCCCCGCAGTTCGCGACTATCTCGGATTTGGAGGCGGCTACGGAACGGTCGACTGGAGGTTCGTCGATATCGATGAAGTTCCCGACGGCCCCTGGAAAAACTGGGGGGCAAACAATCCCTTTGCTAACTCCTCACTCACTGAAAGTGGCACCGGAAGCGCCTCGGAAAGCATCCTAAAGGTTCGCGAGCTTCGTGACCGGCTCCTCGTCGGAACTCCTCCGGAAGAATCCGCAGTTAAGCTCATCGAGTAAATTCAAGGGGCCAATTCATCCTGAACCTCGAGGTGACGGAGTGCGGGTTCCATCGACGAAAGAGCGGCATCCTCGCCCTCAAACATCACCGAGATCTCGTCGAATTTGGTCTCTCCCCAGGCTTCGCGTGAGAGAAGCCACGACTGCACGAATTTGGCGACCGCCTCGCGACTCGCGTCGCGAATTTCCTCCAGGGTTGACTCATCTGAAGCTCTCACCGAAAGCCGCGAAGTGATCGTCTTTTCCAACTCCTCCATATTTTCATCGCCATCCCAACGCGCCCAGCCTGACTGACTTTTCTTTTGCATCTTCGCGGTGTCAAAAGCCACCGGGAGTGACGGCCGGACCATCGGCGCGAGAACGAGCAGCCTCGATCCGTCCGTGGTCACAAACCAGTCGTCATTGAGATCAATGTGGTAACGATAGGTCGCGGGAACCGAAATCTCCGAAACCGTCGTACCAAGAGGCAGGGTTTTCCCGAACATCTCCAGATTGGTCTTTCTCGTGAACAGCTCCGTCGAAGTCGCCGTCGCCACTTCAAGAATATTCCCATCGGTCCCGCTCGCTTCGAGCGTCCGCCATTCGTCAAAAGTTTGCACCACCTCGTCAGGATTAAACATTTTCACGATTTCGACGACCGCTTCCGTTGTCGAATCAATTCCCTGCTTTCCCAGCCAGATAAAAGAAAGAAAAACGACCAGTCCGGAAATGATGAGGACGATAAAAAGCCAGAAAACGCGCCCGCCGGCGCTCATCTTCGGCGCCGAATCCTCTTTTAAATTTTCACCGTTCCCGCCTGCCATCACTGCTTTCGTTTGTCGCGGGAGATCTCCCGCTGTTTTTCACTAATGGGCATTCCGAGGCGCTCCATCACTTTCAACATGTCACCCCACACCTTGCGTTTCATGGCTTTTCCCTTTTCCTGGTCCGGCTCACTTTCCTGCCGTAGGAGCTGCCCCGGATGATATGTCACCACAACCGGCACCCCGGCAAATTCATGGGATTGCTCGCGGAGGCTTGAAATCGTCCCCCCTCTCTCAAGCAAACCCTCCGCCGCTGTCGTCCCGAGAGCGACGATAATTTTCGGGGCGACCACGGCAATTTCTCTTCTCAAAAAAGGAAGACAGGCCTCTATTTCAGTCGGGTCCGGCTTCCGATTGGAGGAGCCTTGAAATCTACCGTCTCCCTTTTTAGGGCGAAACTTCACAATGTTGGTGAAATAGACTTCTTCCCGGCTCAAACCCATTGCTTTGAGGATCTGGGTCAATTTCTCCCCCGCCGCCCCGACGAAAGGACGACGCGCCGCTTCTTCCTCCGCATCCGGGGCTTCACCAATAAACATGAGATCCGCCATCGGATTTCCCGCCGCAAGAACACTCGTCTCCCGGAAGGTGCCCAGAGAACGGCAAACTTCGCACGACTTTACTGCCTTGAAGATTGCGTTCAGCTCCCTCCGGGCCCACTCCTCGGTTCGCGCAGGATTCGCAGAAACCGATGCCGCCGGGATCGGAGCGTCCTCCACGCGGGAGGGAGCTTCGACCTCAGCCGGGTTCGCCACTGGAGCGACCGCTTCTGCGCCCCTCACCGGAGGCACCTCCACACGAGCCGCTTGCGAAACCTTCATGAAGCGGAGCGGCATCCCATTGAGCGTCTCTTCTGTCTCCCTGGAAATAGCAAGATGAGTCCGACCCCGAAATTTCTCACGCTCCAGTATTTCTGAGAGCGCCCCGAGAGCAGTTGAGACAGGGTGTTGATCAGACATCATGACCATTCTAACCAAGCTTATCGGCAGAGCCACCCGCAAAAATAAAAAAGGAGCACTTTTGTAATCGAAGTTTCACTGTTTATCCTTTTTGATTTCGCTCTGACCAGTGCCACAATTAACGAAACCAGCACCTTCACCACTCTCACCTCATGTTTAAACGTATCGGCAATCTCATCCGCGGCTTTTTCGGTCTCTTTGTTTCGGACCTCGAAAGAAAAAATCCTGAAGCCCTTCTTGATGTCGAGAAAGAGAATTTAAGGAAACAGATTTCAGAATACAACAAGGGACTCGCCGCTCATGCCGGACTTTGCGAGCGACTCATCTCCCAGGTCGAAAGGGAAACGAGGGAGATCCGGGAAATGACAGCCAAGGCGGGTGCCCATCTCAAAGCGGGCAACCGGAAACTGGCAGGCGAATATGCCCTGCGTCTTCAGAAACTGAAGCAGGATCACGCCGGGAACGTCGATCAACTCGAAGACGCCGAGAAGACTTACGAGGAGCTGAAGCGAGCCCGTGATGTCGCAGTGACCGCCGCTCGCGATAAGATCGAATCGCTGAAGAGAGGAATCGACGAGACCCGCATCGCTAAAGCGACCGCCGAACTCAACGAAATGGCAGCCGGCATGATTAATGAAATCGGAGGTGCCGGCGATACTCTCAATCGTCTTGAGGAGGTCGTCCGTGAAGAGCGGGAGCAGGCCAAAGGCCGCGCCCGGGTCGCGAAAGACAGCATCGACACGTCCGATCTCAACGAAATGGAAGCGGAACGCAGCGCCCTTGAGGAACTTGCGCTCGCCGATTTCGCCGCCGAAGCCGGCATTGTTTTGGATAGTGAAAGTGACGGCAGTGAAGAAACTCCGGCAAGCGAAGACGAAAAGACGATGTGAACCCCTCTCAGGGAGTTCATTTCTAGTTTGAGGACAGTTCTCCGACTTCTCCGCCCCCCCTCGCGACGAGAAGACTCAGTTCCAGCGGGTTATGGCTGAATTTTCCGTAAGCCTGGAGGTGGATGAGCTCAAGCGACAAGTCCACGAGGCTCTCGGCCTGGGTTTGCTTGCATCTCATTTTCTCGATCAACCCGGCCACAATCAGGCAGCGCATCGCGCGGCCTGACTTCCCGTCCGCGTATCCCCGGAGCAAAGCCCCCGCGATCTCGCTGCAGAGTTCGACCATCTCATTTCCGAGCAGGAGTTCGGTGAGTCCCGATGCCTCCTCAGCCTCACGACGGGAGTGATCGAGGGCCGCACCTCCACGCAATGCTTTCGAAACATCGGAATTAATTCGCTGAGATCTTTGATTCATGCTCGCACCATAAACCCCAGGGTAGGACAACCAGGGGGCACACCCTCAAAAAAGATCCCTTTTTCTTTTCACTAAAGACTAATTGAAAATTAAATTTTCTTAACTAAAACGTGGAAATTCGGGATTTCCTCACTATCCTGAGGTGTTTGATGGTCTCCGCAGACCATGTCCCGTCTACCGAATTCCTTTGTCACAACCGCAGCAGAACCGATCATCGAAAAATCATCGAAGAATCCGAGAAGTCACTCCGGATTTTATTATCGTTGGCATCGGTTCACTCTGTCTCGGCTTATTTTCTATCTTCACTTGGATATCGTCCTCGACCGGCACTTTTCTCAATGAAGATCAGGTAATTCTGCCGCTCGAACGAACACCCATTCCTTCTGAAACCGATGGCGAAATAGAACTGCGGACTCAGCTTAAACCGCCATTTGAGATCGACCGTTTCATCAAGGAAGAGTTGAGTCCGGGCGACGAATTATACGAAGGGGGCTCGGTATCAGACCTTGAGTCTCTTCACAATGTAATTGCCCCTTTTCTCCCGCTCGATTTCCATGAAAACACCGGGAGGGAAGTAGTCGAAGTCATTTATTCATTTTCAGGAAAAGAAGTCATAGGGCCATCGTTCCACAGTTCCGGAAAAGAAGTAATCGAATACTTTGGTAATAGCGGCGGCGAAGGTGGGCTGACAAACGAAGCAGGGAATGGTGGCCTTGCTCGGGATGAAATACTCGGTGCCATGGGCGAAGAAGGAAAGCGGGGGGCACTACCCTATTTCCCGGCAGGCGTGGGCGCAGGAGCAGGATTCGAAATCATTGGTGGCAACTCCCTCGGTTCGAATACGGCCACAGGAAATTCAGGATCAAACGGCGGCCTCGATCCACAACAATCTAACAGGATGGAAGAGTTCGATGGATCAGGCGGAATTGCGCTCGACCCGTCGGGAAGCGGAAACTCCGGGACCCGACCGAGCGGCGGGCAGTCGGGCAACGTAAGCACGGAAACGTCCGCACCGGAAGGTCAACGGAGCTTTAGATCAATTCCTCCGGTGCTGACAGCAGATAGTGTTATTTCAGGCAATACTGGAGCAAGTCTATCGAGCGGCTCTTCCGGGATTCAATCCGGTTCAGCAGGAACTCCCGGTTCCATTTTATCGGAGCCCCAACTCCAACCCCTCCCACCGGCATCGATTCCTGCCGCTTCCATCGGAGGCGGTGTTGGAGGAGGCACTCCGGTTTCCAGTGGAAACTCAAACTCGTTCACAGGGACGAGCGGTTCAAGCCAAGGCAATTCCTCCCTCTCTTCGCCGGGCAACCGTCCCGACATCACTCCAATACTCCCCGTCGCCGTTCCACCGCAGATTGCAGTGGGCGGCGCCACAGGAGGTGCTCCTTCTGTCGGCGGCAATCTTCTTCCGATTCCAGCAATTTCTTCGTCCGGAACCCCTGGAAGATCACCAGCCAATCGAGGCTCAACGATCTCACCGGCAGCCAATTCGGCGCCATCCTCTTCGGCTTCCTCAAATTCGAATTCAGGCCTTTCCGGGGAACCTGCCTCACTTGGACTGGGCCGAGGAAATGGAGGGAGTCTCCCTCCTCTTCTTCCGGTTGTTACCCCCATCGCCGGCGGTGGAGCAGCGGGAGGAGGCATTCCCGCAGCAATCCCGCCACCACTCCCAATCAGAGGTAACGAAAATCCGGATCCTAGCAACGAGGAGAATCACGATGATCTTCCTGAACAGTGCATTCCCTGGATAGTTCAAGAGGGGCAGACCATCAAATCACTCGCCGCCGCCTCCGGAACGACAACCGATGTCATCATGCGTATCAATGAGACGGCAATGAGACGGCAATGATCCTGCCCGGACAAACGATACGCCTTCCCGTTCGCCTGGTCATCCCTTGCTGCGATTAGATCAGTATTGAGAGGACGCACGCCTCAACTCCGAGGACACTCTCTCAAGTAATTCCGGCGGGCCGATGACCCTCGCCTGTGATCCGAATCCCAGGATCCATCTCGCAATATCCTCAAGCGCAGAGAGCTGCAGGGTCAGCAGAATCTCACTTCCGTCATCCACAAGATTTACGATCTCCTGACTCGGATGCCACCGGCGTTCTGACACGACTCGCGCCGCAAACCCCGAGAACTTCACCTTCACCTCATACTGACTCCGCCCTTCCCCTTCACCTGCCCAGACCCCGAAGCTGCCCGCAAAATGGTCGTCCAACCTAAAGTCATGCGAGCGCTGAAAACGGGTCTCGGTGAGGTGGACGCTTTTCATCCGCTGCACCGCAAACGTCCTCCGCGCTTCACGCTCAAGGTCCTGCCCAATGATGTACCAGCCGCCATCAATCTCAGCAAGATGATAGGGCTGGAGACGACGTTTCATCGGATGATCATCGCTCAGTTTTTGATAGTCAAAATGCAATTCCCGACTCTCCAGAACCGCTTTTGCAAGCCGCTCAAACACAAAAACATCACGCTCTGTGATTCCTGTCGATTTCACAGAAAACGCCTGATCGATCTCCGACCATGGGATCGTCACCTGATCACTCATCGTCGCCTGCAAGCGCTGAAAACTGCTGCGGAGAGTGGCTTCGAGGGCTGATCCTTTCATGGGGCCGAGGGCATTCCGGGCGAGAATCAACCCCACGAGATCATCGGCTGAAGTTTGCAATAGGGGAAACTCGTTCACCGGTCTCGAATAGAAATAGCCGTGACGGGATTCATCGTAAACGAGCGGCATACCGAGTTCGTCACGCATGAAACGAAGATCCCTCAGGATTGTCTTTCTGCTCACTTCAAGCTCACGCGAGATTTCATTGGCGTTCGGGAGGCGGCCTCTCGAAACCATCTCATGAACCCGGAGAACCCGTTCCAGAGGGCGTCTCGTCCCCCCTGCTTTTCTGGACGCTTCATCCGCCATCTATTTAAATTCTGTGAACGGCAGGCTCCGTCGAATCAACCCTGTTGGGTTTCCGACCCTACCCTGTTGAGTCCTGATCGGCTGGGTCACTCAAGCACCTGTATCTCGTGATCACCACCACTTGATTCGCCAACAGGTGAAGTTGCCCTGGTCTCCGCTACGTAATCCATGATCGCCTGATCGCCAACTTTCGGCATTCCGGAAAGAATATCGGCTGTCACGAACTGCCCCTTTCTCGCCGGGCTCACCCGCAACCTCGCCGTTTCGACGCCACCACTGCCAATCACAGTCAGATCAGTCCCCGGCTCAATCTGGAGAAACCTCGTTGATCGAATCAGCACAAAATTTTCGTCTTCCCGAACGACATGCAGTGCCCCAACCGGGATCTTCATCGACGGAGTCTCTTTCACCGGCACGGGCT
>CAZOUP010000100.1:0-18726 GCA_964583035.1 uncultured Akkermansia sp.
TAATATTCATAGTACAAGTGTTTTCTTCACTTTCTTGACCTGAATAGTTACAAAAGAGTGCCGTTTATCTTACCGGAGAGTATCCGGCTCACGGTCGACCGATGAACTCCAGCTTTCGCTGAAATCTCTTCGTGAGAAAGCCCAAGCTCCTCACGATGCGTTTGGAGCGCATCGTTTACCGCAGTAACAAGTTCTTTTGGGCGGGCTGGCACTCATGAGGTTAGCGAGTAGATTACGGGGTTGATACGTGCATATACGCACGTTAATCTCGGGCCGGGAAAATCCCCCTGAGCAAATCGAACTGGAAAATAATAATGAAAAAAGTAATCGGATGTGTCGGAATCTCGTTCCTCTTATTGGCTGTTGCTGGAATCCTCATGTCGGTCTTGGGACCGGATGGAGAGTCAGAGATCGCGGAAAATTCAGTAGCAAATGAAAGAGAGGTCTCTCAACCGAGAGAACCAGAGGTGGACCGAGAACTGATTGAATCAAAGAGGCAGGCAGTTGTAGGGAAATTGTTTTCATCTCTGACACTCGGAGAACAAAAATTTAAAAGTGTCGAAGTCACATCGATCAATGACGAGGGGATCAGCCTTAAGCACGATGGCGGTTTAGCCTCGGTGAACTGGGCAGATGTTTCGGAGGATGTTCGAGGTCAGTGGGGATTCGATCCCGTTGCGCTGGCGCAACTTGAGGAGAGGAAAAAGGAAGAAGCGAAGCGGGCAGCCGAGGAAGCTGAGAAGGCGAAAAAGGCTCTGGCCAAAGCGGAGGCAGAGAGAACGAAAAACCATGTGGGCGCATACGTTTATATGCAGCAAGCAGTGAAAAGGAAATTGAAGTCACCGACATCCGCTGACTTTCCCAGTCCCGCTTCCAAATTCTGTCGACCTCTTGGGGACTATCGGTATCGAGTAGACGCTTACGTTGATTCGCAAAATTCCTTTGGAGCGCAGATTCGCACGAAGTTCGCCGGGATTATCAAAGAGAATCCCGGCAGCGATTCTTGGACAGTCGAATCGCTGAACATTTTCGAGTGAGGAAACTTTGAATCGAGAAGCGGGGATTGGTTACGATAATTCACATTATATTAACCGAAGAATACCGGAGGCAAACGACGCATTTCGCCTTTGAGACTGTGCTTCGTAGCCATCAGATTGTAAAAGTTGGCAAAGCGGCTGGCGGCATCTCGAAGTGCTGCTTAAAGTGATTTCAGAATTGACTTCTCCCGAGAATAATTGATAAGTGTTTCTTTGAACACTTATCGCTGTTTCTCCGATTTACGAAATAGCTGGAATCAAGCTGCGAAGAGGAGGCATGAGAAATAGAATTATGAAAAAACCCAGATTCGTAGAACTTTTCGCCGGAGTCGGGCTTGTTCGCTTAGCATTCCAGAATCGCGGATGGAAATGTGTTTGGGCGAATGATATCGACGAAAAAAAAGTCCAAGACTACAATTTGAATTTTGGAGAGAGCGATATTGAATGCTCTGATATTTGGGAGATTGATAAATCGAAATTACCCAATCCTGTGGAATTGGTGACAGCTTCATTTCCATGCACTGATCTGTCGGTGGCCGGATATCGAAAAGGTTTGGCGGGAAAAGAATCAGGGTCCTTCTTCGCAGTGATTTCGATTCTCGAGTACTACGAGAATCAGGGGGTTCCTGTCCCGATTGTTTTTCTCGAAAATGTAGTGGGTTTCTTAACCTCCAACGGAGGGAAGGACTTTCGCTCGGCACTGTTACTTCTGTCTGAAAGGGGGTATTTTGTTGATGTTGTTTTGCTTGATGCGGTTCGATTTACTCCGCAGAGTCGCCCCCGGCTTTTTGTAATTGCAGTGAAAGAGAGTTTTGCATCAGGGCGAATGGTGCATTCTCCGCCCGATGAAATATTAGGGCCATGGGATGATCTAATGGAGAGTGAGAATGCACGATTACTCCGCCCAGAAGCTTTGCGAGATTTCATTAAAACTAATCCAGAAATTAATTGGGCACATTTTGATCTGCCAAGACCTCCAGCTTTCAGCGAACGCTGCTTGGATGATATTGTCGAAGTGTTAAATCCTGACGATAAACGGTGGTGGTCAGAAGAAAGGGTTGTGAAAATTCTCTCCCAACTTAGTGAGCGGAATCTTCTCAAATTGGAAGTGATGCGAGCAATGGGTCGGCGCACACATGGAACTGTTTATAGAAGAATGCGGAAAGGGCGATCGATGGCAGAGCTACGCGATGACCAAATTGCAGGTTGTTTGAGGACTCCTAAAGGGGGTAGTAGCAGGCAAATTCTTTTGGAGGTGAATGGATCTGCAACTCGTGTCAGACTGTTGACTGGACGAGAGTATGCTCGCCTCCAAGGTGTTCCTGATGATTTTTTAATTAACCCTAACGAAGTGCAAGCCTGTTACGATTTTGGAGATGCTGTTTGTGTGCCGGCTGTTGAATGGCTTGCTGACAATATCGTTAATCCTCTACTCGATAATGAGTCATTCACAGAACGGAGACAAATAAGCTATGCCCAAACGAGTATTTGACGGTTGTAGTCTTCACATTCCTTTTGCTTTCTCTGTGATCGGAAATCCTGATAAACCCTATCCAAACGCCTGTTACTTCCACCTTATTTCCTAGCAATTCCCAGGTTACCCCTAGGTGAAGTCCACTGTGGGCACCATGTGCATCAACTTTTATTTTGTTTCCCCGGTTGGTTTTTATTTCGCAGCCATCTGGAACATTGCTGGGGCGCTTGTTTTTTGCGCCTCGAAGGCACGGCCCATCGATCACATTTGCGCGAGATTGTAAAGGCAAGCTGCTATAGTCAAGGTCGTGACGGACGAGGTCAGGGAAGATCGAGTTTCCATTAGCATATACAACTTCGCCAATGCCATCCTTGGATACGATCATCCTTTGAATCTCAGCCGAGATCTGCTGGCTCTCAATGTTGTGAATTAGGTTCCTAGCTCGATTTCCCAATTTTCTTAGGTTCTCAAACCATCTCCGTTGTTCTTCTGTCGCACCGGTTAAAATTGTCTCTCCTCGTTGGATCTCTATCAATAATTCGTCGGCGCTATTGAGATTGGCAGGCACTTCTGACAAGATTTTTTGCGCGAGATCCGGCATTCTAGGAAGAAGTAATGCGAGGGTAGACTCTGTCCTTTCAACCCAATCGATATCTGATGGATTGAGGCTTCTTAGTTCTTCTTGCGTTGTGGCTGATCTGAACTGTCTCCAGACATGATTTTCGAATGGTAGACCCATCCATGATGTTATTGTCTGGTAGCACTCTGTCAATCATGCTGAAGAAACTTTTTCTCCGGTCCTCTTTTCATTTTCGCTTTGGGTAGTTCCTTTTTTTCTTTTAGCAAGCAGGTGTGGTCGATGAAGATCTTTGATTGGCTTCCAAAATGAGAGCAAGGTAGGCTATGGGCCTATGAGGAAACTATTTGGCTATAGAATCGTTGCCGTCGTTCTCAGCTTGAAATCGTGTGATTCGATTTCTTCCAGTGTATGCGATTTATGGGAGAAGCGCGACGATTCACGTTTATCAGGGAGGCAAAGTTCTATTGAGAGGTTCGCATCGTGAATAATTCAATCGAACCGAACGGAGTTTTGCAAAACTTTACAAATCTCGACCACCTTTCCGAAGCGGCTGATCTCAGTTCGGTCACTCCCGCCGGCGCATACCTTTTGTCTCTTCAGAGCGAGGTGTCGAGGGTTGGGATGAAGAGTTCGCTAAATACGCTAGCGCGAGTGATAAATCCGGGACTCGCCACATCCGATGCATGGAGGTCGATTCCGTGGGCAAAACTGACAGCTCCGGCTGTGCGCACGATCTTTGCTGAGTTGAAAGGCAGCCCCGCTTCTCGGAACAAGGCTCTTTCAGCCATGAAGGGAGTCGCCAAGATGGCTTGGGAGATGCATCAGCTTTCGACTGACGAGTTAGAGCGCATCAAATCGATCAAGGGCGACAAGGGAACCCGTGAAATAAGCGGGCGCTGTATTCCAAGTGGCGAAATTTGGTCATTGCTCCAAGCGTGCGTGGGCGACGCCAGCCATGCTGGATTGCGAGATACTGCAATGATCTCCTTGGCGGCGGTATGCGGTGCGAGAAGGGCGGAGATCGCGAGCCTCGACATATCTCAGATAAGCGAAGTTGAAGATGGCCTTAGAATGGTCAAAGTCATCGGAAAGGGAAACAAGGAGCGTAAGCTGTTCGTGTCCGGGAACGCTCTCCTAAGTCTCGAAGACTGGCTAGCCGCTCGCGGTTCTGAAGCGGGCGCTATCTTCTGTGCAATCCGGAAGGGAGGGAAGATTCTGCACTCCCGCTTTGTCAGCCCGACTGCGCTGGACAAGGTTCTCGCAAAGCGAAGCCGACAGGCCGGAATCATGAAAGTGAAGTGGCATGACTTCCGGAGAACAACGGCTAGTAACTTCCTCGATGCCGGAATCGATTTGGCCACTGTCTCGAAGATTCTCGGCCACGCAAACGTCTCCACGACCGCCCGCTACGACCGACGAGGCGAGCGAGCGTTAAAGAAAGCGTCAGAGGCAATCTCGGTTCCGTATCTGAGGTGAGAAAATGCTCGCGAAGTTGGCCTTACAAGCATGATAAAGGGGAGTGCAACCGCTACCACCAAGATACAGAAGGAGAAGAGAAGTATTATCTCATACGGGAGTATTTGATAAGATCAGTATTAAAATACGACAGTGGGAGGTATCTGGAGCATCCCGAGAGATTGATGTTTTTAGACAGCGTCTCGCGAATCCATTCGGAGCCATTTTCAGATCGCCAAATCACCAAGGTGCTAGAAGACGAGCATTGGAAATTCGGAAACGAAATGCTGAAGTGATGGGTGAAGAAATCGGGGCACCCCTCTTTGAAGGGAAGGCCATTTTCTCGCCCTACTACAAAGAGAATCCTGATCAGACAACATCCTCTAGAATTGATTTAAAGCTCGACTTGAATTATTCTCGTTGGCTTCGATACCAGCAGCTTCCTTGGGAGTTTGACGCCGACCGCTCGGTTTTGATGAAGCCACTTACAATTGGAGATGCGAGCGGCGAATTTGCCTTCGACTTGGCTGACAATTGGATTTCTCTCGCTGATCCGGAATCCACGCGGTTTCCTCCTCTCCAGAGATATCTGGATTCCGTTGTGGGAGTCTTTGAACTTGAATGCAGGAATGCTGACGTGGAAGACTGGGTGAGCTTCCGGCGGTCGCGTCAGACCTTCGCTATGGATAAGGCGGAATGCTATTGGGAATTTTCTGTAGCTGATCCTACGGGGTTTGTGAGTTCATTGGAGCAGAGGTTGAGAGGATATGCCCAGAGGAAGTTTATGAGTCGGGAGATTTCATTCTCGGGCAGCTCCTCGGGTGATGGGACTGATTCCGGGTTCGGAGAAGAACGTGAGATCAACAGCTGCTGTTTTCGCGTGGAGAGCAAAACGGGCCAGTTCATCAGAGTTTATGCGAAAACAAATAGGCGAGTTCGTTTTGAAGTCGTTCATAAACTCGTTGGCCAAGGGCGTTATCAACAGTTCGGAGCGAAGACTTCATCAAATTGGAATATCGGCTCCTTTGAGAATCGGCTGCGAGAACATTCAAAGGATGCTCTCAATGACCTTCTCCGCTGGCTGGATCAGGGAAGGCCGTCAGGTATCCAGAAGACACCTCTCGAACTCATAGCGGCCATTCTGAGCATCTCTGAAAGCTACTTAATCGGCAGCGCGATTCTCGCATTGCTCGTGAATAATGGTGCCGTCATATCAAAGGGGGAATTTGTCCCATCTCTGCGACGATTGAAGAGCCGGAACGTGTTGATCTGTGCTGGCCGTCGATACAGCATTGGCCCAGCCTACAGTGACGCGCTCTCCCAAATTCGGGTGAATGATTTTCAAATCGAATGATCGTATAAAGATCGAAACCGTTCTGGAAATCTCCGCCGACGGATGTAAACTTTTAATGTAGACTAACGCGAATTTCCGAAAAATCTAAGTGTTGGTTTTCAACGAGTTACAGACGGTTCGCGGGGCTTGGAGGATAATCCCACTCCCTCCGCCATCCAAAGACCCCAGCCCAGCGACGCGGGCTGGGGTCTTTGGATATTGGGTTTGGATTTGAACCGGAAGGCCGGGCCTGGTGCAGTTCGACTCGGAGCGAGCCATAGCGAGCGTAGAGGTCGGCCAAAGCGAAGCGACGCGGACAATCCCACTCCCTCCGCCATCCAAAGACCTCGGACCCCGGGAGCAAGAACGTAGCGGACTGCGTCAGCCATTCGTCGGCGAAGGATCAGGCGGCCAGGGAAAGGTGTGCCCCCTTCACCTTTTGACTTCACTCCGGCTCCGATAGACACTGGGGGTATCATCTTCACAGCATGAAAATCGGTTTGGCATTAGGTGGCGGCGGAGTCCGCGGAATGGCGCATCTTCGGGTGCTTGAAGTTCTCGATGAACTCGGCGTTCGTCCTTCTGTGATCGCAGGGACGAGCATGGGCGCGATCATCGGTGCGCTCTACGCCTCGGGATATTCAGGGAGCGAGCTGCGTGATGGTGTCCGTGAATTGATGATCAGCAAAGACGACGGTCCCGGCGATATTTGGCGAAAGAAGAGTTCGCTCATGAAGTGGTTTCAGTTCTTCCGGCTCAAGAGCGGGCGACGGGCGGTATTCTCGCCAGATGGGTTTATGGACTTTTTGCTCGAGAATCTCGGGGTCACAATGATCGAGGATCTGGAGATTCCCTTTCGCGCGGTGGCGACGGACTACTATCGCGAGGAGGCATTCGTCTTCTCTTCGGGTGAAATTTTACCGGCGATCAAGGCGAGCATGTCGGTTCCGGGCGTTTTCGAACCCGTCAAATTTGAGGGGCGGGTCCTCGTTGATGGGGGTGTCGTGAACAATCTGCCCTATCGGATCATCGAGAATGAATGCGACGCAGTTATCGCGGTGGATGTGAATCCGACCCGCGATCCGGATGAAACCGAGCCGCCAAGCCTCACAAATGCCGTCATGGGCGTGTTCGATTCTCTCATGAATGAGGTCACGCTATTCAAATTGAAAGAGTCTCCTCCCGCGATCTACTACCGACCCGACCTTCGCGGGATTCGGCTGCTCGATTTCGATAAGATCGAGTCGGTCTACGAGAAGACCGAAGAGTCGATCGATTCGTTCCGTCGCCAGGTTCAGGACCTCATCGGATCGACTTCCTGAGTTTGGGTTCATCATCGAAGGCTTCCTTCTCACGGATACGCGGCGAAAACCTTGGTGAGAAGCGATGGAGACATGACATACCCTTTTAACCTCATGATGTATTCCCGTCTCACCCCGCCTTTCACTCGTGTCTTTTCCGTTTTCTGCCTTTTGTCTTTGTTCGCCGTATTTGCTCAAAGCTCCGACCCGGTGATCATCGAGACTGAGGAAGAATGGAAAGCGGCCATTGCTTCGTCAGAAGGAATTGAGATCAAAGACGGCTTCGTTTCGCCCGTCGCGGAATCCGGAACTCTCACGAGTAAACTCCAATCCTTCGAAGAAAAGCGTTCCGCAAAGTCTCTGACCGTTACCCAATCGCCCGTCTGGCAAAACTGGAATCCGATTGAAAATTTGGGCCCTGAGAATTTGCAGGATGCACCAGTCCTCCTCACGATGGGTCCGGGGGACTACTGGATGTTCGGTCGCTATGGGAGCGGTCAACCACGTCGCAAGAAGGGAGAGAAACCCACTCCTCTTCCGAAGTTTGAGCCGGAAGCGGCTACCGTGGAAGGCTTTGAGATCCCGCTCGAAACGACCCGTTTTCCGAATCAATACAACGCTCCTGGAGGTCTCAAGCCCGGACTGGGTGGCTACCATGCCTGGCAAAGTCGGGACATGAAGACATGGGTGCATCACGGGCCGGTCACGGAGGGTTTTTCCAAGTGGGTCACGAGTGCCGAGATGGTCGATGGCAAAGCGCTTATCTACTATGACTTCCCCAACGATCAGGACCCGCATGTCTATGTCGACAGCGACCTCACCGATGGAGTGCCCGGTGAAAACAGGGGCATCGCCGTGAAAGATCCCTCGCATGGTTCGGACGCCGGATTCATTCGTGATCTCGACGGGAAGATGCACGTCATCATCGAAGACTGGAGCCCGATCAATGCGAGCAAGCGTTCCTGGGATTCGCCCCTCGCCGGCCATGCCGTGAGCGAGGACGGATTGGGTGATTTTGTCTTCGGTTCTCCGGCGGTAGACAAGCGCACGAAGCCGACGGGCGAAACCGGAGCCTACACTCATCCGCATTGGGCAAAGGAAGACCCTGAGAATTACCCGACGAATGTCGCGGAGTATGAAATTCATGAGCCCGAGCAGGAGGCCTACGGCGACTGGGCGGCAATCGCGATAGGCGGTCAATACTACCTTTTCGCCGATTTTGATCGAGAGCATGGCGCGAAGATGAGCACCGCCTGGTTCACCTCCGCCAACATCAACAATGAAGAGTTCACTTTCTGTGATCACATTGGTGAGGGGCATCCTGATCCTGATGTGGTTTTTGCCAATGGGCAGTTCTATCTCGCGACGCAGCAGCAGACCGACTATGTCAGCACGGGTCCCTGGGTTGAAACGGTGGAGGTTCGCGTCGGCGTTGATCTCGATGAGGACGGTAAGATCGACGAATGGAGCGACTGGTCGGAGGTAAAAGAACTCTACGACTACATCGAAGGGTTTTCCAAGCAAGTCTCCCGCGAGGCCGCGACCCTCGACCTTTCCGGTCTTCCGGCGGGCTACGGATTTCAGGTGGAGATGAAGATCACCGACCGCACCGAAAACAAATCAAAACCCATGATCGAAAGTCTCCGGCTTTCCTTTGACTAAAACCACCCTAACCGACCTACATTTTCATGAAAAATCTCCTGACTCGATCCCTCATTTTCATGGCTCTCTCCATCGGAGTAGCCTCAGCGGAGCCTCTCACCTACGAGGGCGAAAGCGGCCCCGGAAAAGGGAAGCATATCGTTCTCATCGCAAACGATCACGAGTACCGCTCCGAGGAGGTGTGTCCGCTCATTGCAAAAATCCTCGCAAAACACTATGGCTTTCGCTGCACGGTGCTCTTCGGTGTGAATGAAGAAGGTTACATTCAGGCAGGTGGTGCGCCGATTCCTGACCTCGCCGCTCTCGCCGACGCGGATCTCCTTTTCTTTGTGACCCGTTTCATGAACCTGCCGGATGAGCAAGCCGATCTTCTCGTTGATTACTTCGAGCGCGGTGGTCCCGTTGTCGGGCTGCGCACGTCGACTCATTGCTTCAACGGGCAAGAAGGGAAGTGGGCCAAGTTGAACTACAGCTACGAGGGCGAAGATTACCGGGGTGGCATGGGCGAGCAGATCTTTGGTAACACCTGGAATAAAGAGCGCGGGCAGAGTCACTATGGGTCTAACCACAAAATGGGAGGTCGCATTACCGCAGTGGCCGGGGCCGGGGAGCACCCAGTCCTGACTGGCGTCGGAGCGATCCACGGTTACTCAGGTGCCTACAAATCACAGCCACCGGCGGATGCAACACCGCTCGTCGAGGTCCAGGTTCTAAATACCTTCGAACCGAGTGAGGACATCCACACGGAGAGCCCCATCGTGAACGCAGGGTGGGCGAGAGATTATTACACGGCACCTTCGGGTGAAAAGAAGGATGCGCGAGTCGTCTATGGTTCCTTCGGCGCTTCGGAGGATCTTCTCGACGAAGACGCCCGCCGATTCGTGGTCAACTCCTGCCTCTGGGCGCTCGGGATGGAAGACGAGATCACGCCGGAACTCGATGTCAGTATCGTGGGTGGATTTCAGCCGAGTCCTTACTCCAGCAATGTCTTCTTTCGTGCCGGGGTGAAACCATCCGACCTCGCTGATTGGGATTCGCAGATCATGCCCGCTGGAGCAGAGTGGGGTGGAATCGAGAACGAGAAGGACCTTCGGAATCCCAGAGTCCTCCGCGTCATCGAAAACCGCCCTGCTGCCATCGAGGAGTTGGAGCAAAGATTTCCCGGATTCAAGTTTGAAGAGGAGGAATAGATTCGCTCTCGATTACAAGCTGGAGGATAACCCGCGAGTCCGCTCAGGATCGATGGCGAAGGCGCTGCCGTTTCCCCTTGTTTTCCACGAACAGCTCACAGAGACTGGACTTCCTTCATGAGACGTACCCGAACCATCCTTGTTTTTTTATGGCCGCCCCGCTGACTCGCTTTGCTGCGGGCGGCGGTCGTCGTCCTTCACTAGTTTCCTTCAAAATCGGCGTAAATCGTTTTCGGTTTTTTTTGCCCGCTTTCCGGTGATGAGAAGCTCTTTCCAGCTCATCGGCGCCGCTGCGTTGCAGGTCGAGATCTCTCAAGATTGCGCATCGTCACGACCGCTTCTGCTCGAAGCGCACTTTAGCTCGGCGGATCATCCGCTCGACCCCGGTCGCGAGCAGCTCGGTCACCTTCCCGATGCGATCCAAATTCATCCATCCTATCTCGAGGCCGGTCTTCACGAGGAAAAATACTATCCCTTTTACGATTGTCCCGAGGACGGAAATTTACTTCCGCAGGAAGAACTTGTCATCTCGCTGCAACGGCTTGGGATCAGGCCCGACTCCGAGGTCGTCGTCTACGGGGCTGATCTTGACGGAACGATGGCGGCGGCGCGGGTGGTCTGGGGGCTTCTTCATGCAGGCGTGAAAACAGTGCGACTTCTCGATGGCGGTCTTGCTGAATGGATCCGGTTCGGCGGTGAAACAGCACCGTCGATTAGGAAGGCGACTCACCCTGATGCTTCGCAGAACAGGGTGCCGATGCCGGAGGCGGACTGGGTTCCTCGTCCTGAAATTCTGGCAAAGTTAGAGCAAGTCAAAGCGATCAGTGCAGCCCATGAATCTCCCCTCGGAAAATTAATCGATGTGAGAGACCGAGGCGAATGGGATGGTTCCGATCCGAATCATTACTCGTTTTACTCCGCGGGAGGCCACATTCCGAATGCCTCCTTTCAGGGGGAATGGGAACGACTCCTTGAACCCGGCACCGGGAAGATAGGGCCTCGCCTCGAAGAGACGGCGCAACACTGGCGCAGTCTCGGCATACTCGACGCCCGCGTCGAAGCAGGGGAGTGCGAACTCATTTTTTATTGCGGAACCGGTTGGCGCTCGAGCGTCTCCTTTCTCGTCGCTCTCCTCCTTGGGTTGCGTACTAGAAATTTCGATGACGGATTCTACGGGTGGACATGGGCGATGGGGAACCGGGTCGCCTACGATTCCGCTCCCTGCGGAAAGGCCGTCGATCCGACTCAGGCAACAAAGTGTCTCGTCGATGAGTCGATAAGTCGCGCCTGGATCGCTCGTGGACGGTCTGGGTTTTTCCTGCTTCGCCGCCGGTTGATGGGTCCGATTTCATTTCGCAACTTCATGAGAACCATCGGGTTGAATTCATGATAGTATGTCCCCGCATGAATCGACGATTTTTACTTTTCACTCTCGCCACTCTGTCTCTTAACGGAGTTATTTTAGCGAAGTCACCTTTCAACGCCGAGTTGCTGCTCAAACCCTATGTGGAACGAAATGAACTTGCGGGTGCGGTCGCGCTCGTCTCGGGCCGGGAGGGAGAACTTTCGATCACTACCGTCGGTTTCTCCGATGTTGCGACCGGGAAACCCATGGCCGCTGATTCATTTTTCTGGATCGCTTCGCAGTCGAAGCCGATGACCGCTGCTGCCGTGATGATGTTGGTCGATGAAGGTAAAATCGCGCTGGACGATCCGGTTGAGAAATACCTCCCTGAATTTGCGGGGCAAATGGTGGTCGCTGAAAAAGACGACGGGCATGTCTTACTCAAAAAGCCGACGCACCCCATCACGATACGCGAAGTGCTCAGCCACGTGAGCGGCCTCCCTTTCAAATCGGCGATGGAGGAACCAACCCTCGATGCGCTTCCTCTCGCGCTTGCCGTGCGGAGTTATGCGATGACCCCCTTGGTGACTGAGCCGGGAACCGCTTATCAATACTCCAATGCCGGTATCAACACCGCCGCGCGGGTTCTCGAGCTTGTCTCGGGCATGAAGTATGAGGACTTCATGCAAGAGCGGCTCTTTGATCCACTCGGAATGACGGAGACCACCTTCTGGCCGACTCCGGAGCAAGTTGCGAGACTCGCGAAGAACTATCGTCCTGACAAAGATAAAACAGATCTTGAAGAGTTTCCGTATGCACAGATGAAATTGCCGTTATCGGACCGGAACGGACGTTTTCCCATGCCGGCCGGTGGTTTGTTTTCGACGGCAAAGGATACCGCCGCGTTTTGTCGCATGATGCTCAACGGCGGCGAACTCGATGGGAAACGATACCTCAGCGAGTCTTCTTTCAAAGAATTGACGACAAAGCAGACGCCTGATTCTATCAAGAATGAATACGGCCTCGGCTACGCGATCAGCGGTGAATCTTTCGGTCACGGAGGAGCACATGCCACAAAGATGGATATTTTCCCCGGGCATGGAATCGCTGTGATCTGGATGGTCCAGCACGGAGGTTTTCCCGGAAGCGGAAAAGAAGCGCACCGTGTTTTCAAGAATTGGGCGATTGAGAATTTTGGAAAATGAAACGGGAGCTTAACTTTAGAACGGAAATCAGACGTTTCCTCACGATCCTGATTGGAGGCTTGGCCATCGTGACGCAGGGCTTTGCCGAGCCGACAATTTCAAACGCGACAGGCTACCGTTCCTCCTATTACAAAGACGGGGAACTCCATGTCAATGTCCTCGGTATGCCCGAGGGCGGGCCGCTCACGACTGGTCATTGGGACTTCAAACCTTCGTGGTCGAAAACCGGCGATATGCTTGTTTTTTTCCGCCGCCTGAAAAATGATCCTGAAGTCAGCAAATGGAAGACGGCGATTCACATTATCAATACGGACGGCAGCGGGCTACATCAACTTACCGATGGGACCCATACCGATTTCAATCAGACCTGGACCCGCGATGGAACGAACACTCCGATCTGGAATCGCAAGCATCCGACAAAAGGCCGCTATCAGGTCATGGCGGGAAAGATCGGTGGCAAGCCCGGTGAAGAGATCGCCTTGACCGGAAAAAGTTATCATACCTGGGCGTTCACTTGTCTCATCGATGGCAGGATTTTTGTCCGCTCGACACCTCCCGGAAAGAAGCACGGATATTTCCTCATGACTCCTAATCCCGGTGGAGTTCCCACCTTCGAGGAAGTGACCTGTTCCTTAGGCGAAGCCGGCACCCTTGATCGAGTCAGCGTGTCTCCTGACGAAACCAGAATATGTTTTGAATACACCAAAGGGTTCAAGCATTCGGTGCCGGGCCGAACTCTCTATGTCGCCGACTTTGACGTCAAAGCCCGTGCCGTGACGAACGAAATCCCCTTTGCCAATGAGGAAGGGGAAATGGTTTGGTTCGCCTACCCGCGATGGACGAAGGACGCTTCAGAGATCGTGTATCATGCCGGGGGAAAGCTTTATCTCTATGCCCTCGCCGAAAAATCGACAAGGCAGGTGTCGACCGACGATTCGGCTGACTATCGTTACCCCCACGGCGAGGCGACTCCGAAGTGAGAGAATGGTTTTATAAGCCCGATGTCATCGACGAGAACACAGGGGCTTCCGGGTGAAACACTGGAATCGTCCTCAGTTCGCGATCGAAACTCCGGGATCTGCGGGTGGTGATTTGAGTAGCGGCTCGATGAACTCAAGAGTGCTCGAAACGACGGCTTCTACAGTCGCTTCGCTGGTCCGGTTGCCCCAGTAGAATCCGTGGTCTTCGCCCGGGTATCGCTTGATGAGGATGGTCTTTCCGGCTTTCTCGATTGCCGGGAAAACGATCTCGAAATTAATTTTCCTCAAAGGATGGATATCGCCATGATGAACGAGCAGCGGGCAGGAAATTGCGTCGATCTTTTTCTCAGTCGCGAGGCGGCGCTCCTCCGTGTAGAGCGTTTCGTAATTCTTCATCGCGGGCTCCCGCATCGAGAGCTCGGTCATCAATCCCGTGAAGAGAATCGTCGCGGGTTCGCCGATGACGATCGCCGGAAATGACACCTCTTGAGATCCCGCCAGCTCGAGGGCGATGCTGCCTCCGCCGCTCGTGCCGAAAATGACGATGCTTTCCGGATCAACTTCCGGAAGTTTCCGCACTTCTTTCACAATCGCGATGAGATCAAGCGTGGGTCCGTTTGAAAGCGGCTCTTCGACATAGGTTCGGAAGGTCGCCGCAACCGCGACATAGCCCGCAGCGAGGAATCGAGTTTGCGTTGGATTCGACTTAAGGTCTTCGATCAGATCCGGAAGTCGGCGCTGTCCGAGGCTGCCATGGATAAAAACAATCGTCGGCAAGGGGCGTTTTGCTTGTGGGCTTCGGTAGGCGAAGTCGATTTTGTTTCCATCGGATGCAGTGGCGGTGAGTGTTTTGATTGGGCTTGCCTCTTCAGAAATCACCATCGGTTCGACCGTGGCGACCTCGCCGGATCCGTCGCCCCGCGTTGCGCTGGAGCCTGAACGGGCATCAATGGCGCGTTGCAGGTAGGCCGTTTCCTCAGGGCTCAAGGTTTGTCCTGTTCTCGATTTCTGGCGCAGTTCTTTGGCTTTGTTCCAATCGATCTCGTCCGCGTATGAGGATAACAGAAAGGCCGCCAGAATCGCGATTCCTGAAGTAGTGAGTGACAGAAGTGGGTTTGAATTTTTCATGAGTGGTCGCAGGGGTGGTTCGTAAATTTTGTTCAAGAAGGAATGGAGGTTTTGGTCTTATCAAGGGCTTTGAGTTCGTCAGTGATGTTTGCCGTTGCGCGGAGGAGAAGATCCGCAAAGGTTTCGCGTTCCTTCGGTGTAAATCCCCGGCAAATTATCGACTCGATGTAGTTGGCCAATTCAAAGCAGTCAGGCATGAGGCTTCTCGCCTCTTGGGTGAGTGATATTCTGACGGCGCGTCCGTCGTCGGGATCGGGACGGGTGGTGACGAGACCGAGCTGGCGAACTTTGTCTACGAGCCGTGCCATCGTGGATCGAGCCAACCCGAGGCTGGCTCCGATCTCAGTCGCGGTTCGATCATCTTCGCGAAAGAGAGCAAAGAGGATATTTCCTATCCCGGGTTTGAGCTGCTTGTCGAGCTTTCTTGCTTTGAGGAGCCGCCCTAGCATTCCAAGGTACGAATAATAGGCGCGCCCGAGGAAAAGGCTGATTTGAAACTCGGGTTCGGTGGTGACTTGTTTGCTCATTTGTTTCCGTGGGGAAGTAGGTGATTCCCTATGGAACTATTTTGAGGGCGGAGAGTTGCAAAAAAATCAATATTTCTGCGGCAAATCAGCAAGTTGGTGGAGCATACTGGGTGAATGGACGAAATAGAGCGCAATCAGCATGACCAGTTTCTGAGACTGTTTGTGGAGCATGAAGAGGGATTGCGTCTCTTTGTACGCTCACTCTTGTTCAGTCAGGAGGAGTCACGTGAGGTAATGCAGGATATCGCCGTGGTCCTCTGGCGAAAATTTGACCCATCATTTGACAGTCTTTCGTTTCGACGCTGGGCATTCGGCGTCGCGCGAATGGAGGTGCTCTCTTTTCGACGGGATCGAGCACGGGACCGACACTGTTTTGGAAGCGGGATAGATGAGTTGCTCGCGGAAACCGTGATGGAACAATCTGATTCGATGGAGCGGGAGCGACGGGCGCTCGAGGTCTGTCTTAAAAAGTTACCTGATCCGCAGCGGGCACTCGTGGAACAGGCTTATGCTCCGCGAGTTCGGATTGATGATTATGCCAAAAGCATCGGCGTCACAGCGATGGCCTTGTATAAAAAGCTGCACCGGATCCGGCTCTCGCTGATGGAGTGTACCCGAAACACGCTGGCGGAGGAGGATATGGCATGAGTAGCCGCGAACAGAGTAGGGAGCTGATGAGGTCGTGCCTTGATGGCGATGCCTCACCTCAGGATTTTGAGAAGATGGAACTCTTATTAAAACAGGATCCGGAGTTTCGTAGGGAATATATACGCTATCTGAACATCGACCTCGCTCTTTCTGAATCAGTTCGAAGTCCTGCACTTGAAATAGCGGCTAAGACGGTGGCTGGTTCCAGTCGCCGATTTTTAATAGGAAGTTCGTGGTCGGCTGCGGCGGCAGGACTGTTTTTGGGATTGTTTTGTGCTTCGGTGGCGTGGTCCATGGTTGCGCCTCGCGGTAATGAAATCCGTCTCGAGATACCGTTACTGGAATTCGAATTTGAAGATCCGGAGATGAGTTGGGATGCCGGCTTTCCGGTGATTGCCGGTCAGTGGAACGGAGATCCCGGCGCGGTCGTGGAGAGTGAAATGTCGCTTGAAGGCAGCTGTATCCTGAGGCTCGAACCATCGTCGGAGTCGTCGCTCAGCTATGTTCAGCAGATCATCGATGTGGAGTCTCTTGGGGTGGCGAAAGTTGGCGAACTTCGTTTGATCGAGGTGGTCTCCTCGTTCCGCCCGGAAACGATCGGGTATCAGGACCGTTACACCGTTAGGGTGGGGACATTTTCAGAGTTGCCCCGCGAAGTCAGGGCAATTTGGGAGGGCGTTTCGTGGCGGGAGCTGGATGAGAGATCCCTGACGAATGTTAAATCCGGTCTCACGACGCAGGTCGATGATCTGGGTTGGCAAACTATCGGAGCGACGATAGAGGTGCCGGAGGGCGCCCGTTCGATTGTGGTTTCGATTGCTGCAGGTAGATTCAAGCCCGATGAAATCAAGGGGCGATATTTTGTCGACGGTCTTCGCGCCGGTCTTTTATTTACTCCTCCGAGGGAGCGCTCTCGCAAACAACGAAAATGAATCCTGAATCAAGAACTCCGCGCCGTAATTTTCTAAAAGCAACCGGCATCACAATCGCACTGCCGGTTCTTGAGTCGGTCGGAGCAAATGTCACCGTTAGTCCGCCTAAGCGCATGGTCTGCATTTGCAGTGCGTTGGGAATGAATCCGGAAATGTTCTTTCCAAAGACATTTGGAAAGAATTTTGAGCCGTCACCAGTGCTGAAACCGCTAGCTGATTTGCGCGATGACTTGACGGTTTTTTCTCACATGGATCACCCGTCCATCTTTACGAAGCATGGTTCGATGAATTCGATTCTCAGCGGAATTGATGCGAATCGTGCCAGTGCGGGGGAGAATGTATCCATCGACCAGGTCGCGGCTTCTCATGTGGGATACGAAACGCGGTTTCCATCAGTACACATTTCGCTCGGGGGCAAGCAGGGAAGTTCATGGAGTCCATCAGGGATCAAGGTTCGTGAAGAAGTTGATCCGCTGGATCTTTTCCAAAAACTCTTCGTCAACGATTCGGAAGCGGCAAAACGGGAGCGGAAACTGGAACTGGATCAACAGGGGAGCATCCTTGATCTCGTGCGCGGCCAGGCGAAACGTCTCGAAAAGAATGTCAATGCCCCGGATCGAGAGAAATTGGACGAATACTTGACTGCGATCAGGGAAGCGGAGGAACGAATACAGGGAATGCAGAAGTGGCAGGCTGAACCAAAGCCTGAGGTGCCCTTCGATAACTCTGCGCGAGCTCATGGAAACATGGACTACGCGACGCTGTCGCCGCTTATGTTTGACCTTCTCTATCTGGCGATACAATCAGATACGAGCCGTGTTTTCACCGCCGGATTCGGGATGCACAATCATGTCATCGAACTCGATGGAGTGACAGGAGGCTACCACGGACTGACGCACCATGGGAATCGACCCGACCGTCTCAAAGAGCTGCGGATCATTGAAACCTTTTACATTCAACAGACGGCCCGGCTCATAGAGAAACTTAAAGGGAGCCCAAGAGGTGATGGAAGTCTCCTTGACGATACGATGGTTTTCTTTGGGAGCGGGCTCGGAGATGCGGCGCGACATTCAAACCGGAATCTGCCTCTGATTCTTGCAGGAGGCGGTTTCCGTCATCGAGGTCATCTTGATGCGATGACTCCAACCGGTCACCAGACTCCGCTGAATAACCTTTACACAACGATGCTCCAGAATTTTGGAGTCGAGACCGCGAGCTTCAACGGCGCCACGGGAACTTTCGACTTGAGCTGATTGGCGCTTTATCCACGATTTTTAATGAAGACTTCTGCCTTCTCGACTTGCGCAGCCGCAATAGCGTCACTCATCGTCATGACCACGGGGTTGCTTCCAGCCGAACCCGCTTCCGGAGCGGGGACTGAGACTAACACTGCTTCAAGCTGGTCCTTCACCCCAGATCCGGAGCTTCCAAATGTCTTGATCATTGGTGACTCGATTTCGATCGGATACACCCTGCAGGTTCGTGAACTGTTGCAAGAGAAAGCCAACCTGTTCCGACCCATGGGAACTCGTGGTAACCGAAGGGAGAATTGCGGTGGGACGACCTACGGGGTCGAAAATATTGATCGCTGGCTCGCCGTTTCGAAATGGGATGTCATCCATTTCAATTGGGGTCTGCACGACTTGAAGCATGTCAAAGAAGCAGGCGGAAACGAGAAGTCCAATGATCCTGACGATCCTACTCAAGCAACCATCGAGAAATACACTTCAAATATGAGGTTACTGGTCGAAAAGTTGAAGGGCACCGGGGCGCGTTTAGTTTTCGCTACGACAACGCCGGTGGTTCCTGCAACGTTGAATCCTCTTCGGGATCCGCTTGCTCCAATTCACTACAACAACGCCGCTCTTGAGGTGATGAAAGAGAATGGGATTCGAATCAACGATTTGCATCGCTATTGTCTCCCTCATC
>CAZOUP010000101.1:0-14800 GCA_964583035.1 uncultured Akkermansia sp.
CCTCGACAATGTGGCCTTTACCTGAACGATCAAAATCCCCATAAAAAATCAGTTCCGGAAAGTCTAGTGTCGCCCGATAGGTTGAATTTCGGCCTAAATTGGTTACGACGTAGTCAATATCCCCATCGTTGTCGACGTCACCGCCATCAATTCCGGTCCACCAACCGAGCGACGCTTGGCCCTCCTTGATAAGCCCTGACGCTTCCGTCTCGTCGACAAGTTTACCTTTCCGATTTCTGAATAGTCTAATCGGGCCCCATTCGGTGGTCACTATAAGGTCAATCCATCGATCACTATCGACATCAGTCCACAACGCGCTGGTCACCATTCCCGGACTGAGGAGGTCGGGGGCAACCTGTTCTGTCACGGGGATAAACTTTCCGCTCCCATCATTCTGGAGAAGGGCGCTCAAGGGCGAAAGAGGGAACTCACCGGGAATAGAGCGGGACCCGACAAAAAGATCGAGATCCCCATCCCGGTCAAAATCAGCGGCAGAAGCGATCCCGCCGCTCTGTCGCAGGTCAGGGATCGAGTCGTCAGGCGCTCTCGAAAACTGGCCTCGTCCATTGTTGAGAAGAAGCCGGTCCTGAAGCACATCGGCTCCGGGAACAGATTCGATTCCGCCGCTGACAAGATAGAGATCGAGGTCTCCATCCCCGTCGCAGTCAAAGAAAAGCGATCCCATATCCTCGTAGCGCAAATCCTCCTTCAGCCATGGTTGAAGCTCGGGAGTTAAAATGACATCACCTGATCCCGGGTTACTGCTGTTTTTAAAGAGCTGACCTGGCTGTCCAGCTGCGCCGGCAAGGTAGAAATCAGGATCACCATCGCCGTCGATGTCACCCCATGATTGACCCGGCCCGAGTTGTGAGAGCTTAAAGGGGAGGAGGGGCTGCCGATCATAGTCATCAAACACGGTCTCCATGTGGCTGAATCCGTTCAAAGCCGGAGAGGTGCGAAACCAGGGATCCTGAAGCTCGCGGGATTTCACCGGTTTGGAGAGTGGGGCCCCCGTCTCAGATTCCGTCACGGTGTATCGGCGGTTTACCTCCAGATTTTTGAAAATCTGGGTTTCACCGCTGGGCCAGTCGAGGCGCAGCGAGGCCACTTCCGGGTTCTCCCCGAGACCAAAGTGAAAGATGGGTTCGTCAGCATCGAGGAATCCTCCATAAGGGAAAAGCTGGCGGCTTTGTTTAACCCCGTCGGCGGTTTCAATGGTCGCGAGCGTTCCGATGCCCATGCTGTTGCTGCGGGTCCCTTTGAGATCGACGACGATCCGGTTTCCGCTTTCACTCCGGTTCTGATACACGCTGAGTGGGTCATCTAAATTCGAGGTGAGAAGATCGAGGCGGCCATCACCGTCGAGATCTCCGAGGGACGCTCCGTAGGACATTCCGAGGTGGTCGAGGCCCCATATTTTTGAAACATCTTCAAACTGAAAGTTGCCGAGATTCCGATAGGCGAGGTTTTGCTCACGTCGCGTCGGTGTATTCCGATAATGATCCCAGTGAGTTCGCCCGACGAGCGTGTTGTGCGAAATTTCCGGGAGATCAGCGTGATTGAATTGACGGGGGATCCCGTTGCAGAAAAACAAGTCGGGAAGGCCGTCGTTGTCAAAATCGGCGCTGCGGATCGCCCAGGTCCATTCCGTCTGCGCTACGCCGGCCATCCAGGCTCCCTCGAGAAACTCGTTCGTGCCGGTGTTGATATGCATCGTGTTGTGCATGATTTGCTGGGCACCACCGGAGTATTCGAGGTTGTCCTGCCGGTCAGCCATCGACGCCATCGACGCCATCTGCATGTAGTGCGTCTTCGGCATCATGTCCGCGAGGAGGAAATCGATGTAGCCGTCATTGTTGAAATCGCTCTGCACGGCACCCATAGAAAACCAGGTTGTGTGCCTTACATGCTGCTCACTGACCTCAGTGAACGTCCCGTCACCATTATTGCGGTAGAGGAAATCGGGACTTCTGAAGTCGTTTCCCACATAGAGGTCGGGCCATCCGTCGTAGTTGAAATCCCACCAGGTGGCAGAGTTTCCGTAATGTTGGTCGCTTGTGATCCCTGCCTCTACGGTAATGTTGGTGAAGCCTTTTTCACCGTCATTGCGGAAAAAGTAATCAGGGCGACCAACCTCGGTGTAGAGGAATTCGCCATTGTCGCCACGCCGATTTTGATCCACTTCGTACCAACGCTGCCATTCCTCTGAGACGTAGAATTTTCCATCTTTCTCGATGATTCGAATGGGTTCCTCCGGGCGTCCATTTTCACGATAGATCTGGTGACACAGAATGTAGAGGTCAAGGTCGCCGTCGCGGTCAAAGTCGGCGAAGGCGGGGACAACGCAGCCATCCTTGACATCGAGACCCAGCGCACCGGCGCGCTCTTCAAAGCGAAGGGGACCATCACTTCGTTGACCCCCGTCGATTGTGAGATTGATGAAGAACTGATTCGGGTAATCGTAGTTGCACACGAAAATATCGAGATCGCCATCATTGTCGATATCGACCATTGAAGTGCCAACAGCCCACGCGGCGACTCCGCCACCGAGACCGGCCTCAGAAGTGGCATCGACGAACTTCATCGGCTCTTTTTGCAAATAGAGACCGTTTTCAAGCGGACCGTTCCCGGCAAACACGTCGGGGCGTCCGTCGAGGTCAAGGTCACCAACAGCCACGGCGGCACAGGCAGATGAAGAATGATAAGCGCGGGCAAGCGGGTGATCCGCCATGATCGGCGAAACGTGCTGAATCCCGGATTCGTCCGGAGCGATTTTCCGGAAAAGGGTTTCGACGGAAATGTCTCCAAAGGTTGGCTTGAGAGATTCCGAGGTGATCAGTGATTCTTCTGCCTGAGCAGTCAAATTCGGACAAACGGCAAGAATCAGAATAGACACCAGTGAGGCCGGCGTAGGAACTGAAAATCTTCTGTCAGTAGCAGGAATTGAGGATGCGGGGCGTTGCATGTAACCGGGGAGGTCTAAAAATTCGCGAATCGGAGATCCCGTAGTTTACAGACAGAGAGAGGGCTGCGTCAATCTCCAAGGGGGGAACCTGTTTATGTTGGTGATTTTACATTACATATATTGTAGGAAGTTATTGATCATGGTGAGATGAGGAGTTTGCAGGTTTCACTAAGGAAGTCGGGCTTCGCTTCGTTTTGGAATTATCCGGCTTCCCTTGTTCCCGCTCTTCGTGATGTTCCACATGGAATCTCTTCAGAGTTCAGAAATCAGGATGGCTGGATAATCTGCTTCCGTTCGGCTTATGTCATTTCAGTTTGATCGTTTGTTGCGATCGTTTAATCTGTTAAAACCCTTTTGATATTTTCATGAATCGATCAGTTCGAATCGCCGCCCTCAGTCTTTGTCTTTTTTCTTTCGGGGTCTCCGACTCTGAAGCCTTCCTTGGAGACGTGCTAAAAAAAGGCAAGGAAAAGCGCGTCATTAACGCCGAAGAGCTCACGAGCCAGGAGAGCAGCGCGACGGGACTCCTTGCCAAAGCGGATGCGCAACGAGCCGCCGGCAAGCAACGTCAGGCACGTGACACCTACAAATCGATTGTGAATTCCTACCCGAGGACTGAGTCCGCAGCGGAGGCTCAGTTTCAATACGCGAAGATCCTTCAGCAAGACGGAGACGATCGGAAAGCGTTTGAAGAGTTCGAAGATTTGATCGCGAACTTCCGGAACACCAAGAATTTTAATGAAGCGGTGAAAGCTCAGTTTGAGATCGCTGAGGGTCTTCGGAATTCCAAGAAAAAGGGATTTTTGGGACTGGGCGCTCCCGTTCAGCCTTCGCAACTCATCGAAATGTTCGAGCAGATTAGCGAAGTAGCCCCTTACACTGACTATGCTCCCAAGTCGCTTCTGAATGTCGGCCATGTTCATTCCTCCCAGGGTGAGGAGAATTTAGCGATCATGGCATATCGAAGTGTTGTTGATAATTATCGGGGTACTGATTTTGCGACCGAAGCGCAGTATCAGATCTTTCAACTTCGCGGAATCAAAGCGGAAGAATCGAACAGCCCGGTCGAAGATCGCGCTCAGGTTGAAGCCGGAATCGATTTCATGAACCAGAATCCCCAAGATCAGCGGACTCAGGAAATTCAGCAGAATCTCAAAGGTATCGAACTGCGGGAGATGGAGAAGCAGTACGACATTGGAATGCAATATGAAAAGAGCGGTAAGCCCGACTCAGCAAGGGTCTATTACCGCGAGGTAGTCAAAAATCCAGGCACTCCCTGGGCGGCAAAAGCGCAGGAGCGATTGAACGTCCTCGATCGGATTCCAGTGCCGGATACCGTCGAGAAAAAGGCCGGTTTCTTTGGCCCGAATCCGCTGAAAAAGGACAAGGTTGAGATGAGGACCTCGGACGACGCCGTTCTTCCTCTTCCAACAAGTGAGTCATAGGTCCGTTCCAACCAGCTTTGAAGACGGTCGTAAACGCTTGTCATTTTCAGATTTAGTCATAACTTTCCGCACGAAGAGGGATTCTTCCTGTTGATGCAGGATGACGTGCCCGGTTGCTCCATCTTTATGAACCGCCTTTTGTTTCTGCTTCCAGTTTGCTGCCTTGCTCTCGTTGGTCTCGTTGGTCTCGTTGGTCTCGTTGGTCTCACGGGTTGTGCCGGCTACCAGTTGGGCGATGTGAAACCCTCCGCGTACGAAGGGATAAACAATCTTCATGTTCCGATTTTCAGAAATAAGACGCTTGAGCCAAGGCTCTCAAGCCTTGTCACCAACGCCGTGTTGAAGGAACTCCATGTCGATGGAACTTACAAAATCACCAATCGTTCGAATTCAGATGCGGTGCTCGTCGGGGTGATCCGGAATATAAGCAAGGCACAGCTCCGATCGCAGCGGTTTGACACCTTGAGTTCACAAGAGCTACAAGTCACCCTTTTTGTTGATTTTCATCTCGAGAACCCAACGACAGGCGAAGTGATTCGAAATACGGCACTAACTCGTGCAACTCAGGTGGGCGACAAGAGTAAGGTCAGCAATACGGATCATATTGTCATGGCTCACCAAGGCACTGTTACTGGACAGACGATTCAGTTTGTGGATGCCAGCTTTCAGACGGCAGAGCGTTCCGCTTTCTCGGCTGCCGCGCAGGATGCGGCCTCGAAACTCGTTTCCCATCTCGCGAACGGGTTTTAGGTCCTTTCTCAGTCGATCCTCACTTGAGATTTCGGCGGCGAGCTTGCGCCACCACTCGCTATGCCCGGTTTAGTTCAGTTGATCTCTACTCCTATCGGTAATCTGGGCGACATTTCGTTCCGGGCAGTTGAGTGCCTCAAGCAGGCCGATGTGATTGCTTGCGAAGACACGCGGCACTCTTCGCGATTGCTGAATCATCTTGCGATTGATCGGAAAGAACTCGTTGCGCTCCATGATCACAACGAAGGCCGGAAGGCTGCTTCGCTGGTTGAGCGAGCCGCGCAGGGAGAGCGGATCGTGTTCCTCTCCGATGCGGGAACTCCAACCATTTCAGATCCGGGGTATCGACTCGTCAATGCCTGCATCGAAGCTTCGGTAAAGGTGGAGGTGATTCCCGGTGCTTCGGCGGTGATCACTGCGCTCGCCGGCTCCGGGATGCCGACCGATGCGTTTTATTTCGGAGGATTTTTGCCGGTCAAATCAGGCCGCCGGGAGACGGTGCTTGAAGCGGCCCTGGTCCGTGTCGAGACTTCAATTTTCTTTGAGTCGCCGCATCGGATTTTGAAAACGCTGGCCGTTCTTGCTGAAGTTTCTCCGGAACGCCCTCTTTGCGTGGCTCGCGAACTCACCAAGAAATTCGAAACCTATCATCGTGGCACCGCCTCCGAAATTCTGGAGGAGTTCGCCGATAAAGCCGTCAAAGGCGAAATCACCCTTTTGATACAGGGGGCGGGAAAAGAGAAGAAAAAGAAAGCCCGAAAAGAATGAGGCGGAGCCTGTTAAGGCCCCGCCCCGGTTTCATCTCTTTTCCAATGTCCGAAAGGACAAAGCTTTCAGAGAACGGCAGTATTGGATTCCCGAGATGAAGAGAACTGTCATTTCTTAAGAGTAGACTTTGTTCCGGCCGGTAAGGCCGGAGCATTTTGTCTCCCCGGAAAAGAATTCGGTTTTTGCCCGCGTTGCCAGCCTGTGGGCCGCTTCACGGGTCGTTTACTCTCGTCATATCGTTGTTGCATCAAGAAGTGGCCCAATCTGAAGATTGGACGGATTGCCTGAAACAAGCTGGAGGAACCAATTACCATCGTTAACTATCTGTGTGTTTGATCCTGTTAAATCATCCCCCTATTCCCGTGTTCCGCCGTGTCGCAAAACTGGATAATCGAAAGTTGAATCGTCAGGTTCTGTGTGTGTGTTATCAAAGAATAATATAATTTCCATAACTACTCAATTTATTTTTAATATAATTTATTCAATCGGTTCTCTTGTCTCTTTTGCTGTCGTCTCCTTCGTGCTTTCTTCCGGTGCCCCATGTTTCACTCCCCCGCCCCTTCCCTTCGTTCCCGACTTACTCCCCCGATCTCGGCGATTACCGCCTATGATTATCCAACCGCGCGGCTTTCAGATGAAGCCGGAGTGCAGCTGATCCTTGTCGGCGACTCGCTTGGCATGGTGGTGGCGGGAAACCCTGACACGACCACTGTCACCCTCGATCAGATGATTTATCACACCGAGATGGTGAGGCGCGGGGTGGCGCGGGCCGTCGTCGTTTCGGATCTTCCGATTCACACCTACGATGATCCTGAGACAGCTTTGAAGAGCGCAAAGCGTCTTGTCGAGGCCGGTGCCGATGCCGTGAAGCTGGAGGGCGGACTCGGGCAGGTTGAAAAAGTGAAGCGTCTCACTGAGTCGGGTATTCCGGTTTGCGCTCATATCGGAATGCTTCCCCAAAGAGTGGTGGAAGAAGGTGGCTACCGGAAGAAAGGAAAGTTTAAAGAGGAGGCTGATCGCCTCCTTGCTGCCGCGTGCGCGCTCGAAGCGGCGGGAGCTTTTGCTATCGTTCTCGAAAGCATGGTCTCTGAGGTTGCGACTCACATCACCGAGGCTATTGAAATTCCTACCATTGGAATCGGAGCAGGAACTGAATGTAACGGGCAAATACGAGTCCTCCACGATGTCATCGGAGGTTATCCATGGTTCGTCCCACCATTCGCTAAGGTCTACGGTAACGTCGCTGAGGTAACTCGTGAAGCAGTCGCGGCCTATGTGAAAGAAATTGAGTCTTAGGCTCTCATCCCGCCTGAGTTCTGAATCATTTTGTTCTCAGTGACACCTCAAAAAAATGCTTGCGCGAATGTCCTTCGCGAGGCAAGCTTCCAATGTCCCTGAACCTTTTCAGGCTGGGAGATCGCGCGATGAACTGACCTCAACCGACTGCGCGGCTCAACTCTTTCCCGGAACTTAAGGGACAAACAGTGAAGATTCGATGTGTTGTGCATCATCCATGTCTTGATTGCATGGATCTCCGAACTGTCAGAACCGTTTGACTTTGGCCAATCGCCGACGTTCCACGATCTTACCCAGTCGTCCTTCTATGGCGTCCACTCCCGATTTTCAGATTTCAGTCCGCAGAATAGCTACGGTGAATGCAGTTCACCAGGGCTTCGTTGGCTCGAAGCGCGACCTCGAATATTTCAGAATGATTTCCCCCAGTAATCCATGAGCCAATCCCAAACTCCTGAGGAAGCTCGAGCGGCAGAAGAGAATCTGTCAGCAACGGTTGAAGAACCCCGGAAAGATGATGCCGCTGCAGCGGAACATCAGGCGGATGAATTCCCTGCTCCAGGAAAAGCCAGGAAGAAGGCTGAGCCGAAGCGGGAAGATCAGTCAGCCGAGGAGACACCTGATGATTCGGGTCAGGATGACGTCAGTGACCGCAACCAGAGGCGTCAGCGTCCGCCCCGGAAACAGACCAAGAGGAAGAATCCGGGGAACCGGAATGAGGATCGTGCCGAAAAGAGAGAACGCGGTCAGGATGAAACCTCCGGGGGAGCTGACGGAGATTCTCAAGAGAGCGGCGAAGATAGCGATGGACAGCCACGAAAGACTCGCAAGCAACGCTACCTCGAGCGTAAAGAAAAGGAGCGCGCTCGCGAGGCGGCGGCCCTTGACTCGGCTCCTGCAATCGAGTCCGAGGGAATTGTCGAAATTTCCAGCAAGGGATTCGGATTTTTGCGCGAAAAGAAGCGTGGTTTCCAGCAGTCACCAAAAGATGTATTCATCACGCCCGAGGTGGTCCGTAATTTTGCACTCCGGGACGGCCTCATGGTGAAGTGTGTTTCGAAGCAGGGCGTCCGTGGGCCGCAGTTAATCGAACTGCTTCAGATCAACGGTCGCGATCCTCAGGACTACATCAATCTTCCCTACTTCGAGGAACTCACTGCGATCAACCCTGACAAAAAGCTCACTCTCGAGACCAATCCAGAGCGCAAGACGACTCGCGTCATCGATCTCATTTCCCCTATCGGTCGCGGTCAGCGCGGACTCATTGTCGCTCCTCCGCGGACTGGAAAGACGACGCTGCTGCATCACATTGCGGAAGGGATCCAGCAGAACTACGAGGGGGAAATTCATCTCATGGTCCTTCTGGTCGATGAAAGACCGGAAGAGGTCACTGATTTCGAGCGTTCCTTTCCGGATGTGGAAGTCTTTTCCAGCTCCAACGACAGCGAGGCGAAGGATCATGCCCGCATGGCCCTCCTTGCGATTGAGCGGGCGAAGCGTCTCGTCGAAGCCGGAGAGCACGTTTTTATTCTCATGGATTCGATCACTCGTCTCGCCCGTGCCTTTAACTCGCAGATGCGGGGCGGTAGTAAGCGTGGCACGGCCAGTGGCGGTCTCCTTGTAGGTGCGCTGGAGATTCCCCGGAGAATTTTCGCGGCGGCGCGAAACACGCGTGAAGCCGGCTCGCTCACGATCATTGCGACCGCGTTGATTCAGACGAACAGCAAGGCTGACGAAGCAATCTTTCAGGAGTTCAAAGGCACGGGCAACATGGAGATTGTCCTTGATCGGCAAATTGCTCAAAACTATGTTTACCCTGCCGTTGATATCAACAAGTCAGGAACGCGCCGCGAAGAGCTTCTCCTTCCTCCTCACATGCTGGAGAAAATTTACGTCATCCGACGTGGCTTGAGTGGTTACAAGCAGCTCGACGCGATGGAGTGGCTCCTAAAGTGTATGGAGCGCTACCCGTCCAACGCTCAGATGCTGATGGACATCAAAACGACGGCACTTTCCTGAGGGCGGTCACAGAATTGTGAGTTGCGTCCGGGGGTGTCGTTTGATACACCTATGCGATGAGCAATATCGTTGAAGTGACCCGTCAAGGCTTCGGCTCCCGAAGCAAGAATTCTATCGGGGGTGCCATCTTTGGTTTCCTTCTTGTCGCCATCAGCGCCGTGGTCCTGTTTTGGAATGAGGGCAGGTCTGTAAAACGATACAATGATCTTAATGAGGGGTCATCAAAAGTCGTGGCCGTGGATTCCGATCAGATCAATCCCGCGAACGAAGGTCAGCTCATTCATCTCACCGGCGATGCCAGGACTTCGGAAGCACTCAGAGACCTTCAATTCGGTGTCTCTGCCACTGCCGTCAAACTGATCCGTTCGGCGGAGATGTACCAATGGATCGAGAATATCAGGTCCGAAGATCGGGAAAAAGTCGGAGGGAGCGTTGAGACGACAAAGACCTACAGCTACGGGAAGGAATGGCGTGGCAGCGTCGTCGATTCCAGCGAGTTCAAAGATTCGAACTCTCACCGTAATCCGTCCACGATGAAATATAAGTCGAGCACGCTCACTGCTGCGGATGTGACGGTGGGGGCATTCAAGCTGCCGCAGTTCCTCGTCGAGAAAATCTCCGGAGGTGAGCCACTCCCTGCGAGTTCCCTTGAAGCCGCCTCCGAAGAGGTCAAAACCACCGGCAAACTGCATGAGGGTAGCGTCTATTTCGGAGCAGATCCGCTCTCCCCGGCAGTCGGCGACATCAGGGTCAGCTTTACCCTTGTTCCCACGGGAACCATCAGCCTTGTCGCTCAGCAAGCGGGCGATTCCTTCGTGAGTTACGTGGCGAAAACAGGCGGAAAACTCAGCCTTCTGGATCGAGGTATTCTCAGCGCGGAAGAAATGTTCCTCGCGGCGCATGAAGCAAATAAGATCATGACCTGGGGAATTCGGGTGGCCGGGTTTTTCCTTATGATGACGGGTTTCTCCATGATCTTGAAGCCGCTCTCCGTCTTCGCGAGTATTCTCCCTTTTCTTGGTCGCATCGTCGAAACGGGAACCTCGGTCATTGCTTTCCTCCTTGCCGGAATTCTCTGGACCGCAGTGGTAGCTTTTGCCTGGATTTTCTATCGTCCTATTCTTGGTATTACCCTTCTCGTGATTACAATCGGGTGTGTTGTCCTGATCGTTCGCCGCCTGCGCATGAAGCCTGCTGCGGCGCCGACCGCCGGCGTTCCACCTCCACTCGACACTCCCCCACCCTTGAATTAGGGTAGCCCCCTATGGCAGACGAAACGCCGAAAGGCGATCTTGTGAAACAAGGCGAAGCGGGTTCAAAAAGAGATCCACTGAAGCAACTGAGAACCTCAAAAAGGATCTCCTGGTTGCTGGATGAGTGCATTCGCATCCCGGGCACTCAAATTCGCTTTGGTCTTGATCCGATCCTCGGCCTCATCCCCTATGGAGGGGAGACCGTCGCGACGGTGATCGGCGCATTCATTCTCGGTGACGCGGGAAAAAAGGGGCTCCCGATCAGGACTCTGACGAAAATGAGCGGGAATATGATGATCAACGCCGGCGTCGGATGGATTCCAGTCGTGGGGGATCTCTTTTCGGTTTGGTTCAAATCGAACTCTCGCAACTACCGGATGCTTAACACCTATCTCGAAAGCGATCATGGTGACGAAGAACCCGGTGGCTGGTGGCCTCTTCTGCTTGTTGTGTCCGTGATTGGTTTTGTCCTGATATTAAACATTTTAGCGTGGATTTTTATCATGATACTGGTTACCTCGATTTACAATCAGCTTACCGGTGGCGCCGTGTAGCCCATGGACACAATTTATCTTGAACGTGCCATTCGTCGGCATCCGCGGGCTCTCGCGGTCCTCCAGCGATATCCCTCTGCTACCGTTGTGGAATGCGAAAGGTATGGAGAAGTCTTTAATATTCGGGCTCAGAACTTCCGACTCCAGAAGCATCGCCCTGCCTTAATTCTTGCCGAAAAGCCCGGGAAAACCGTGCTGCCGACTCCTCCCGATTACTCGATCGGGCGCTCGTCGAATCATTATTTCAGCCACATGCTGAATTGTCTTTATGACTGCCGCTACTGCTTCCTGCAGGGCATGTATCAATCGGCAAATTACGTTCTCTTTGTGAACTGGGAGGACTTTGAGGCCGGAATTGATGAAGCGAGGGACCGATCAGATGGCGATGCCTGCTTTTTCTCAGGCTACGATTGTGACAGCCTCGCGATGGAATCGGTGACTGGGTTTGCGAAGTCATTTATCCCCTTTTTCTCAAGCCGTCCCGATGCCTGGCTTGAGCTCCGGACGAAAAGTCTCAACACGAGAATTCTTGAAGAGGCTGATCCCGTTCCGAATATTGTGACCGCTTACACGCTGACTCCCGACCCCATTGCCCGCGAGGTCGAGCATGGCGCCCCTTCTTATGAGCGGCGACTTAACAGGGTTGAGTCATTGACTCAACAGGGTTGGAGGGTCGGTTTGCGGCTTGATCCTCTCATTCCCTGGCCGGGATTCAGTCGCGTTTACACCGCGATGATTGAGGAGGTGTTTTCAAGGGTGAGTTCCGAACGGATCCATTCCGTTACGCTCGGCCCGATGCGTTTCCCCAAAGCGATGCACGATCGGATCGTAAAGCTTTATCCGGAAGACCGCCTCTTTGCCTTGCAGGAGATGGCGCTTCGGGACGGGCAGATGACCTATCCTCCCGGACTCGAAGCGGAAATGGTGGAAACTGTTTACGAAGCGTTGCAGCTCCACCTTCCTGATTCGAAGATCTTTCGCCAAACCGGCTGAAAGAGAACTAGCTCTTGCTGAGACGGCGGAACAGGATCACACCGAGAACGAAAAAGAGAACGTTCGGAATCCAGACAAGGAGATGCGGATAGAGGTGCTCCTCCCGGTGGACGATCTGGGCGAGGGTCAACATCACGTAGTAACTCACCGCGATTGTCATGCTCATGACGAATCCGGCCGTGCTTTCGCGGCGCTGAGCGGTGATGCCGAGCGGAACTCCAATGAGACCAAAGGTGATGCAGGAGACCGAGAAGGCCATTCTCATGCTTAGTTCCGTCCGATAGACGGCGCGAGTCGCGGGATCGAGATCGGGATCTGTCGCCTTCCCAATGATACGCCGCAGGCTGATGTTGCTGGGTTTATCCTCGACGCCTTTCCGCTGAAGTTTCGCCACGGAGACGCCTGCAATCGCTTCATCCATGTAGACAGGCTGGGAGCTTGTCATGAAATTGCCATCTTCCCCCTGGACCATGAGACTGACTTCGCGCATTTCGAGGAGAAGTTCCGGGTCGGCTTTGTCGAGCTCGACCGCAACCGAGGCTTCCTTCGCAATAGCGATCGCCTGGGGCATGTTGTTTTCCAGCTTTACCATCTGAAATTCCTTCAGCATCCCGTCTTCTTTCTTCGCGTAGACGAGATGGCCGTCGAGTTCCGACATGACTTGTTGATTGGGGAAAAGCAGCATCGGCTCCTTCTTCATGTAGTTGAAGAGTGAATCTTTCATCCCCTCCATCTCGGTCTTGGCCCAGGGCGTGACGGAAAGGTTCACCCAGGCGCAGATGCTGGTGAAAAAGATCGCGAGAACCGCCACGGGCAGGCAGATCCGGGTCATGCTGAGGCCCGCCATTCGCATCGAGACAAATTCACTGTCGGCCGAAAGTCGCCCGAAAGTCAGGAGGATTGCCGTGAGGAAAGAAAACGGAATCGCGAGACTGAGCGACACCGGAATGATGAGGGCGATGAACTTAAAAATGAACCCGAGGCTGAGGTCGGGACGTTTCGCCAACTCGCGGAGGATTTCTTTGAAGACATTGCCCAGCACGAGAATGATGATGATCACCGCCACGGCAAACATGGCGGAGATGAACACCTGGCGGGCAATATATCGATCCAGCAGTCTCATGAAGTAATCTAAGAACGGTCGAACCCGTTCTTTCTTGGTTCGGAAGTCTCCAGTCTCAGGCATTTGTCGAATATCAGCAACCGTGAAATGTGGGTCAGATCGTGATGCCTTAATTCAGGGAGACGATTATCCCCTCGCGGCTTGACGTCCCTCCCCTCTTGGCTCAACGTAAGCTTTTAGGCAGGGGAGCGATTTCGCTGAGATCACCGCGATTGGTGAGACCCTTCGAACCTGATGCAGGTAATGCTGTCGCAGGGAGTCACTATGAACCGTTTTCCTTCAACTCCGCTCCCGGTCTCTCGATCTGCCTGATCGATTTCCGAGAGCGGTTTTTTCTTTTTTAGACCACCTCTTTTCACTGAATCCACCCTCATGATCACTCCGAACGAATCCGCCCCCTCTCAGCCGAAAACGGTCTCCGACGTTTTTCCAAACAGCCGTCGTGTTTACATTCCCGGCAAAATTCACGAGAATGTGCAAGTCCCCCTTCGCGAAGTCGACCTTTCCGAGACAAAGCACCCGAACGGACGCATCGAAGTCAACGAGCCGGTTCGAATCTATGACACGAGCGGTCCCTGGGGCGATCCTGCTTTTTCCGGCCTCGTCACTGAAGGCCTTCCTGCGCTGCGTCGCGACTGGATCCTCGCCCGTGGCGATGTCGCGGAATACGACGGACGCGACGTGAAGCCGGAGGACAATGGTTACCTCTCTGACGAGCATGCTTCCCGCTACAACGAGAAAAAAGAGGCCCGCAACAAGCTCAAGGAGTATCCGGGCCTGAAGCGGAAGCCGCTTAAGGCGTCTAAGGGTCATGCTGTCACCCAGATGTATTACGCGAAGCAGGGCATTATCACCCCGGAGATGGAATACATCGCGATTCGTGAAAACCTCGGGCGCGAGGCGGCCTTCAAAGCAATCACGGAAAGCGATGGACCACGCAACGGGCTTGATTTCCAACATCCCGGGCAGTCTTTCGGCGCGAAAATTCCGGATTACATCACGCCGGAGTTCGTGCGGGATGAAGTCGCCCGTGGGCGTGCCATCATTCCTTCGAACATCAACCACCCCGAGAACGAGCCGATGATCATTGGCCGGAATTTTCTCGTGAAGATCAACGCGAACATTGGAAACTCCGCCGTCGCTTCAACGATCGATGAAGAGGTCGAGAAAATGCAGTGGTCGACACTTTGGGGCGGCGACACGGTCATGGATCTCTCGACAGGGAAGAACATTCACGCGACTCGTGAGTGGATTATTCGCAACTCTCCGGTGCCGATCGGAACGGTGCCGATCTATCAGGCACTTGAGAAAGTGAACGGACGGGTTGAAGACCTTTGCTGGGAGGTCTTCCGCGACACGCTCATCGAACAGGCGGAGCAGGGCGTCGATTACTTCACGATTCACGCGGGCGTGCTCCTGCGCTTTGTCCCCCTCACCGCGACGCGGATGACCGGTATCGTGAGTCGTGGCGGATCGATCATGGCAAAGTGGTGCCTCTCGCATCACAAAGAGAATTTCCTCTACACGCACTGGTCCGACATCTGTGACATCATGGCGGAGTATGACGTGAGCTTTTCGATTGGAGACGGCCTTCGTCCCGGTTCGATTGCCGATGCGAATGACAAGGCTCAGTTTGG
>CAZOUP010000101.1:14900-18672 GCA_964583035.1 uncultured Akkermansia sp.
ATGCTTTGCTACGTGACGCCGAAAGAGCACCTCGGGTTGCCTAATCGGGAAGATGTCCGCGATGGTGTCGTGACTTACAAAATCGCAGCCCATGCGGCGGATCTGGCGAAGGGACATCCTGCCGCGCAGGTGCGGGACAATGCCTTGAGCAAAGCCCGCTTTGAGTTCCGCTGGGAAGATCAGTTTAATCTTGGTCTTGACCCGACCAAAGCGCAGGAGTTTCACGATGAGACCCTGCCGCAGGATGGAGCGAAAACGGCGCACTTCTGCTCGATGTGTGGCCCGACTTTCTGCTCGATGAAAATCACTGAAGAAGTTCGCGAGTACGCCGCGAAGCTCGGCGTCGACGAGAAAGCAGCGCTTGAGAAAGCGATGGAAGAGAAGTCGAAAGAGTTCGCCGAGAAAGGCGCGGAGATTTATTCGTGAGGGATTGCGATTCGCCGGAAGCTTGACAGCATCCGCTACGTTTCCCCTGTTAATGTAGCGGATGGCGTGAGCCTTCCGACCGCGCTACCGCCGGAAGCTTGACAGCATCCGCTACGTTTTGCCTGTTAATGTAGTGGATGGCGCGAGCCTTCCTGCCTGCAACTGCCTGTCGCAAGAGCGGCGTCAAGTCGCAGCACTCCACATTCAAGCCTCTTCTTCCTCGTGATACTCGGGCTTCATGCCGGGGAGGACCTTCGCTTTATCAGCAAACCGATCAAAGCGGTTTGAGAGAATCAACAGGGTCGGTGCCCAGAGACCGACGAAAATGCCAAAGCGCTCGGCGTGTGCCTGCTCGATCGGGTCGTCACTGCCGAGATACCACCAGATCCAAACCGAGAGGATGATCGAGAGGATTCCCGCCTGGAAAAAGATCGTGCTCAGCACGCGACACATTTGAGGATTCATGTCGGGAATATGACCGCTCCCGCCCTTCGATGCTGAGCATATCTTGCGGAAGCTTGCCCAAGATCACGATTTTCCTGCTCTTGACGATGCCACCTCTTTTGGGGAACGGTGAAGGCATGAGAAAACCAACTCTCCTCTGCTTTCTGATTCTCAGCTGCGCCGCCGTCTTCACCTCGTGCCAAACGAACTCAAATCCCGGCGAGGTCTCTTATCGTGAGCCGGTTTCACCGATCGATGGCGCGGTCATGATGCAGGATCGCATCGGCCAGATTAACCGGAGCTTTATCCGTTGATCATTTCCGGCCCTTGGCGGCAAGTCCACCCATGAGCGCGGAGATGAAGATCGCGAGGTAAAGCACGCCGCTAAGGCAGTTGAGCACCGCGAGGAGTCGGGCCACCGCCGTAGTCGGAACGATATCCCCGTAGCCTAGTCCCGTCAGCGTCACGAAGCAGTAGTAGAGTCGCTCCGACTCATTTGCGGCCAGTTCAGTTCTCGTATTCAGGAACGCCTCGGGGTTTAGCATCGTTGCCCAGTGGCTTTGTGAGGTCCAGAGAAACCCGAGGAGGATGTATCCGGCGATCCCGCCAATGATACGGTCGGCGGCAGCGACCTTTGCGTGGAAGAAACAGTGACCGATCACCGCTTGAAAGAGCATGTAAAAGGCAATCGCAAAAGAGGCGGTTGAGATCGAGGCGAGCACTCGCGATTCCTCCATCGCCCCGAGGACAACCGCTGCTGCACTGACCAGCAAATACGCCGCAAGCCAGCGACGACTCCCCGCGAGGGCATAGCCTCCGGCGGCAAAAAGGATGATGTAAAGCCAGGCGGGCCAGCTTCGATTCGGGTCGAGATCATCCCAAAGTGATGAGGTAAGGAGAAGCAGCAGCTCACCCGCGAGGAGCACCCCGGCCTGCAACTTGAGCGTGAAAGGATTTTTCACGGGGCCTTTTTCTTCGCGGAGCGGTTGGCGAGAGTTTGCACGACGTAGTAGAGCATCGGAACTGCCGCAAGGCTCACGAGGGTCGCGACGAGCATTCCGCCAAAGACGGAGGTGCCGATCACCTTCTGCGACTCCGCGCCGGCCCCGGAGGCGATGAGTAGCGGAATGACTCCGAGGATAAAGGAAAACGCGGTCATGAGGACGGCCCGGAAGCGCATTTTCGTGGCCTCGATCGCGGCATCGAAGACTGATTTCCCTTCCTCGTGCAGCACTTTCGCAAATTCCACGATGAGAATGGCGCTCTTCGTTGATAAGCCGATCAAGAGGACAATTCCGATCTGCGTGTAGACATTGTTATCCATCCCGCGAGCCATCATCGCGAGGACAGCCCCGAGGAGCGCGGTCGGCACCGAGAGCACGACCGAGACCGGGATCGACCAGCTTTCATATTGAGCTGCGAGGACAAGATAGACCATGAGGATCGCAAAAATGAAAATCGCGGTGGTCCCCTTCCCTGCGAGCTTTTCCTGAAAGGAGAGTTCCGACCAACTGAAACCCATCGTTTCGGGGAGTTTCTGCGCCGCCATTTCCTCCATGATGTCGAGAGCCTGTCCGGAGCTGTAACCGGGGGCGTTGCTGCCGAGGATTTTGATCGAGGGATAGAGGTTAAACCGGTTCACGATTTGCGGGCCGTAGGACTCTTTGATACTCGCGACGGCGCTGAGCGGTGTCATCCCCCCCTCGGCGTTTCTGATTTGGAGATTCCTGATGTCGTCGGGACGGGCCCGATAAGGTCCATCGGCCTGCGCTTTGACCTGAAACGTCCGCCCGAAGCGGGAGAAATCGTTCACATAGGCGGACCCGAGGTAAATCTGCATTGTCTCAAAAACGGAGTTCATGGGGATGCCCATGCGCATGACCTGCTCGCGGTCGATATCGACGAAGAGCTGGGGAATGTTGGCCCGGAAGGTGGTGTTAAGTCCGTTGAGGCCGGTTTGCGCGTTGCCGTCGTCGATGACCTCTGCGGCGACTTTGGACAGCTCGGTGAATCCGACGCCGCCGCGGTCCTGAAGCATAAAGGTGAATCCTCCACCCGTGCCAACGCCGGGAAGTGACGGCACCGGAAAGCCGAAGGCAGCGCCATCCTGAAACTGCGAAAGGCGACGGTTCAGGTTTGCGAGAATCCCGCTTTGATGAAGCTCAGGCCCTTTTCGCTCCGCCCAGGGATCAAAAATGACGATGATGAGTCCGGAGTTCGAAGCGGCCGACGAGCTGATGATCGAAAAGCCGGAAATCGTGACGTAGTCCTTCACCCCGGGCACTTCGGCGATGATCTCATTGAGTTGGTCGATCGCTTTGTTGGTGCGCGCGAGCGAGGCCCCGTCGGGAAGCTGCACGTTCACGAGACAGTAGCCCTCGTCTTCCTGCGGAACGAATCCGGTGGGAAGACTTCCCAGTCCCATGACCGCCGCGACGGAAAGTGCCGCGAAAACGATCACGGAAAGGACTACTTTTCGAATCGCGAATTTGGTGATCCCGAGGTAGCTATTCGTCGTTTTTTCAAGCGTGCGGTTGAAGCGGAAAAAGAAGCCTTTCGTCGGTTCTTTTTGATCGCGAAGTAGAATCGCACAAAGGGCCGGGCTCAGGGTGAGGGCGTTGATCGAGCTGAAAACGGTCGCGATGGAAATGGTGACCGCGAACTGCTTGAAGAGCGTTCCCGTGATCCCGGTCATGAAGGTGGTCGGGACAAACACGGCGAGGAGGACGAGCGTCGTCGCAATGACGGGGCCGGAGACTTCGAGCATCGCTTTCTCCGCCGCCTCCCGGCTTGAGAGTCCCTCTGCGATCCAGCGCGAGGTGTTTTCGACCACGACGATGGCATCGTCGACGACGATCCCGATGACGAGAACAAGACCAAAGAGCGTGAGCTGGTTGAGAGA
>CAZOUP010000102.1:0-18359 GCA_964583035.1 uncultured Akkermansia sp.
TTAATTTAAAATTTACTTAATCGCCGTTTCTTTTGCTGATCGCTTGAGTCGGTGCTTTCTCCATCTAATATTCTGCGGCTCCCTCGCCCTTCACTCATGCTTGCTGTCATCTCTCCCGCCAAGACCCTCGACTTCGAGTGTTCCCTCCCCTCTCATCGTTCGACAAAGCCTGTCTATGAAGAAGGCGCGGCGGAACTCATCGCCACGCTGCGGAAAAAGACGCGCCCCCAACTCCGTGAGCTCATGAGCTTGAGTGAAAAGCTCGCCGATCTGAATTTTGAACGCTACCGGTCATGGCAACAGGCCGCTCCTGACGACTCTTCCCGTGCTGCGCTCTTTGCTTTTCGTGGCGATGTTTATACCGGGTTTGAACTCGACACCTACGAGAGCGGAGATCTGACCTACGCACAGCAGCACCTCCGCATCCTTTCCGGCCTCTATGGCATCCTGAGGCCGCTCGACTTGATCCAGCCCTACCGGCTGGAAATGGGAACCTCGCTGAAGACATCCAAGGGGGCCAACCTTTACGATTACTGGGGGTGCCAAATCACCAAGTCGCTAAACACGGCGGTGAAAAAGTCGGGGAGTGAAATCCTCGTGAACCTCGCTTCACAGGAGTATTTCTCTGTGATTCAACCAGACCAGGTGAAAGCTGAAGTGATCACCCCGCAGTTCAAGCAACTCAAAAACGGAACCTACAAGTTCCTCAGTTTTTACGGCAAGAAGGCACGGGGCATGATGTCTGACTTCATCATTCGCGAGCGTGTCGAAACTCCGGAGAAACTGAAGAAATTCTCCCGCGAGGGCTACCGCTTCAATGCCGAATTCTCTGAAGGCAACAACTGGGTGTTTACGAGGGACGAAGTTCCTGCTAAATCCTGAATCGTTCCATGCGTCCACTTTTCATCATCACGGCACTGTTTTTTCTCCTCCCTGGAATTTGGGGAAAGGCTCAAGACGCGCCGATCATCTCCGACGCAGTCTCTACCGAAGCGGCGGACCCGCTCCCCCTCGGACTTTCCGTGAAACTGGACATCTCAAAGCGTTCCCTCAAAAACTTTCTGACTGATGAGACCGCACAACGTCCCTTTCAGAATGCAGACGGATCTCTGAGGGACTTCACGGGAGCCTTTACTCTGGGATCACCGGAGGCGCGCTTTGTCCCGATCTGGGATCCATCCAGTTGTCGCCTCGTGGCAGTCCTGGATCTTGAGCAGTCACATGAGTCCTCACCGGAAGACCCGGACGCTCCAGACGCAGGAGCCCCATACCGTCTTCTCGCCGAGGGCCTTACGCCCACTTCGGCACTGAGCGGTGCGAACGGAGAGCCCGCCTACTTCGGCGTTCGTCTCGTCAGTGGCCGACCTGAATTTCTCTACACTCACGGATCCCACGCCGTCGCGGAGATGGTCTGGCTGGAGGATGAGGGCGCGATCATGAAGCAACGTTTCTCTTTCCGCAAAGGGCTGAAAGAACTAAAGCTGAGCTTTCCTGAGAGCTGGGTCTCTCTCATCACTCCGAGTCTCGGGGAATGGGATGGGAATATTCTGAAAGCCTCCGGAGATTCGATCACCGAAGTGACCCTTCTCTACCGCCTTGATATGCCTGTCGCCGCCAAAGAAGAACCGGAGGGAGAAGAATGAAAATCCAGCTCTCTATTCTCGTGGTCGCTTCCCTTTTCGGGACTGGAATCGCCGCACAGGCTCAAGATGAGGCCGGACAGCCAAGCCGATCCTTTATTAAAATCACGCCTCAAACAGCAAAGCCCTCCGCCGTAGCGATCATTCCGATTGATGAAACCAATGCCTTTTTTCTGAACAAACGCGGGCAGATAGGCGTGGCCAAATTCACGCCCGGGCTCAGTCTTATCGGGTGGGAGTTTTACTCGGAAATCAAATGGAACGCGCTCCCTTCACTTGCTCCGGGACCAAACTACTCGCTGATCCTTTCTTCTCCCGATGAGATTACTCAGGCCTTTGAGACGGATGATGATCTCGAACTCGATTTCTTCCAGTCACTGATCACGGATTGGCCCGGTAAAGATCGGGGGGCGCTCATCACAGCCGGTCCTGTTTCCGGGCCTTTCGGGCGTCTCCTTTTTGCGATCTCAGCACCTGCGCCCGTTCCGGTGGAAGAGGGCACCGAGCCAACTCTTGAAAAGTCACGCATTGTTGCGTGGCATCCAGACTCCGGAGAACTCACCACGGTTACCGAAAGCACCCTTCCTGTCGCCGCCTTCGCGGTTGATCGCCGTGGTCTCCTTGCCGCCCGCCTTGTGATGCCGGAATACAAAGGGGGATTTTTTGTTTCCCTCACCCGCTTACCCGCCTTTGATCCTGCGGCCCCCGGCAGCATTCCCGACCCGATGCCTTTCACTTTACCGTCGCTTGTCATTCCGTCGGAGTTGACGAAAAATCAGAGCCCGACACAGCTCACCTTTTTCAACGAATCCGGCGATGAAAAGCTGGCCGTCGTTTGCCCGGGATCGAAGCAGATCATCGAAATTTTCCCGGCTGAGGTGTCCGGGGTTTGGGGTGGCTCGATCCTTCTTCGGCAAATTGTCAGTGACCCGATCGAGACCGTCGTGGAGATGAATGCCGGGGAACTCCTTGCCGGAGGCGAAAACGGTTTCGTTCCTCTCAACGGCGTTGATGACAAATTCAGAATCACTCAGGTCGACGTCATCCCTGAAGGTATCGAACTCGGACTGAATGGTGAAGTGGATCGGTTCGAGGCCGTGAAGCCGGAAAACTATCTCGTCCAGGCGGTCTCGCTAAACGGGGGCGAGCGGGATCTCACGGTGATCCCGACGATTGTCTCCGACGGTCGCACTGTCATTCTGAAAACTGAATCGCTCCCTGACGATACCGTGATCCGCATCCTCTGTCATCGTCTCCCCTCTGCGGCGGGCGATTCCCTCCTCAGCAACGTGGTTTTTTACACGATCCACCGGAAGCCGGGTTTCGGGGCGGACAAAGAAAAAGCCGACCCTCGCTAGTAGAGTCGGCTCATTCGTAAAGTTTGGTGAGTGGCGAAATCAACGCCACACAGATCAGTCGAGGTATTCCGCAGGAACCTTGCCGCCGTTTTCAGCGAGAGCCTGCATGACACGCTTGTGAAGCCAGATGTTCATCTCGGCACTCCCCTTGCTGTCGATGTCTGCCTGGCTGTAACCCAGCTCAAGCGCAAGCTCTTTGCGGGAGCCATAGCTGCTGTCCATATCAACGAGCTTCATGAGATCAACGATAGAGCGTCTCCAGTCGAGATCTTCCGGGTGAGCGGCTTCCATCTCAACGAGCTGTGCTTCCACATCGACTGGGTCGATTGGAGCAGGTGCTGCTTCTGTTCCCACCTCTGCACCCGGCTCAGGAGCCGGTGTCGGTGCTTCCTCTTCCTTCTTACCGAAGATCTTATCTTTTAATTTGGAGAATAAACTCATAGGGATAGAGGCTATCAATCCCCGACCGTTAGGCAAGTTGCAAAAACGCCTAAATGTTCTTTTTCCCTTCTCCTCGCGGCTCAGCGCGTTGCGCACCACCGGTTACAGAGTAAGATTTAAAAAGCTATGAAGCTCTCCCCTCTCGTCACCGCTATTTTTTTTGCGACCCTGCTCTGTCTCCCTCTCATGACCGGAGCTCAGGGTGGCGGGTTTAATTTCTTCAAGAAAAATACTGAAACCGCCATCCTGCGAAAGGCCAAGCGCTACAATCTCGTTTCCATCGCAGAAACCGCTCCGGGCGTCTTCATCGACATGCTCTACAAAGTGAACTCAGCTTCGGGGAAGCCGCTCTATCGCGACGAAATGCCGTGCCTCGCCCATCGCTCCACCGCAGAAAAGCTCGCGAAGGTCAATCGCGTCATGAATACTCAGGGCTACGCCTTGAAAGTCTGGGATGCCTGGCGACCTTCCGAAGCGCAACAAGCCCTTTGGGACGCCGTGAAGGATCCCAACTTTGTCGTCCCGCCGAGCCGCGAGCTTTCCTGGCACTGCTACGGCATTTCGATCGACCTGACCCTCGTGAAACTCGACGGGACTCCCGTCAAGATGCCGTCGGCGTTTGACGAGTTTTCTCCGAGCGCCGCTTCGAACTATCAGGGAGGAGATCCCGAGATTGCCAGCCGCGTCGCCCTTCTTCAGAACACGATGAAAGACGCTGGATTTCGCACCATCAAATCCGAGTGGTGGCATTTCGATGACATGAAAGCAACCGGGGGAATTCGCCACGCGACCGCCGCTGATCTCGGCATCCCAATGCCCTAAACGTGAATTCGAGCATGGAAAAAAGCGCGATCCAGCTTGTCCGCCGTCTACAGGAGGCAGGACACGAGGCACTCTTCGCCGGCGGCTGCGTTCGGGACCGGCTTTCCGGAACACCTCCGAAAGACTTCGATATCGCGACCTCGGCAACACCGGATCAGATCTTGAACCTCTTTGGAAAAGGCGAGCAGGTCGGCGCGCATTTCGGCGTCATTCTCGTCCGCGAAAAAGGCGCCCATTTTGAAATCGCGACCTTCCGAAAGGACGGAGCATACACCGATGGTCGACGCCCCGCCTCCGTCGTTTTCACCGATGCGAAAGAGGACGCCCAACGCCGCGATTTCACCGTGAACGGAATGTTCTTCGACCCCGTCGCCGTTCAACTGATCGACTACGTAGCCGGACAGGAAGACCTCGCCGCCCGGAAAATTCGCGCGATCGGGAATCCCCTTGATCGGTTTCGCGAAGATCACCTGCGACTCCTCCGTGCCGTCCGCTTCGCGACCGTTCTCGATTTTTCAATCGAGGAGGCAACCTGGAAAGCGCTCCAGTCACAAGCGAAGAATATCTCCACGCTGCCACCTGAAAGAGTCCGTGAAGAACTCGACAAAATCTGGCGTCACCCTAACCGCGTCGTCGGCTTTGACCTCCTCGTCGACTCCGGCCTGATGAGCTTCCTTCTCCCGGAGTTGCTCTTACTTAAGGGCTGTGAGCAACCACCGCAGTGGCATCCCGAAGGCGACGTTTTTGTGCACACAAGACTCATGCTCAGCCTCCTGCCGCCCGACGCGAGCCTTCCCCTCGTTCTCTCGACGCTTTTTCACGACATCGCAAAACCCGCCACCTACACCTTTGACGAAGAAGCGCAGCGGATTCGTTTTAATGGTCACGACAAGCTCGGTGCGGAGATGACCGCAGTGATTCTGAAACGGCTGAAGTATTCCAATCAGGTCATCGATGCAGCGGTCGCCGCCGTCGCGGTTCATATGGCCTTCAAAGATGTCCCGAAAATGCGAAAGGCGAAATTGAAACGCTTCATGGCGCGGGGGAATTTCGCTGACGAGCTTGAACTTCACCGCGTCGATTGCCTCGGGAGCAACGGGATTCTCGACCACTATCATTTCCTAAAAGAGAAAGCCGAAGAATTCGCTGCCGAACCGCTCATTCCCCCGCCCTTTCTCACCGGCCGCGATCTCATCGATCACGGAATGCAGCCCGGCCCCGGGTTCAAAGCGATCCTAACCGGAGCACAGGACTTACAATTGGAGGGCACTCTGCAGTCCCGCGAGGCAGCGCTCGCGTGGTTACGAGAGCAAACTCGTAACCGCTAGGGTAATCGGCACGCTTGCGGCACAAGATGCCAACGCCTTCCGGCATGTCTTTTGCTATCCACGAATGGTAAATGCACACACCTCCCGGGTCGCCTGACCTTTCCGGATTTCTTGAGATTCTTCAGCAACTGGTTCGCGAACCCTCGGTGGTCGGGACTGAGGATTCATTCTTCCGCGTTTTACGAAGGGAGCTGGAGGAATTCGATCTCCAGGTCGACCGCCATCTCGGCGTCCTTGTCGCGAGGGGGAATGAACCGGAGATCATGACGCTCTCGGCTCACATTGACCGCCACGGACTTGTTTGCTCGGGCCCGAATGAGTTTCAATACGCCGCCTTCATTGCCGGTAACCGCGGGGAACTCGACGGGGATTCGGTTTCTGAGCAAACCATGGCGGCGATCGCGGATCGTTTCACCGGACAGAGAGTTCAGGCTCATCTTCCTTTCACCGGAACTTATCTCGGGCAGGGTTCGATTTCCTCCGGGCAAATGTGCCCGGAGCGACGAAACCTCATTTTCGAGATCGAGGGACTTGACTACCTGCACCCCGGAACGCCGGTATCATTTCTCGACCGCCTCCGTGTCACCGATTCCCACCTCTCCGCTCAGTTGGACAATGTTCTCTCCGTCGCCATCATCGTCTATCTTTTCCGTCTTGGATTTCAGGGGACCGCGCTGTTTACCGCTCAGGAAGAAGCGGGTCGAAGTTGGCGTTACGCGCTCTCCTGGTTCCAACGGGAACGGGCGACGACGAAGCGCCTCCTTGTTCTCGACACAAGCCCCTACCCCGATGCCGCCGCTGCCGAGGCGCAGGATCTCGTGCTGCGGAATCGGGATGCGACCGGTCATTTCGACGAACATTTCACCGCTGAGATTCGACAGCTCTGCGAACGACTCGGGATCACCTACTCCTTCAAAGACACCTGGATCAATGAACAAAACGCCAGCCGCGAAAAGCCGCTCTCTCTCGGACGCACCGAGTTAGGCCGACTCGTCGCGGCGACCGGCGGACACATCAGCGGAACGACCCTGCAGATTCCGACGACCGGTTACCACACGGCAAGTGAAACTGCTTCGCTAAAATCAGTCAGTTCCGCGATCCGCCTCCTCTCCAGTTATTTGTGAGGATCGCATCCCCGCAGAGAATTGGTTCCCTTCCGGAATCACTCGTTGAAGGCATCATTGGTAGTTGACGAGCCTCTCCGCTGCCAGTCTTTTTCAAGGAGTCTATTCGCGATGAGATTTCCCCGCATTTCCCTTCCTCTGCTTTTCCTTTCAGGATTTTTTGCCTCTCCGCTTTCCGCTGATGAGGTAAAGGAAAAAGCGACCACCTGGCACGAGGTCGATTCATGGGGCGTCGAAGGACAGGGCTGGGATCCGGCTGACCTCAAAGCCCGCTATGACAGACTTCCGGCCAAGGCAGAAGGGATCGTTCGCGAAGCGGTCTGGAATCTGGGACGACACAGCGCGGGTATCTCCTTTCGCTTCAACACCGACGCCACTGAGATCACCATCAATTACGAAGTCGGGAGCCCCAGCCTCGGGATGACGAATATGCCGCCAACGGGTAAAAGCGGCATCGATCTCTATGCCTTCGATGAAGGGAAGTGGAAATGGGTCGATGTGACGCGGCCCACGGAGGCAGTGACTGAGCACACCATCAGCGGGCTCGACCCGGGGATGCGCAGCTACATGGCTTATTTGCCACTCTACAACACCACTAAATCCGTCAAGATAGGCGTCTCCCCTGCTTCTAAATTTGAACCTGTCGCGCCCCGCGAAGAGAAGCCAATCGTTTTCTACGGCACCTCCATCACTCATGGCGCGTCGGCCTCCCGCCCCGGGATGACGCACCCGGCGATTCTCGGGCGCCGCCTCGATATACCAGTCGTGAATCTCGGCTTCTCCGGCAACGGCCGAATGGAGCCCGAAGTCGGAGCACTCATCGCCGAGATCGACGCCGCCCTTTACGTCATCGATTGCCTCCCGAATATGGACGGCACGACCGTCGCGGAGCGGGCCGAACCGCTCGTGCGCCAGATTCGGGAAATCCGCCCTGACACACCCATCCTACTTGTTGAGGACCGGACCTTCACGAATGCCTGGATCTTCAAATCAAGGAGAGATCGTCACGAAGGAAATCGCGCCTCCCTCATCCGCGCCTTCGACAATCTCGTATCATCCGGAGTGAATTCACTTTATTACCTGGAAGGCGACGGTCTCCTCGGTGATGATACCGAGGGCGCGACAGATGGCTCTCATCCCAACGACCTCGGGTTCATGCGCCAGGCTGACGCCTTTGAACCTGCCATAAAAGAAGCCTTAGAGCTGGACTAACCTTTCAAGAAAACTCACCCTCACCTCACTATGGAACTCATCATCATTGGAATCGTCGTGCTTGTCGCGATCATCATTTTTCTGGTCCTTGCCAAGTTCATCGGCCTCTGGATCCGGGCCCGTGTATCTAACGCCCCGATTGGCCTTTTCAACCTTGTCGCAATGTGGATTCGGAAAGTGCCGCCCTCCCTCATCGTCGACAGCCGCATCAGCGCGGCGAAGGCCGGTCTCGATTTTTCTTCCGATCAACTCGAAGCCCACTACCTCGCCGGCGGTCACGTTTCCGATGTCGTTCTCTCCATGATTGCAGCCGACAAAGCGGCGATCCCTCTCGCCTTCGACCGCGCCTGCGCTATCGACCTCGCCGTGAAAGGCACGAGCAAGACGGTCCTTGAAGCGGTGCGAACTTCGATCAACCCAGCCGTGATTGACTGCCCCGGTGATGGCAAAAAGATCGACGCGGTTGCCCGCGACGGGATCCAACTCCAGGCGCGCGCCCGGGTCACGGTGCGAACGAATCTGGATCGTTTCGTCGGCGGAGCGACCGAAGAGACGATCATCGCCAGGGTTAACGAAGGTATCGTGACCTCGATCGGTTCAGCCCAGTCGCACAAAGACGTTCTTGAGAATCCCGATCACATCTCCCGTCGTGTCCTCGAGCGTGGCCTCGATGCCAACACGCAGTTTGAGATTCTATCCATCGATATCGCAGATGTGGATGTCGGCAAGAACATCGGTGCGACCCTTCAGGCAAGTCAGGCGGAAGCCGACAAGCAAGTCGCCCAGGCGAAGGCCGAGGTTCGCCGTGCTGCTGCGGTTGCGACCGAGCAGGTGATGGTTGCCCGGACTCAGGAGATGCGCGCGAAACTCGTCGAAGCAGAGGCTCAAATTCCGATGGCGATTGCTGATGCCCTCCGAAACGGCAATTTCGGTGTCATGGACTACATCAACTATAAGAATGTCGTTGCCGACACCGAGATGCGTCAGAGCATCGCAGATGAGGTCAGTGGCGAGGAAGAGGGTAACGATTTAGATCCTCACAAAGGGCATTAATCAGCACCGCAACTGTCCCGCTTTTTCTAATTTTTTACGATGGACGATATTCCGTGGCTCTACGTGGCGATGATTTTCATCGCCTTCGCCAGCTGGGTGCATGGCCGCATTCAGGAGGCGAAGGAGTATCGTCGCGCGAAAAAGATCGAAAAAGAGAAAGCGGCAAGGTCACGCCGGACCACTCAGCCCGGGGAATACGAATCGCCCTATCGTCAGGCAACCGTGCCGGAGAGTGTTGAAGAGGTCGCGACCCCGAAGTCTTTTCGCGAGGTTTTTGCAGATCTTGAGCGGCAGTTTACCGAAGCGGAGCCTGCTCCGGAAAGAACGCCCACTCCTCCTCCGCTTCCGGAAAACGAACCTGCCTTTGAGATGCCGGTGAGCGCAATAGATCCCGTCAAAGTAGCGCCGCCCCTTCGATCCACCGTGAGACGGTCGGGGAACCGCGACACCGGAGCGCGCCTCGTGAAGACCCTCCGCCACGGTGGAAGTTTGAAAACTGCTTTGATCCTCAAGGAAGTGCTCGATAAGCCGAAAGCCTATCGGTCCCGGTAGTGATCGATCCGCGATAAGCGTCAATCCAAGCGAACCTTCACGGATGTGATTCCTGTCAGCGGCTCTGGAAGGACAATTTCACACGCAAGTCCACACCCACAAGCGTCAGTAGAAAAACTGAAATCGTCCGGGTGACAAAACCTTCACTTTCCGTAAAGCGGTTGGCAGATAAAATGCGTCGCTGGAAGGTGAATCAGAAAAGAAACTTGATTGTGAAATGCGGGACCATAGCAAAATTTGGATCCAAGATCCAAGATCCAAGATCTCCGGATAACACGGACTAGTCTTGCTATTCTTCTCGTCGCGGGGTCGATCTCCCTCCTCCGGGCGGATGAACCTACCTCGTCTCCCCCCAGCCTTGTGCGGCTGAATCTGCTTGCCGCAGTCGATAAACCGGTCGCTGGTCTCGAAATCGCCGAGCTGATTTACGACACCTCTCTCCCAATGGAAGGCCTCCTTGGCACCGTGCTCGTTTGCCCGGGTCAGAATGGAGACGGGGCGCATCTTCTTCTGGATCAGGTCTGGCTGGACTGGGCAAAGAGAGAACAGCTCGCTCTTGTCGCAACCCGGTTTGTCTCACCCGATTATTTGCTCCTTCAGGGCCAGGGATACTTTGCTCCTTCCCCTGACCTGAATCGACTCCTCCTCCATGGCCTTCGTTCTCTCGGGTATCCGGATACCTCGCTTTATCTGCACGGGTTCTCCGGGGGGGCGCGATTCATTTCCGCTTTTCTCGAGTCTGATCCGGAGCGAGTCGCGGCCTTCAGTGTCCTCGGAGCGAGAGAGTGGCCGAACCTGCCCGAACTCGCCACCGCTTCCTTCCCGCCCGGAGTGATTGCCTGTGGTGAACTGGACGGGAACCGCCTCGCGCCGACCTTGGCTTTTTTCCAACAGGGACGTCGCGCTGGTCTCCCGTGGATCTGGGTGATGCTGCCCGATCACCCTCACCGATCCAGCGCCCCGCTCGACGAGTTTGTCCGCGCAACCTTTTCCTGTATCTCCCGACAGAGTGGGACCGCCCTCCCGGTCGATCACACCCGCTACGAGCCGGTTTCTGATTTCTCCGATGTTTCTCCACTCCTCACCAGTATCCTGCCATGTTCCGAACTGCTGCCCTCCTGGCTTGCTTTGCAGCAACGCTGACTCTCTCGCGTGCCGAGATCCCTGTTGCCGAAATCGATGCGGCCCTGAAAAAGAAGGTCAAAGAGAAAGTGGCCGACGTCGAGCTGTTTTCGGACACCCTGCGCACTGGTGTCGCTGCTCATCCGGAAATCGAATTGCTTCTTCGTCTTCCTCAATCCCTCGAGACCATCGCGGCGAAGCTTCCCCTCGGCGCGCCTTTGGCCGGGGCTGGCACAAAGGGAGTCCTCGTCTATTGCACCTGGGAAGATGACGTCGCGGATCTCCGGAAATTTCTGCAGAGTAGGAAACACCCCGTCGTGAAGTGGGCCGATGAGAGAGGGCTCGCCATCATTACATTCGACACCGCAACGATGTGGAAGAAGAGGACAAGTACACGCGCACTCAGTCCTAAGGAAAGAAGCAGACAGGACTACGATTTCGACCGCATTGCCTCCGTATGGGAGCGGGGCGCTCGTGGTCTCTGTTCCCGTCACGGGCTTTCTGATGAGGGATTCCTTCTCTATGGGATGTCTCGCGGGGCCCATTATGCGCACCGTCTCGTCGTGCGTGCGCCAGAGCGGTTCGACGCCGTTCATCTTCATGTCGGAAACAGCTATGACCTTCCGGAAAAACACGCCGACCGTATTTGCTGGCTGATTACGACCGGCAATCACGATGCCGGGTTCGATGAGGCGTGGCGCTACTACCAGTCGAGTCGGGAGGCGGGCCATCCCATTCTATTCCGCTCCTTCTTCGGGATGGGTCATGGTTCGGACGGTAGGGTCACCGAGATCCGAAATGCGTTTTTTGATTACGTTCTCGATCTTCGGGAAAACAACAATCGCCCCCTCGGGATTTCTTCCGCCTTTGCTGCCGGGCAATTGTTGGCGCAAATCAAAGAGTCGCCCTGGGTCGCCGACTCGATCAATGGACTGGTTTACCCGAAGAAGCGTTCCGGAGAAATCCCGATTTCACAACAGATCCCGATCCCCAATCGAGAACTGGCGGAGCAGTGGGGGCGTGTTCTTGCCTCCGACGATGATAAGAAAGGAGTGCCCGGGCTATGATCGTTCTCGCCATGAGAGCCACCTGGGGATTTTCGAATCCCAACGATGCCGCTGCGTGCTTCCTTCTCGCCGGGATCGTTTTACTCACCATCGTCCTGCAAGTGTTTTCAGGATCATTACGGGTCGCTGCCTCGCTGATCCTCGCCGGAGCCGTCACTATCGTTATCCTCACGACTGAATCACGAGGTGCTCTCGTGGCAACGATCGCTGCACTTCTCGGCGCTGGAATCTCCTCCCGTTTCCGCTCCAAAACTGATCGCAAAGCGCGGGACAACACCTTCGTCAGCAAACGACGCTTGGAAAATAGTGTCTTTCCCGGAAAACGATCCCTGGTTACGCTTGCCGTCGCTCTATTCTTCGTCGCGGGCGCTCTTGTCCTCGCGCTTTCTCCGATGGGGGAGCGAGTCCTTTTTGCTCTCAGTGGTGAGGATCGCTCCGTCACCGGACGCCTCCCGGTCTATGCCAGCATTCCGCTCATGATCGCCTCTGCCCCTGGCGGTTGGGGAACTGGAAATGCGGCGGTGGCCTGGCACAATTGGTTCGAACCCATTGGAGGAACTGAAAATTACCGGCATCTGCTCAGTTCACATGCAACATGGCTCGTTGAATTTTCGTTCATCGGCCGAATCCTCTACCTTGCGGGTTGGGCCTTTCTCTTTCAGGCTGCGCTTTCGAGTCCAGGCTGCGTTTCCTTTGTCGTCGCAGCGGTTACTCTTGCTGCATTCAATCATGTTTTTGCGAATCCTACTGTATTTGCTGTCCTTCTCGTTGGTGCCGGACTGATCATTTTCCGCTCCACCAGGTCCACTCTCGCCGCGAAAGAGAACTGGAGGAAAGAAGTGACGAGAGATGCCGGACTCGCACTCATCGCAGGGATTTGTCTCTCTCTCGGTCTAACGACAGCAGGATTTGCTGCTCAACGCGAAGTGACCGTCTCAAAGCAGGGAAACTGGATTCGAATCGGAGACCCCGACGATCCCGCCATCCTTGTTCCATCCATTGATGAAGCAGTCGTCGGGAATAGGTTTGGGCACACGATGCGTGATGCGGCGGGAGGTGGAGTGTCTGTGCTCGTGTGGGTGGGGGTGGGACCGTCTCTGCAAGCACTACCCCCTGACCTCGAAGTAGAGCATTGCCTCCTTTTTGGAGACTACCGCCTTTCCGATCTCCCACCAGAGCTCGGAAACATCTCGTGGCTGAATCCTCCGGCGATGACCGGCCCCGGAGCTCTCACCGCAATGGAGTCACTGCGAAAGTCTTCGCCAAAAAGCGAGATTGAAATTCAGTGGGGCGCGTGGCGGCGGGATGCGCCCGCTAAGCCTTGGCGGGAGGCAGCCGCAGCCGTCTCGCCACCTGCCACTTTCCGTCTCCTTGAGGCGACCGGTCTCTTTGTCGCCGAACCTTTTTCCAACTATCTCCACCCTAACCTGCCATGAATACCCATCAAAATATCCTGATCATTCTCTTCGCCTTGCTTGCCACCTTTTCCCTCGCCTCGGGAAATCCCTGCCCCCCGGAAAGTGATACCGAAGACCCGCCTTCCAATGGAGGATCGGAGGGATCCGCGATCCTCGAGCCAGTCGATTTGCCCGTGATTCCGGCTCCCCCGCTTCCTTTGAACGATTCCGAACCGGATCGCGAAACACACTGAATCTCCCCAACCTGTCGAAACCAGACCAGACGAACCCATGACACTCCGTAATCCCGTGCGTTTTCTTCTTTTTCCCATCCTCCTTCTCGGAGGCACTCTCGCCCCGGCAGCCCCGGTCTCGCTCGACCCTCCCTCTGCGGTGTTGGGCAATGCAGGTCGCGACGGCGAACTAATCTACAATATCGATCTTCGAAGTGCCGATTTCGGCGATTCAGTTCGGATTCCGGTTCGGTTTACCTTTCGCTCCAACGATCTTTCCACTTCTCTCAACGGCTGGGACGGATGGGTCTGCGGTGCTCTCCAATCTCGGGTCGAGCAGGAAAACCCTCATCGCTGGGTTGTCTACCTGCTCTGCAATAAAAAGCTCTTTTTCACGGAGAAACCACCCTCGGAAGAAGAAGAGGAGGACGATCTCAAGTATTTGCAGAGCAGCTCCGGAGAGTGGGAAGCGACCTACGACGAGGAAGACAGTGTCTTCACGATCAGTCGCTGGGATGGATGGGAACTCGAATACCGTGATGGCATCCTTCGCGAATTGACCACCGATGGAGGAAAGCGCATCACCTGGGGCTACAATGGGTCGCAAAAATTGACTTCCGTTTCGACGACCGGACTCGGCGACATCATTACCGTTTCCTGGAATCAAGACTCCGTTGACACGATCACAATCAATGGCTCCGTTTACGGTGTGACGACGACAAACGGTATCCTCGAGGAGATTGCCTATCCGGATGGCAGTGACTACGACTTTGCCCTGACGAACGATGATTTGCTCGCCACAGCCGACGCCGGAGAAGAATACAAAGGATCCGGAGTCGGTTTCGGAACGAGGACTCTCACGGTAACCGACCGGATCAATGTTTCACGAGACTTCACCTGGTACAATCCCGACGGCTATCTCTTCACCGATTCGGTTTATCATTATTGGTTTGTGGGTGACCCCGAGAAACCGGATCTGCGTCCCGACATGACCCGCGCCTGGTATGATGACCCGAATCAGGGAGCACCCCTCGCCCAGGGCGGGGCGGCTCCCACCCTTCCCCTCGACAGCGACGGTGAGGCCCCTGAAATCGAGACGATTGTCGCGACGGGGGATAATTCACTGAAGACCTACACAGCTTTCAATGGGCTCATCCAGAGGACGTATACGTTTCAAGGCGTTGGGCCTCTCAATGGACAGGTGCAGCGCATTGAGAAAGAATGGGAGGGCGATGTCGTCGAGGTCTATCGTGCCGCTTATGATGCGGAGAATGGGAGATTGATTCGTAGCTTTGATGCCGAGGGGAATGAAACGAATTATGCTTACGTTGATCGGGATGATGTTTCGAAATTTGCACCGATGGCGGAGACGAGTGTTACGGATCCACTGGGGGAGACCACAGAAATGCAACGGGACATTCACGGAAATCTCACTCGCATCACCGACGCCACGGGTGTCATCACCGAACTCGTCTACGATGCTCACAATCGTCTCGTTGAGATGAAAAGTGGGGCCGATGAAGACCTCACCACTACCGCTACCATGGGCTACAGTGGAAATGATGATCTCATCACGATGACTGATGCCAACGGGGAGATTTGGACCTTCACTTGGCAGGATTTCCATGGCGACAGCCTTCACCTGAGGACTGCGTCACCCACCGGACTCGTTTCCACTCGGACCTACGATGCGGCAGGGCAACTCATAGCCAGCACCCGACCCGATGGACACGGCGAGTCTTACGCTTGGAATCCCGATGGGCTTCTCGATTCAGTCACGGATGCGCTCGGGGCCTCGACCGCATTTACCTATGACGATCAGGCAAATCTCGTCACCACTATCTTTGCCGATGCCACTTTCAGCAGCACGACCCACGATCGACGCGGTATTGTCGAAACTGAAACCGATCCCAATGGCGATACGGTCACCTACGAAATCCAGCCCGATGGTTGGCTTGGCAAACTGATTGATGCCAAAAACCAAGTCACGACCTGGACGCCGCATGGAAACGATGGTTCCGACAAAAAAACCTACGCCGACGGCACCCAGGATCTGTCCACCTACGATGACCGCGGATTGCTTACCCAGTTTCAGCATCGCAGCGGCACAGCGGCGATTGAATACGAGCGTGACGAGGCCGGGCAACTTATCAGGAAGAATTGGAGCCATGAAACCCTTGGCGGATTTTCGTCTTACTCCTACGATGGTGCCGGACGCCTCCTCGAGAGTCAGGCCAGTTCAACAAGCTGGCCTGGAGGTCTTGCCCTCGCCCAGAGCTTCGGCTACGATGATCGGGGAGACCTCGCCAGTGTCACCCAAAATGGACGCATTCTAGAAGTGGCCCGTGAGGACACCGGCCGCATCAGAACCCTGACCTATCCCGGAGGAATGGAAATTGACTATCAATACGATGCCGATGGCAAGATTACCGGCATCGAAAAGGACGGCACTCTTCTTGCTGCTTACACCTACGATGCGGCGGGACGTCGAGCGACCCGCTCGCTGGTCAGCGGACTCACCACCACTTACACTTATGATGCTGTTGGGCAATTGCTAGACATTTCCGTGATCGGTGCCGGATCAATCGGAATTTCACAGCACTCCTACGCTTTCGATAACGTGGGTCAGCGCAGCACCCGGACCGAGACTCTGCCCGGCTTCGGCATCTCGCAGGAGACTTACGCTTATGATTCCGCCGGACAACTCATCGCGGCAAGCTACCAGCAACCTCAACCCCACGCCGGTGTTGCCGGTGGAAACCTGACCAACGCCACCTACACCTTCGACCCCGCAGGAAACCGCACCCAGATATCCCGAGATGGTGCACCCCTGGCCTACGTGAGCAATACCGTCAACCAGTACACTCAGGTGGGTGGGGATCTGGCGAGCTACAACACCCGCGGAGACCTGATCGAATACAACGGCTGGACTCTTGCTTGGGATGCAGAAGGGCATTTAGTCACTGCAAGCGAGTCGGGAGCCGGTAGTCAAGTCATCCACTACTTCTACGACGGTCTTGGTCGACGGGTTGGACGAAGCGAGAACAGTGGGACAGGCTTCGACACGAAGTGGTATCTGCAACTCGGAGCGCAGGTCATGGAAGCACGAAACCCTGCGACGGGGGCGACAAAGCATTTTATCTATGAGCCGGGTCTCGATCAGCCGCTGTGTGTCGTCGATGGAGTCAGCGGAGCAATCGAGCATTATTACCATCAAGACGCTCTCGGAAGTGTCGTGGCTGTGACGAGTCCTGGCGGAAGTGTAATCGAGAGCTACCGCTATACCGCCTGGGGTCAGCCGAGTGTATTGGATGCGAGCGGAAACGTGCGGCCACCCAGAACGAACGCTCAGAGCGCGTTTCTGTTCACGGCTCGAGAATTCGAGGCTGTTACTGGATTGGCGCATCACCGGAATCGGCAATATGTGCCGGGATTAGGACGATGGTCTGGTCCTGATCCAATTGGTGAGGCTGGAGGAATAGAGTTGTATGCCTACGCTTACAACGATTCCCCTAACTGGTTCGACTTAGATGGCCACGAGCCGTCAAATGGGAGCAGTGGTGGCGGCGGAAGGCATGAAAGTGGCGTCGGCACTTCTCATGGAGGTACTATCGCCGACGGGAAGAAGGCTCAAGAAAGGAACAAGCAGAAACAGCGTCAATCTAGGGCTCCGAAAACGCCACCGGCACCTCAACCTGCGCCTAAGTCTCACCCGAGACCTGAACCTCAGTCGCAGGCTGAGCAGTGGAATAAAGATAATCCGGGTACAACTGGTCAAATGCCCTCACTCCCAAGCGGCTGTAACTCGGAGATGATTGATAGAATTTCAGAAATTACAGGACTGACGGGCACTGCGTTAGTTATTTATCTGATCGTTTCAGAGGGCTCAAGGTTGTTTCCGCCGAGGAATCTTCTACCGATCCCTTAAAGAAAAGACTCAAAAATATAATCATGGATAATTGGTATTCCGTAAGATGCGCTTTTCATTTTCATATGGAAAAAGGAGAATCCGGTAATCTCTACGAAGAGCGTATAACATTGTGGCAAGCAGGATCCTTCGAGGAAGCAATTACTAAAGCTGAGAAAGAGGCCATTGACTATGCAAGATTCAATGGGTGCCAATACCTAGAATACGCAGCAGCGTATATTTTAGATTTAGAGTTCATTACAGAAGGAAGTGAAGTGTACTCACTGATGAGGGGCAGTATGTTCAAGCCTGACGCTTATATATCCACATTTATGGATACAGGCAGAGAGCGTCAGACCGACTGTGAGACCTGATCCGACTTGCGAGAGACGCGAGGGAACCGGGGGAACCGGGGGAACCGGGGGAACCGGGGACCAGGGTCAGGGAACGAATCCCGAATTTGACAAACTCTTAGCGCTCGCCATCTTTTCCTTATGCCGCGCCAGGTCCGCATTGAATACGAGGGAGCCTTTTACCACGTCATGGCTCGCGGCAACCGGCGCAACCAAATCTTCGCCTCGCCTGACGGAGCTGACGAGGAACTCTTTCTCAGAACTCTCGGGGAAGGCTGCGCGAGAACCGGTTTTCGGATCTGTCCTGACTGGCCCCGCCTGGATGCCGGCGGGCAATCTCACTAACGCCTGCTCATCGAGACGCATATTTTTCACTAGAACGATGGAACAAACAACTGTCAAATTCGTCATCCCCAGAACAGTCACTTTGCTTTGCGTAGTCGCGGTCCTCCTACTTACGCAATATTCATCAGCCCAAGAACATTTCTACCCTAGTTTGGGAGGCCCCAATATCTTCAACCCCGAATTCCGATTCGAAGGCGATTTAGGAATTTTGATAATTCAAAACCATCTGTCTAATGAGGTTCTCTCGAATTTTTTCTTCCGTACAGTTTCAGGCGAACATTGGATTGTGTTTACAAGCGGCGGCTTCCAGGATAGGAACTATTACATACACGTGTATAGAATAACCTCTTCCAAGGATGGAAAGATTTCCGGCGAATTTAGTTTTTCTAAAATCTCTCAAGAGGT
>CAZOUP010000103.1:0-18359 GCA_964583035.1 uncultured Akkermansia sp.
GAGGGCGAGGCTCCGCCGCAGTATTGGTAAAATTCGCACTCAAGGGAGCACTTCTTATTGCCTGCCTCGATATCGGCGAGGACGTGCTGAAAAGATTCGTTCACGGTGGCATCGTAGAGCGATCCTCCGACGAGGCTGCCGAAGCTGAAGGAGCCATATTTTTCGGTCGGCTGACCGAGGAGCTCAGGGGAAAACATCGAGAAATTGCCAAAGCAATCGACGTTGATCATCCCGAAGGGGTCGGCCTCCTGGTTGTAGTAGTCGCCATCGGGCTTAGAGCACCAGCCGGGTTCCATGATGTTCCGCTCGGCATTCTGGAACTCCCTCACATTGAGCGGAAACCCGTCGGCCTTGTTGCGGAGGTAGAACTGCTTCAGGAACGAATAGATGCGATCGCGACCACCGGACTTGTCGAGCGACGAGGTCGCATTGGCACCCTCGACTTCTTCGATATTGAATCCGATCCCGGTGATGCCGTGCTCCCGGTAAAATTCATACATTTCATCGGGGTGATCGACCGAGACGTCGGAGATCACAGAGACGACACCAAAGGGGACATTGTTTTTCTTCAAACACTCAAGACCGCGCATCGCTTTGTCGAAGGTCCCCTCACCTTTCCGCGTCTTGCGGTGGTGATCGTGAATGTGCTGTGGGCCATCGATACTGATCCCGACTTCGACTTCGTGCTTGTTGAGAAACTCACACCACTTGTCGTTCACGAGGGTTCCGTTGGTCTGCACGGAGTGAATCACGAATTCTTTCGCCTTCGGGTAGCGATTGATGATTTCAAAGGCTTCCTCATACCACTTGATCGGGACGGCGAGAGGCTCACCGGCGTGCCAGAGGAGGCTGAAAGGATTCATGACGAGTCCGCTGTCCCAGACTTTGTCCATGACCTTTTCGAGAACTTTGAAATCCATGCGCCGGGTGTCGGTGCGATTCGGAAGATAGCAGTAGTCGCAGTTGATGTTGCAAAACGGACTTGGCTGGATGACGAGCAATCCCATCGAGAGGCGCTCGGAATTTTGCGGCGTCAGCTTCGGGATTGTTCCGGTGACGTGACCTTCGGAAACGTTCCGGGAAGGAGTGACAGTGGGAAGGGCTTCAAGGGTGGTGGTCATGATGAAAGGGAGACGGTTGGAAATTTTGATGTATGAAGATTTTCTGAATGTTTTTACTTCCGCTCTTTCAGTGAGGCTTCGAAGGCCTGCGGACGCTGGTAGTTTGTCGCGGCGCGCTTCTGACGAACGAGGTCGATGCGATACTGAAGCGGTTGCTTCGCCCGGGCACCGACGCGGACAGAGCGGATGCGGTCATTGAGGCTTTTGGCATTCATGGGGATCAAGGGTGGCGGTTTTGAGGTGGTCTTTCGAGCTTATTCAGGAAAAGGAATCGACTCGGTTTTGCTCTTGTTTTATGAGCGAAATGTTATCAGGCTCCCTCAGGAGACGGGCCGAGCGGCCTCCTTATGCAAAAGGATCTGAATCCATGATGTCGAACGAACCTAATTCCATGCCTCCCCCGGATGGCGAAGGCCCGGAAATGGAGGGTCCCCCGCCCGGCTTCGATCTCGATCCGCGCGAGATGCGGAAGCATTGCTTCAAGCTCATCCGCGAGGTCATCGGAAGTCTCGGCTGGAAATATAAACTCTGGATTCCGGCGGCGATGCTTCTTTCAGCGGTGCATCTTCTCCCGCCGAGGTTTCTCCTTTTCTTCACCGAAAGAACTCAGGCGCTCTCCGAAACGGGAGCCGATGACTTTATCAAAATGCTCCTCATCTTCGGGGTCGCAGTGGGAGTTTGTCAGTGGATCGCGCTCGTCTTCGACAGCATCCTCAGCGAGTGGCTGCGCCTCACCGTGAGTATCCGCATGAAGCAGGACGCAGTCGAAAGCCTTGGCCGCACGCGGATTGATTCCCTCGATTCCGCGCAGCGCGGGGACTGGATGACCCGCCTTTCGAGCGACATCTACAACGCCGAAGAATTCCTCACCGCTTCGCTTCCCGGCCAGATCACGAACGCGACGATGATGATCGGCTCGGCAGCGCTCTTCTTTTACTACTCCGGACCGATTGCCTTCATCCCGCTCGGCGCCGCGCTCTTTCTCGGCTGGTTCAATATCGCGGTGCAGCGAAAAATGGGGCCTGCCCTCTCCCGCGCCCGGATGCTCGAAGGCGGCGTCTTTCAATCCATGATCGAAACCTTCGAGGGTCTCCGCACGATCCGCAGCTACGGTGCCGAAGGCTTCACCCGTCGCAAGCTCACGAGACAGCTCGACGAAGTTTACGATGTGGGGATGAGCATCACGAAGTCGATGGCCCTGCTCATCGGGGTGACAGAATTTGTCGGTCAACTCATCGTCACGGGCCTGCTCACGCTCGTGGCTTTTCAGGTCATCGGTGAAACGCTCACGGCGGAGAATGCGCTCATTTATCCTTTCTACCTGACGCTGTTTCTCGGAGCGGCGAAGGGACTCGTCGGATCGGCCTACGACTGGAACCGGTTTTTCATCGAAGGCGGCAGACTCGCGACCTTGCTCTATGATGAGGAGAATAAAGAGGCTGACCGCACTGAGCTCTTCGGCGATTTTGAAACGAAAGTTAACTCGGTGGAGCAGTTTTCAGCGGAAGGCATCTCGATTGCCTATGGCGACAACCCGCCGGTGATCCGCGATCAGCTGCTCGCGCTCGGGCGAGGCGAAATCGTGGCTCTCATGGGCGAGTCCGGTTGCGGAAAATCAACCCTGACCGAATCCTTTGCCGGGCTGCGTCGGGCCAACGAAGGCACATTCATCGCCTCGATGGAAGATGGCACAGCTCATGAGTTTCCGCAGGCACCGCCCTTCCTCACCGCTTTTGTCGAGCAGCAGCCTTATTTATTTGTTGGGAGCATTCGGGATAATATCACGCTGGGAAATGACAGCGTCGCCGACGAGCAAGTCAGCGCTGCCCTCGCCGAAGTCGGGCTCGATGAAATCGTCGCCCGCAGAGGCGGGCTCGACCATGTCCTCACCGACCGCGGGCGCAACATGAGCGTCGGCCAGCAATACCGCCTCGCCCTCTGCCGCGCTCTCGTCTGCGGTCGTCCCTTTCTCCTCATGGATGAACCTTTCGCCGCACTTGACGTCGAGTCCGTTGAGCGCGTCGTCGCAGCGATGAAGGAAGAGAAGGCGCGCGGAACCGGAATTCTCCTGATCACGCACCTGCTTCCGGAAGGACTCGAAGCGGATCGGATTGTGAAACTCTTGGCACAAGTCGACTAGAAGCTACTTGCCGATGGCGTAAAGTGTAATTCCCGAACGGATCAAGAACTGCCCTCCGACTGGAGTGAGGGTGGCGCGGAAAATCTCATTCTCAGCTTCGGCGCCCAGTGAATTCACGGATACGATATCTAACTCTTTGCCGGGTCGGATCACGACGACATCGCCACCGTTCACAGTTTGTAGATAGATCAATCCGTTCGCCACGGTGGGTGCCGCCGCAATTTCAATCGCTCCCGGATCGACAAGGCGCTCGGTGTAGAAGACTTCGCCGGTCTCGGCATCGTAGCAACTTGCGATCCCACTCATGCTTGTGATGAAAAGATAGCCATCGACGACGACGGGCGACGGAAGGTCGCGGCCTCCTTTGCGGGAGGAATGCCAGAGGCGGTGGGTTTCCGTCACATTACCGGAACCGCCGGGCTTGACGCAGTAAGTGTCTCCCGGCTTGCCATTGACCACGTAAAGCTTTCCATCGGCGAAATCCGGCATCGGTGCGCCACGGCCGTTGAATCCTTCGCAGAACCATAATTCTTTTCCTGTTTCGGGATCGTAGCCGCGAACACCGAACTCTCCGTTGAGAACGAACTCTTTGCGCTCTCCGGTGTCGATGAGAATGGGGGTGCTCCATCCACCACGCGGTTTTTCATCGCGGGGCGTGCTCCAGACCGTGGTGCCGTCTTCGATATTGAGCGCGACAAGTCGCGAGTCCCCCATCGAGTCACAGTTTTGGATGACCTTGTTATCGACGATGAGAGGCGACGCGGCGATTCCCCACGAGCCGGCAAAGATTCCAAGATCGACGGACCATTTTTTCTCGCCGCTCATCGTGAAGCAATGAATCCCGGCGGGGCCGAAAAACGCGACGACATGCTTGCCGTCGGTCGCACAGCTTGGTGTGGCACGACTGTTCATCGCATGGATCTCCTCCGGCGCGTCGTGAGTAATTGTTTCGCTCCAAAGGAGGCTGCCATCCTTTCTTGAATAGGCCATGAGGTAGCGCTCCGTCCCGTCATCGGAGGCGCCGGTGAGGAAGATTTGATCTCCCCAAACGACGGGCGAGGATTGGCCGGAGCCTTGGAGGTTCGCTTTCCAGGCAATCTTTGATTCGTCCCAGGAAGTTGGCACGTTCGTCGCGTCAGTGTGACCCCGTCCCGTCGGACCCCGGAATTGCGGCCAGTGGTCGTCGGCGAGGGCATCGCCAGCGAGGCAGGTTGTGAGAGCGAGAGCAAGGAAGCGAGTGGTCATCATGGATTCGACGGTTTTTGATAAACGAGAAAATGTTGGATCGGCAGGAAATCGCGGACTTCGACAAACTCCATGCCGACGGCTTTCATTTCTGCGGTGACTTGTTGAATTGTCATCTTGTGAAGCGGCTTGATCGGGACGGAGGGATCTTCGCCCCGATATTCGAGGAAAACGATTCGTCCGCCCGGCTTGAGGCCTTCGACAATGGACTCCGCCATTTCGCGCGGGTGGGAAAACTCGTGATAGGCATCGACCATGATCGCGAGATCGACGGTCTCAGGTTTCAGCTTTGTGTCCTCGATTGTGCCAAGGTGTGTCTCGATGTTACTGATTTGCTTGAGCTTTTTTTTCGCTTCCACAAAGTCGAGCATCTCCTGTTGGATATCGACCGCGACGACTTTTCCCTCAGGAACAAGCGGGGCGAGGAGGAATGAGAAATAGCCAGACCCGGCTCCGATGTCGGCAACGACGGCATCGGGCTTGAGTTCGAGATTTTTGATGACGAGAGATGGCTTTTCCTCGCCCTCGCGGTCGCGACGTTCCAACCACCCGATCGCATGCTGGCTCACGACCTGCGAAATTTCACGTCCCATGTAGACCTTGCCGATGCCATCGCGGGACGGCTTCTTAGTTGTGTAATGCGCTGCCTCCTCGGCCTGGCTGATGAGGCCGGGAAGCAAAATGCTGAGCAAGATGAAAACGGAGTTTCGAAGCATGGCGAAAGAATGATCGAATCCCGGCGAAAACGAAAGACGGAATCTTTCCCCATTTGCGCGGGAGAAGACACTCTCTTTTTGAGGATTGCCTGAATGTCTCGGAAGGCGTAATGTTGCGCCAGATTTATGGGCGAAGAAGACGATTCAAAGAAGCAGCACGTGATTTTTGGCAGCGCCGGAATGGCGGCCTCCGGGATGATGGCGGGTTCAAAGGCGAAACCGAAGCCGAAGCCGAAACCTCCCGAGCCGGCGACCGAAGAGGAACCTGAGAAAAGCGATGAGGTTGAAGCTGAAATCGAAGAGCCTCCTGCTCTTCCGGGATCTCCCGTCTTCACGGGTCTGAAGGCAGCCGTGATCGGACACACGGGTTCGGGTGATTTCGGCCATGGGCTCGACATTATTTTTCAACGGCTCGATGGCGTTCGGCTCTTTGCCCTCGTGGACTTCAATGCGGAAACGGTCGATGACGCGAGCGTTCACGCTGGTGCTCCGGCCGCATACAGCGACCTGACTGCAATGTTGGAAGAGGAGTCGCCGGACCTCATTAGCGTTGCTTCGACGCATACGGCAGCGCGTTTTGATCAAATAAAGGCAGCGCTCGATGCGGGGTGCCATGTCTTCAGCGAAGCCCCCCTTGCGCGCACGCTGAAGGAAGCGGACGAGATCAATGCGCTTGCCTCGTCAGCGGACCGGACTCTTGCGGTGAGATATCCGTTGCGGCTTGACCCTCATGTAATGCGGTTCCAATCCGAGATGGAGAGCCTCATTGGCGAGCTTTGTCAGATCTCCGTCATAGGTGCCTGCGATGAATCATCAGGTGGTGAAGATTTGCTGCTCAATGGAGTCCCGCTTTTTGACCTTGTCCGCCGTTTTGCCGGCGAAGTGAGCTACTGCACGGCCAGCATTTCGAAAGACGGAATGGCGGCAATTGCCGACGATTTTCACGAGTCTGAGTCAGTTGATCTCGGGCCGCTTCTTGGCGATACAATTCACGCTGAGTTTGAAATGGACTCAGGGATCCGTGTTTCCTTCGTCTCCGATCAAAAGCTGCAGTCGGTATTCGGATCTGCGGGAATCGAGTTTATCGGAACGAAGTCGAAGATGCGCCTCACCGCCGGCGCACCGGCAACCTTGTCTTATCTGACGAATCCCAATCCGACCGCCGCAACACGCACGGAGTCGTGGGTACAGTGGCCAAAGACATCAGGTGAATACCACACTGCGGTCGATCACCTCACGGGAGAAAATGCGGCGAACCGTCTTCTCGTGAAAGATTGGATCGCGGCAATCTCCGATCATTCCGAGCCGGCACCTTCAGGGAACAACGCCGCGAAGGCCCTCGAGATGGCTCATGGCATCTGGCAGGCCGGCGTCACGATGAAGCGAGCTTACTTCCCGCTTGCGAACCGCCTCCATCCCTTAAGCGAAGAATCTCAGTGAATGAGGAGTTGAGTTGCGGAATCCTTTCCGCTTTGATGGCCGCCGGGAATCGAAAAGAGGACCGGTAAATGAAACAGCGGAAGCCGGCCCTCATCTTCATCTTTATCACGCTGTTCCTCGATATCCTCGGGATCGGTCTCATCGTGCCGATTCTCCCGAGACTGATTGAGCAGCTCGGTGACGGGCAGGTCGCCTCCGCCTCCTTTGTCTATGGCTGGCTTGTGGGCTTGTATTCGCTGATGCAATTCCTCTTTGCGCCGATCATCGGGAGTCTTTCAGACCGGTTTGGGCGTCGTCCCGTGATTTTGCTGTCTCTCTTCGGAACGGGTCTGGACTATTTTCTCCTCGCGTGGGCCCCGACGTTGGCGTGGTTTTTTGTGGGGCGACTCATCTCCGGAATCACCGGCGCAAATTACTCGGCGGCGGCGGCTTACGTTGCGGATGTGAGCCCTCCGGACAAGCGCTCTGCGAATTTCGGGATCATCGGTGCCGCTTTCGGCCTTGGATTCATTTTCGGGCCTGCGCTCGGTGGTTGGCTCGGGGATTTTGGATTGCGAGTCCCTTTTATCGTCGCGGGAATCCTGACATTGATCAACTGGCTCTATGGTTTTCTGATTCTTCCTGAATCGCTGAAGAAAGAAAATGCCCGGAGTTTCAGCCTCAGTCGGGCGAATCCAATCGCCGCTCTTCTGGAGTTGAAGCGGCAGCCGCTCATTCTCGGACTGTCGGGCAGTTATTTCATCAGCAGTCTTGCGCATCAGGTTTATCCCAGCATCTGGGTTCTCTATACCGCGTTTCGCTATGAGTGGGATACCAGGCAAACGGGGCTCTCGCTCGCGCTCGTGGGGCTGATGGCGGCGATTGTTCAGGGAGGGCTGGCCCGGGTCATCATTCCAAAAATCGGAGAACGGAATGCGGCGGTGGGAGGCCTCGCGGTCATGGCTCTGGCGCTGACGGGGTATGGTCTCGCCGCAGAGGGGTGGATCGTTTATCTCATCATTATATTGGGTTCTTTGTCAGGGGTGGCGGTGCCGGCGATTCAGGGAATGGTTTCGAAGTCGGTCGGTGACAATGAGCAGGGTGCGATTCAGGGGTCGCTGACCAGTTTACAAAGTGTTGCCGGATTTATCGGGCCGCTCATGGCGACTTCGATTTTCGGGTTTTTCATCAGTGAGCGCGCGCCGATGATTCTGCCGGGAGCGTCATTTTATTTCAGCGCGGTTCTCAGCGTCGTCGCGGCGGTGTTGGCGGCAGTGAGTTTCCGGGATGACTCGCGGCGGACGGCCGCGATGTGATTGAGAAAGATCGCGCGGATTTGTTCCCGGATTTTACGGACCCACCGTTTGGCATTTGCTGTGCTTTGCTACTCATTCAGTGCCACGGTTCGTAACCACGTCCGTTTTCCTCTCCCATGCCCCCCCCCTCCTTCAGTATCCAGTCCGATCCCGAATCGAAACGCCTTCGCGAAGATCCCGTGAAGCGCACAAATTGGAAGTTCTGGGGGCCTTATCTCTCCGAGCGTCAATGGGGTACGGTTAGGGAAGACTACTCGGCCGACTCAGATGCATGGCAGAGCTTTCCGCGAGAGCACGCACCCTCCCGTGCCTACCGCTGGGGCGAGGACGGCCTGCTGGGTTGGTCGGATCGCTACGGCCGCCTCTGTTTCTCGATCAGCCTCTGGAATGGGAAAGATAAAATCCTGAAAGAGCGTCTCTTCGGCCTCACGAACCACGAAGGCAATCACGGGGAGGACGTCAAGGAGCTCTACTACTACCTCGACTCGACCCCAACGCACTCTTTTGCCCGTTCTCTTTACAAATACCCGCAGAAGGAGTTTCCCTACGATGATATTATCGCCACCAACGCGAAACGTTCGCGAACCGAACCGGAGTATGAAATCGAAGACACCGGGGTCTTTGCCGAAGACCGTTTTTTCGATGTCGAAGTCAGTTACGCGAAGGGCGGGCCGGAGGATCTCCTCATCGTCGTTTCGGTGACGAACCGCGGGCCGGAACCCGCTGCGTTGACGCTGCTCCCGACGATTTGGTTCAGAAACACCTGGGCCTGGGGACGCGAGGGAGAGGACACGACGGCTAAGCCATCGATCCGCCTTGAGGACGGAGTTCTTGTGACAGAGCACGAGACGCTGCCTCCCTACCAGTTTGCGATTGATGGAGAGGCCGAGGTCTGGTTCACCGATAACGAAACGAATCCCACCCTCTGGGATAAAAAACCGAAGCCCGGCGGCCCGACTCATTTCAAAGATGCCTTTGCCGAAGCGCTCATTGCCGGGAAGCCCTCAGCACTCAAGAGCGACGGTCGCGGGACCAAGGCGGCGGCAGTGTTCGCGGGGACCCTCGAGGCCGGCGAGTGCCGCGAGTTTCGTTTGCGCCTCAGTCGCTGCTCAGAGGCTCCTGAGTCCGCCGCGCTCTTTGGTGATGCCTTCACTCAGATCTACGAAGAGCGACTTCAGGATGCCGACCAATTCTATGACCAGCGTCACTCCAGTGAGCTCCCTGATGAAGAGTCTATGATCCTCCGGCAGTCCTACGCTGGATTGATGTGGACGAAGCAGTTCTATCATTTCATCGTCAATGACTGGCTCGACGGCGATCCTGACAATCCTGCGCCGTCGCAGCGGCGTCATGGCCGCAACAGCGAGTGGAGCCACCTCTTTAATCGCGACATTATCTCGATGCCCGATAAATGGGAATACCCCTGGTATGCCGCTTGGGACCTCGCCTTTCACACCCTGCCCATCGCAGAGATTGATCCCCACTTTGCGAAGCGACAGCTCAGTCTTTTCCTGCGCGAATGGTACATGCACCCGAACGGACAGATCCCCGCTTACGAGTGGAATTTCAGCGACGTAAATCCCCCGGTCCATGCGTGGGCGGTTTGGCGGGTCTACAAAATTGCTGCCGAAAGGGGTGACCGTGACCTTTCCTTTCTCGCTTCCGCTTTCCAGAAACTCCTCATGAATTTCACGTGGTGGGTGAACCGGAAGGATGAAAATGGAAACAGCCTTTTTGCCGGTGGATTCCTCGGGCTTGACAACATCGGGGTCTTTGATCGTTCCGAAGGTCTCGCTTTCGGGGCCAGTCTCGAGCAGGCGGACGGCACTGGCTGGATGGCGTTCTACTGCACCACAATGATGGCCATGGCGATCGAGTTGGCCGAGGAGGACAAAGCCTACGAGGACCTCGCCTCGAAGTTCTTCGAGCATTTTGTGACGATCACGCTGGCGATCAACGGTCACGGACGCCACAACGGGCTTTGGTGTGAGGAAGAAAATTTCTACTACGACTGGCTCACGAAGGATGGAGAACGCAACCCGCTCTCGGTTCGTTCTCTTGTCGGGCTTCTCCCCATGATCGCCGTCGAGATTCTGGACCACGACCACATCGAGCCCCTTCTCGGCTTCAGCGAGCGCACGACCTGGTTCATCGAACATCGCCCGCATCTTGCTGAGTCTGTTTCCTCGCTGAATGAAAACGGCGAGATGCGCCTCCTCTCCTGCTGCTCAAAGGAAAGACTGAAATCGCTCCTAGGATTTCTCTTTGATGAGGACGAATTTCTCTCGCCTTTCGGGATTCGATCCCTCTCCAAATATCACGAGAAAAATCCATTCTCCGTGGAGCTGGAAACCGGCGTTCACACGATCCAATACACGCCCGGTGAGTCCGACTCGCCAATGTTCGGCGGCAACTCGAACTGGCGCGGGCCAATTTGGTTCCCGATGAACTACCTCCTCCTCGAAGCGCTCGAGCGTTACCATCATTTCTACGGAGATGACTTTCTCGTCGAGTTTCCAACCGGGTCGGGTGAAATGGTAAACCTCCGCGAGGCTGCCCGTCGGATCGGGCTTCGACTCGTTTCCCTGTTCAAAGTGAACGGGGCGAAGACCGGGCGTCCTGCTCACGGAGAGTCACCGCTTCATCGCCCGGATCGCAAAGAGAACGAACTCATCCATTTTTACGAGTATTTTCACGCAGAAACCGGCGAAGGATTGGGTGCCTCTCACCAAACCGGCTGGACTTCGCTCGTGAGTCGACTCATTCAGAAATACGACTAATTGATTAAAAAGGAGTTAAATAACTTATTTTTCTTAAAAAGTAAAAACAGACACCCTCGAATCCACGAGGCCCCCGCCAGTCGTAAAACAACATGTAGTGGTCTTTTTCGGATTGACACCCCTACATCTTGTTGCAACGCTGAGAAAGGTGTCATAAATGTGACCCTTTGTTGCGATGCGTTGTGTGAAGTGCAGTAGCCTTGAAGATAAGGTAATTGATTCCCGGTTGTCGAAGGATGGATTCTCCATCCGTCGTCGTCGCGAATGTCTGGACTGCGCCCACCGTTTCACGACTTATGAGCAAGTCGAACGGCGCGATGTGCTTGTCATCAAACGCGATGGCACACGCGAGCCGTTCAAACGCGAGAAACTGCTCTCCGGCCTCATCAAAGCCTGCGAGAAGCGTCCTGTTTCCCTCGAAGTCCTTGAGAACGCGGTCGAAGAGATTGTGAACGATTTGGCGGCCGATGGACTCAAGGAAGTGCCGAGCCGGATGATGGGTCCCAAAGTCATGGCCCGACTCCAGCAGATCGACCCGGTCGCCTTTGTCCGCTACGCGTCGGTTTACCGCCAGTTTCAGGATGTGGGCGAATTCAATGAGGTCATCGAATCTCTTGAAAAAGCTCCCGCTGACAGCCTGCTCCAACCCGATCTCTTTGAGGCCGGGAAGACAACCTAGGAAAGCGCCTTGAGAAAGCTATTTCCACCCTTCCACCACAAACACACACCCGAAACACCGCACCCACAAAAACTATCATGATTGCCCTTCCGCAAGCCATGCCCTTCATCCGTATCGGATCGTCCAGCCTCGCTCTTTGTCAGGCTGACTGGATCACCGAAACCCTCACCAAAGCCGCTGCCGGGACTGACGTTCCCCCATGGATGGCTGAGGATATCTCCAAAGGCGTCGAACGATTCCTCACCAATCACTATCGCGGGACCGTGATCGGTTCCGATGAGCTCTTTGATCGGATCGAGAAAACGCTTTCGAATCTCGGCCTCGACGATGTCGCGGGGAATATCGACAAGACTCCCCCGCCCGTCCGCATTTCCCTGAGTGAACTTGCCCGTCGCGCCGGCACGGGCTATGAACTCGCCTTTTTCCACCTCCTTGATGGGCAGCTGCGATCTGCGGCTTCCGGAGGCGCGAACCGCGTCGAGTGTCACGGTCTCAGGACCTGTGTGAAGCGTCTTTCCGCCTCGAAAAAGTGGAGCCGGCGCTGCGATCAGTTGCAATCCGAAATCACCGAATTCGTCGACTCGACGAGCAGCCTCGTGACCCGGGCCCGTCCCGAGATCTCGATGCGCATTGCCTCCTGAGCATTTAGTCATGACGCTCTTCGAGAAAATCATCGCCCGCGAGATTCCGGCTGACATCGTCTACGAAGATGATGAGGCTCTCGCCTTCCGCGATATTTCCCCGCAGGCACCGACTCATATTCTCGTGATTCCGAAGAAGCCGATCCCGAGAGTGGGAGAGGCCGGAGTCGGGGATCAGGCCCTCCTCGGTCATTTGTTGCTTACGGCAGGAAAAGTTGCCTCTGATCTTGGATTTAACAGCACCGAAGAAGGCTTTCGTCTCGTCATCAACAACGGTCAAAACGGAGGCGAAGCCGTCCCGCATCTGCACATTCATCTGCTCTCCGGCCGGCCGATGCAGTGGCCCCCGGGGTAGAAAGCGCACCAGGCTCCCCTTATCTTTCCCAACCCGCTTGTATGTCAGTATTTTAGGATTGGTGGCCCTTTCCGCTTCAGGCCTTGCCTGCGTCGTGATCAGAAATCGACTCGACCACTGTTGGGGAATTCGTCATCCCGGTCGCTGAAATTGGAGATCCTCCCCCTTTTAGCGGTGGAAGAATTCGAAGTCTCTTTTCTGAGTGCGATAAAGCGAAGCTGACAATGCCGAGCGTGTTTCTTTAGGAGTCGAAAAGAAGGCAAAAATCCCCCATTAACCGTTTGGAGATTCACCGATTTTCCTTATAGGGTTTGGGTGTGAGCTCAACTTCAGAAAATTATCCGGTTCTCGGCTGGCGGGAATGGTTCTCGATCCCTTGCCTGGAGATCCCGCGTATCAAAGCAAAAGTGGATACGGGAGCCCGAACCTCGGCCTTGCATACCTTTGATCTCGAAACTTACGTGGCCGACGATGGCGAGGAAAGAGTGCGTTTTCTCGTCCATCCCTTTCAAAACAACACCGACAAAGTGATTTCGTGCGACTGTCCGATGATCGGAAACCGTTCGGTCCGCGACTCGGGAGGGCATGAGCAGGTCCGGCCGTTTATCAAAGTCCCCGTCGTTCTTGGAGAGCACACCTGGGACGTTGAGTTCAGCCTCACGAATCGCGACAACATGAAATTCCGAATGCTTCTTGGTCGCACCGCAATGGAAGATCGCTTCCTTGTTAATCCCGCCTCATCCTACCAGCAGAGCAAACCGGTTAGGCGCCGTTCCTCCTGATTCCTCATGAAACTTGCTATTCTCTCGCGAAACAAGCGACTCTATTCCACGAATTCCCTTTATGAAGCCGCTGTCAAACGCGGCCATGAAGTTCACATCATCGACTACGTGAAATGCCACATGGAGATCACTTCGCTTCGACCCAGTATCTACCTTGGTGAAGAGAATCTGACCGGGTTCGATGCCATCATCCCCCGGATTGGAGCGACCTACACATTTTTCGGTTGTGCCGTCGTGCGTCAGTTCGAGATGATGAATGTTTACAGTCTGAACGAGTCGGTCGCGATTTCCCGCTCCCGCGATAAATTGCGGAGCCTTCAGCTGCTCGCCCGCCGTGGAATCGGTCTTCCCGTGACAACCTTTGCGCATGATCCAAGAGCGACGGGACAGCTCGTGAAGCAGGTCGGCGGTGCCCCCGTCGTGATTAAATTGCTTGAGGGAACTCAGGGCGTGGGTGTTGTCCTTGCGGAGACGAACAAGGCTGCGGAATCAGTCATCGAAGCATTCCGTGGACTCAACGCCAACATCCTTGCGCAGGAATTCATTAAAGAAGCCGGGGGTGCTGACATCCGCTGTTTTGTTGTGGGTGGCAAAGTCGTCGCGGCAATCAAGCGCCAGGGCAAAGAAGGAGAGTTTCGTTCTAACCTTCACCGGGGTGGTTCGGCTTCAGTTGTGAAGATTACCCCGGAAGAACGATCCACGGCGGTGCGCGCAGCGAAAATCATGGGCTTAAATGTGGCCGGAGTGGATTTGTTGCGTTCGAATCATGGACCCGTCGTTATGGAGGTGAATTCCTCACCCGGTCTCGAAGGGATTGAAACCGCGACCGGAAAAGATGTGGCCGGATTGATCATCGCGCTGATCGAATCTCAGGTCGACAAGCCCACCGCAAACCGAACCAGAACAAAAGGCACCGGTTGATTCGCGTTCTTTCTCATGATCCACTCAGATCCCCTGAAGATCGGGGACCAGACTTTCGCTCCCGGAGCGAAAGGCGAGGTCAATCTTCCCATCGGTTCTCAAATCGACTACCAGCCGATCACGATGAACGTTCACGTTCGTCGTGGAACAAGGGAGGGTCCGGTATTACTTCTCACGGCAGGAATTCACGGTGACGAACTTGTCGGCGTCGAGGTCCTTCGCCGTCTTCTGAAGTCAAGAAGGCTGCGAAGCTTGCGCGGAACCCTCATCGTCGTTCCGGTCGTCTGCATGCCGGCGTTTCTCGCGCGCACCCGCTACCTTCCTGATCGCCGCGATCTCAACCGCCTCTTCCCCGGATCACGGGACGGCTCACTCGGAGGCCGTCTCGCGGCAACGTTTTCAGATGAAATCGTGACGAAAGCCGACTACGCCATCGATTTTCATACCGGTGCGATTGGTCGTCCGAATCTTCCTCAAATCAGGATTACCCCAGGTGATGAGAAGGCCCTTGAGTTGGCAAAAGCGTTTAATCCTCCGGTGATCATGGAGAGTCAGCAGCGTGAAGGGTCGCTGCGGAGCCTGTTTGCGAAAGACAATATTCCCTCGCTGCTTTATGAAGCGGGAGAGGCCTATCGCCTCCATCCACCAGCGGTCCGCTACGGTTTGCGTGGAGTCTTTTCAGTGATGAAGCATCTCAAAATGCTTCCGCCTTCGAAGTCAGGGAAAGAGCCTAAGACCCGCACCATGGTTGCCTCCGCAACGACCTGGGTGCGGGCTCCTCAGGGCGGGATTTTCACTCCGCTCGTTGAACTGGGAAAAGGCGTTACCCCTGCCACGAAGCTGGGGCTCGTCGGGGATCCTTTCGGTCGGCATGAGACGCCGGTGACGAGCGATTTGGACGGTGTCGTGATCGGTCTCAGCAGGGAAGCAACGGCAGACGAAGGCGATGCCCTTTTCCACATCGCCACTTTTGCTGCTGATGCGGAAAAGGTCGAAGCTCAGATTCAGCGTTGTGCTGACATTCTCGAAGAGCATACGGCTCCTCTTGAGTGACCTTTGAAGTCGCCGCGACTGCGTCATTGTTATTTGAGCTGGAAGCTGGTCTCATCACTCCAATGATGAACCGCTTTACTTTCCATTTCCTTATCGCCTCGACGCTCCTGACTCCCTTTGCCTTTTCACAAAAAGAGAAAAAGCCGGATCCAGCCTTGATCGAGGGCAAAGCAAGTCTCGAACGATTGGAGTTGGTCTCGAACTGGACTAATCTCTTCAACGGCAAGGACCTCACGAACTGGCAGGGCGATACCGAAAAGTATCTCGTTGAAGATGGCGTGTTGGTTTGTCAGGCGGGAGGAAAAGTGCTTGAGACTGAAAAGCAGTATTCAGATTTCGTTTTTAAGTTTGAATTCAAACTGACCGAATCCGGCAACAACGGGCTTGGGATCCGCGTCCCACCGGGTGGACATGCAGCCTATGACGGGATGGAGCTGCAAATTCTCGATCATCGAGGCGACCGTTACCACAAAAAGACCGAGGACGGCGGACGTGTCTCGACTTTGAAGGAGTGGCAGGTGCATGGTTCAATCTACGGGATATTCCCTGCGAAGACCGGCTACCTGAGGCCTCTCGATCAGTGGAACGAGCAGACCGTGATTTGCATCGAAGATCACGTGAAGATCATTCTCAACGGTGCCGTCATTCTCGACGCCTACCTCGATGATCTCACTCCGGTGGATCACAAAGTTCATCCCGGCCTCAAGAGCCGGTCCGGTCACATTCAGTTTGCGGGGCATAATGATCACATCGAATTCCGAAACATCCATGTCGCCGATTTTGCCCCGAGTGCGCCGACTCTTGAGGTCAAAAAAGACAATACTCCCCCGGAAGGATTTTCGGCCCTCTTCAATGGCGAGAATTTGACTGGGTGGAAAGGCCTCGCCGACAAAGATGCGAGCAAGCGCCGTGAACTATCCAGTGACGCCCTCGCCGAAGCGCAGAAGATCGCCGATGTCGTCATGAATGAGCATTGGTCAGTTAAGGAGGGTGTCCTCACCTACTCCGGTCAAGGCCAGTCGCTCTGCACGGCGAAAGATTACGGAGACTTCGAGTTTTACATCGATTGGAAAATCCCGCCCGGGGCGGACAGCGGGATCTACCTTCGCGGCACCCCGCAGATTCAAATCTGGGATCCCTGGGATCTTCGCGATGCGCGGGCTGATGATCTCGTCGGCGCCTATCGGACAGGGAGAAACCTCGGCTCCGGTGGACTCTGGAACAACAAGAGAGCCAGCAATCGCCCCCTCGTCATGGCCGATAAGAAGCCGGGCGAGTGGAATCAGTTTCTCATCCGCATGGTCGGCAACAAGGTCACGATTTGGTTAAATGGAAAGCTCGTCGTCGATCGCACTGAGTTGGAAAATTACTGGGACCGCGAAGGTGATCGCGACATTCCCCTGCCCCGCGCTGATCAGATTGAACTCCAGCACCATGGCAGCGAGCTCTTTTTTAAGAACCTGTTCATTCGCGAGCTTCCTTATTGAATTTCGGAGGCAAGTTCTCTACTCACCGTCAGAGCGCTCCCGCCACCCGTTCGTTTCGAGGTAGCGGAGTGTTTCCTGAGGTTTGGTCGTGTGAAACATTCTCACGCCTGACTTCGCGAGTTCTTCCCAGAGTTCCGGGGTTTTGTAAGAGTGTGTTTCCACAAGGATGCCCAGTTCACAGGCGGCGGCGATCGTCTCCTTTTCCGTTGCGCTAAGTGGCAAGTCTTCTCCCACGTTAACCTCGATGGTTTTCGGCTGAAAATCCTGTTGAAGGCGCTGGACCTGCGTGGTGTTGCTCACCTTGAACATGACTTCAATCTTCGGGGTGCCTGACTCGAATAATTCGTGAATCGCCCCGGCGTCACGATACGCCGTCCTGACGAAAACCTGGTCCTGCATTTCAAGCTCGACGATGAGACGGGCCAGTGCGTCGAAGTGCTCAATGACCCCCGGTTTGAGGTCGGGCTTGAAAAGAATCCTGCCCTTCCCTGCGAGGAGAAGCTCTTCCAGCGTTGCGACGCTTTCATTCGAAACCGTCCCGTCGCGGTAGCGTTTTTTCAGTGCTTTGAGATCCAATAGTGTCAGGTCTTCGGCCTTTCCGCTACCTGTCGTCTCGCGATCTATGGTTGGATCATGGACGATGACAAAGACTCCGTCGGAAGTCCGTTGAATATCGGTTTCAAAGACATCGTAGCCTTTCTGGATCGCCACTTCGACTGCGGCGACTGAGTTCTCAGGGGCTTCATCATCCTTGTCGGTTTCGTAGCCACCCCGGTGCGCCGCGATGAGAACCTTTTGAGCATTTGCATTGATATTCGGAATTTGAAAATCTCCGGCGCGTAAACCTTCACAGATAGAGCTGAACCAAAGCAGCAACCCAACGGCACATATGCTATGAGAACAGGATGTAAATGATCTAGCCGCACTATTCAGAAAGGGAGATGGAAGTCGGGGATGCCTCATGATTATTCCCGCAATTGCTTTCCGTGAATGAACCACAGGTTCCGAATGTAGATGAACCAGCCGGTGCTTTGCCCGAGGAAACCGATGATCTCCCACCGCCAGACGAAGTAGACCATGAGCATTGACGAGCCCAGCAAGCTCAACCACCAGAACACGGGGGGAACCACGGACGATCTTGCTTTCTCACTCGCCCGCCATTGCACAATCATCCGCGCCATAAAAACGGCTTGTCCGAGAAAGCCGAAGGCAACCCAGGCGACGCCGGTCCAGGAGGTCACATCGAGCAGCATGAAGAGCCACGATTGCTCGCGACGACGCTCTAACAAGACCTGATAGAACTCATCAGCGGTGAGTTCCCGCTCGCCTTCGCTCCAGTTTTTAAAGCGGGCCCGGACGACGCCATCTTCGCCTTTGATCACTTCGATCGTGGAAATCCGGTCCGACTGGTTGAAGGGCTCTTTGACCGGATTTCCCGGGGTGGCGACGAGACCGAAATTCAGGAGGAGGAGCCATCCCACGATGGGAAGGACCAACAACAGCGCAGCGGTCCCGATCAGCTTGCGACGACTGGAAATCATGCTGCCCTCCTTCTCAAAAACAGCATCATGATCGCAGTGGAGATCATCCCGATGAGGAGTGCGCCGAGCGCGCCCTGAATCATGTAGGAAACCATCCCGTAAGTCGTCTCCGCGCCCTCCGCGAATTGGTGCTGCGAGCGGGCAAGATCCGTGTGGCCAACCA
>CAZOUP010000104.1:0-18239 GCA_964583035.1 uncultured Akkermansia sp.
TTTCAAGGGTTGCTTATCGGCGCGTCGGTCCTGCTGGGATTGAGGGGGTGCAGAGATTTCCGACGGTTAACTGACAGGAATTCGCTTTTTCAAGGGTTGCTTATCGGCGCGTCGGTCCTGCTGGGATTGAGGGGGTGCAGATTGATGAAATGGCAGGCCGTCAGTTTTATCGTCGTCACCATGATAGGGGCGTCCCTCTACGATCCGGAGATCGTCGGGAAGATTCTCGGCTGGATCGGCATCGAGCGGGAGGTCACCCAATTTCACACCCTGAAGATTCCCATTCTTCTCACCCTCGGTATGTCCTTCGCCGCCTTCGTCACCGCCCTGCGGATGAAGGAACCTCCGCATCCCGATATTCCTACCAAGAAACCGCTGGGCCAATCGATCCGCGACAGCTTTTCGCGGACCTTCCGCGCCGGAAGCTGGGTTCTCCACACTCCCGCCGCACTGATGCTCCTGCTGATCGGCCTTTCCTTCGACAGCATCATCCGGCTCTACTATACCGTCGGCTCCCTCTGGCTCGAAGTCATCGGATTCGATCCGTTTCAAATGGGGATCATTAGCGTGGTCGGGTCCTTCGCCGGTATTCTCGCGGCCGTCGTCGGGGGAAAACTCATCCTCGGTCGCTCGCCCGATTTCAATTTCCGATTCCTGACCGTGCTCGTCTTCATCGGAATCTTCAGCCTCGCGTTTCCAATCAGATTCTGGTCCGTCCTCTTTCTCCCCGCGCTCTGGTTCGCGATGCGCCTGCTTCACTTTTTCCTCTCGAATTATTTAAACCGAGTCACCAACGCCGAAAACCGAGCCACCGTTCTCAGCTTCCGCGGGATGTCGATGAACTTGACCTACGGCATCCTGACATGGGCCTACGGAATGCAAACCCTCTTCCTCCGTGAAAAGCTTTCGAGTGGTGATGGCGCGCAGGCAAGCGAGGAAGCGGAAGAAGCCCTCGCCCACCTCATCTTCACCGAAGCGACGAAATGGTGGTGGGTGTATTTGACCGGCGTGTTGATTTTGCTGTGGCTTTTCCGGAAAGTGAAAATACGGAAGACTTGGAACGAGATGTTACAGGTAGAAACGCGGTAGCGCCTCTCGGAGTGCGGCGGATTGACGCACCTTTGGATCGCACGCAGGTTCCGCTCCCGAAATCCACCAAACCACATTCGCCCGCAGATCGATCCGCAAAGTGATTTCAACGCCTTACGTGACGATTCTCACCAAACAGAATTCGATCCAAAGCGGAACTAGGTTTCCGCACTCCGGCGGAACCAATTCTCCACACTCCATCCCGACCCGCTTCACCTCTCACCTCACCAATCCAATGGGGAAATCCTGACCTCGCCCGAAACTGTTGGGATACTGAGCCGCGCCAGTGAATTCCTCGCTTAGCTCGGGGACTCGAGTATTGAGGAAAGCTTCGACTTCTTTCACGGTGATTCGGCCGTCGCCGTTACCATCGCCTTTTCCGCCCAATGCTTCGAGCAAGGCGTATGTGAACAAGCCGTGACCCAGTTCCTTGGTTTCGGTCGCGAATTGCTCGGTCCGGGTCGAAGCGAGCACATGCATCCCCGTGGCGCGGGAGAGTTGGGCAATGGCTTTTTCCTCGGCCACTCCCCGCAAGGCGAAGGTGTCGACCAGTCCACCCGACTGACAGCTATCCAACACCATGAGTTGCTTCCGGGCTGGAATCGCCGCGGTCAATTCCTCGAGGACCGAACCGGAGAGCGCTTGTTTGGCCAACGCTTCGTCGTCCCCATACATTTGCGTCACATCGTGGAGGACAAGGTGGAACTCGGGGGAAATGCCCTCGCTGCCCTCGCTCATGACTCCGTGTCCGGCGAAAACGAAAACAAAGACATCTTCCGGCGTCGCTTGCGAAGCGATCTCCTTCATTTTCGTTTCGATGGCGGCGCGAGTCGCTTCGGCATCGAAGAGTTTGTGGACAAAGACTTCGCTAAAGAGCGTATCCGATCCTTCCACGAAAGAGGTGGCGAAAGCGTCGACATCGGGGCGGCAATAGTCGAGGGCGAAGCGGGGATTTTTGTATTCGTTCAAACCGACCGCGACGAGATGGAGACGCGAGGTCGCGGTTTCTCCCGCGAATTTAACCCGGATCGTTTCAGGTGCCGATTCGATTCCTTCGGGATTGACAGACACCGCACGGATTTCGTTTTCACCGCGGGCGAGCGATACGGTGAACGGCACGACCCACTTGCCGCCGCGAAAACTGCCGGGACCATCCGGCGGGATCCGCTTGTCGGCGTTGAAGAGCCGGATTTCCGCGACACCGCCACCGTTGTCGATTCCTTCGACCATGACGCGCTGTCTGCGGTTCGGAGAAGTGCTGTTCGGGGCGGGCTCGGCGATGGCGACACTCGGAGCGCCGCGCAAGGCCGTCTGGAGATCGAATTTCAAACCGAGTTCCGCCACTATTTCCGACGAGGGACGATTTTCGGCGATGGCGCGTTTTACGATGTCGGGACGATAAAAATGTTCATAAAGCTGTTCGCCCGAGAGATAACCCGCAACCTTGTCGATTCCCTTGTTGAAATGCCAGCCGATGTATTTCCCGCCGTCGGGTGAGGCTGCGAAATAGCCGTCCGACGTCCAGCAGACCCATTCCCCGTCGCGGGCGACGAAGAGGCTGGCGAGCAGATCGCCGGTCTGTAGATTCCAAAGACGGACGGTCTGATCGCTGGAGGCCGAGGCGAGGTAGCGACCGTCCGACGAGGGGGAGGCGGCCCATACGGGACCCTCGTGGCCGATGAACTTGCCAATTATTTCTCCGGTAGGTCGGTGTAGTTGTAGAGTCCCCCTTGATGCCACGATAACATCGCCGGATGGGGTGAATGAATAATGGTAGAGATTGCCTTCCGTTTTCGGATTATTGGTGATGATTCCGCTGCCGGTTTCGATGCTGAAATCATCCTTTTCTCGTAATTCCTTACCTTCGCGACTATGAATATATCGTCGGAAACTCTTTGGATCACCTTCGGTTTCGGACAAATCCGCAAGGGCGAGTGTACTAAAATCGAAGGTCCGCTGGAGAGGATCATCCCAATAGGTGTCATCCGGAAGGTTGGTTTGCCCAAAGGCCACCTTCGCCCCGCCTCCTTCGCCGAACGCCACCACCCATCCGGTTCTGCCGCCTCCTCGTAGATGATGGACCACTTCCCCGCTCCGGGGCCGCCATAGAAATATATCTTTGTCGTCACCGCCGGCCGTCGCCACCAAATCCTCGGTCGGATGCCACGCCGAGGAAAAAACCGAATTGTTGTGCTGCCCGAAGCGTGTGATGCATTCTCTGCCTTTCACCTCGTAGACAGCGGTGTAGCCTCTTAAGAACCCCTGAGAGGAAGCGAGGACAAAACGTCCGTCAGGTGAATAGGCGATCGTCCACGCGTCATGTTCCATATCCTCCTCCAAGGAATTTCGAAAGGCCCCGGTTTCCCCGTCCCAAAGAATGAGTCGGTCATCTTTCCCTCCCGAGACGAGAGACTTTCCATCCGGCGAAAAAGCGGCGGAAAGCACCTCGGCACTGTGTTTTTCAAGTGTCTTGAAGTGCGAAAATCTTCCCTCGCCCTCTCGCTTCCACAATATCAGCTTGTGGTCGTCGGCCCCTGACACTAGCCGCTCGCCACCCTTCGCAAAATCCAAAGCATAAACGTTGGCCCCATGTCCCTGCAAGACTTGCGAATCCCCGATTTCCACGTTCTCCTTCTTCGGTAACCCAGCCCCAAGATCCCACACTCGCACCGAATCGTCCGCACTTCCCGATGCCAACCAGCGCCCGTCATCCGAAAATGCCAAGGAGAGGATAACATTGGTGTGTCCCCGCAATACCGCCGCCACCTCCCCAGTGTTAAGATCAATGAGGCGGATTCCCCAAAGAGTCGGGTATCCTCCCACGGCAAGCAATCGTCCGTCCGGCGACATCGCTCCTGCAAAAAATTGGCCATTGGGACCATCTCCAATTTGAAGGCGCAAAGTCTTCCGCAACTCCCCGCTGGCCACGTCCCAAAATCGGATTGCTTTGTCGTTACCCAGCGAGATCAAAGTAGTACCATCTGGAGTGAATAGTAGTTCTTTGACCGTCCCTGACGGCCCCCGCGGATCGATGATGAGACGCGGGGGCTCCTCCTCGCCGATGGAGGCGGTCGGGTGAAGAAGAAAACCTAGGGCGGCGAGGAGGAGAACTTTGAACATCGAACGCGCAACGCGTAAGGTTGAAAGGAATAAGCGGGCAAACGGTGGGTGGTTCATCATGCGATTGGATTCTATCAAGCTTAGAATCGTTTTACCAGCGGATCTGATTGTAAAAATGGCTTTTTTCTTTCTCTTATCCGAGTGCGGGGACTTGGTTCCGCTTTGGATCGCACGCAGATTCCGTCCCCGAAATCACCAACCCAAAGCCGCCCAAAGCCCAACCCGCAATGTGATTTCAACGCCTTACGTGACGATGTTCACCAAACCGAATTCGATCCAAAGCGGAACTAGGTTTACGCACTCCATCGCTCCCCATTGACCTCTGACTCCTGACTCCTGGCTTCTTCCCCCTGACCTCTCACTTCACCGCCGCCACCGGCAACCTCGAAATCGAACTCGGCTTCACCGTCGTGGGGTGCTGCACTCCTTCAGTCAACTCCTTGACCCGATCGCTGATAAAAAAGTCCAGCTCCCGCAGGTGAATGACCGCGTCTCCATTGACATCCGCTTTTCCCCCGAGTCCTTCCAGCAAGGCGAAGGTGAAAGCACCGTGGCCCCATTCGTCGTTTTCCAAACTTTCCTCGTCGCCGGTCGAAGCGGCCATAATGACGACGCCGTTCTCCTCGCTTGTCAGCTCTCGGATCGCCTCGCTGGGGTCGAAGGCCGACTTGAGTCCTCCCGCCGAGCGGCTTCGCGTTCCTTCGGCTTTGGCGAGGGTGAACAAATTCGTTCCCAATTGTCCCGAATGGCAGGTGTCGAGAAACATGAGAACCCGGCTGGGCAGGTTGCCGAGGATCTCCCCGAAATCGTCCCACGCCACTCCCGTCCTCCGCAGATTCTCCGGATCGCCGTCGGTCGGCAGAAGGTAGAAATTGCCCTTCTCGTCGTTGAGTCCGTGAGCGGCAAGAAAGAGGACCACGAAATCTTTTTGCGTCGCATTGTCCTCCAACCAGTCGAGCGATTTCTGAATGCCGTCTTCGGTGGCCTCCTCGTTGACGAGCAATTTCACCTCCGTCTTTCCGAAGATCCCGCCGCTTTGTTTTTGGAAAAAATCGGCAATGGCGGTGGCGTCGTCGTCGCAGTATTGCAGGGCGGGGATGGAAGCATCCTCGTATTCGCTCACGCCGACCGCGAGCACATACAGGTTCGGCTTCAGCAATTCATCGAGCGAATCCACCGCCGCCGGAGCGTCCTGTCCCCGACCTCCGCCGATTGCCGGTGCCGCCACGCCGCGCACCGTCACGACCCGCTCCTCGCTCGTGTGACCCGAGTTCCCATTCCGCGCGAAAATCGCCAAACGATTTTCTCCTGGCAGCAATTCCACTGTTTTCTCGTAGGTCAGTTGGTTCCCGGAAACGCGGAGATCGGCGTCGATCGCCTTGCCGTTGACGAGGAGCTTGACCTCTTCCAACCCGGCATCGGGCGAGGAAATCTCCGCCCGCACCGTGAACTCTTCCGCCACCTTGCTTCCGCGCGCGGTTTGAGGGAGAATCCAGTCGATCTTCGGCGGCAACACCTTGGTGATGTCGACTTTCTTCGCCCCGACTTCAGCAAGCGCTTTTTCGAAATCACCCAGCAGCACGGTGCGCTTGAACTGACAGGAATTCGCTTTTTCAAGGGTTGCTTATCGGCGCGTCGGTCCTGCTGGGATTGAGGGGGTGCAGGGGGAGAAAGGGTGAAATCTTGTCTTCATGGAGAGATTTGGCCATGAAAACAAGCTGGGGTCAAGGCTGTGAGCCATGAATTTACTGGACCGCTCTGAAATGGTCGAAAAATAGGGGGTTCCGGACACAGGAGTGCGGCAGCTTTCCTTATTGATAGGAATTTGCTTATTCAAGGATTTTTATCGAGGCGTCAGTCCGGCCGGGATTGAGGGGGTGCAAACGTATCTCCCGGTATCGGGATCGTCGCGTCACCCATCCTCAGGCTCACGACCTCGTGATCAAGGCGGTGGACTGTCAGGCGATCACGCCCAGCCAGATACCAGCCGTGCTGAAGGAATGGCGAGAGCCCACCTACGAGGACTTCCGTCCCCGGACGGCGTGGTCCTTGTTCAATGCCGCGACTGAGATCATGAAAGGGACAAACCCCAACGTGATCATGAATCGCACCCAGGCCCTGCACGGGTTGTTCGATGGTCTGGTCGGCTTGAGCTGACCGGAACATTGAGAGAAAAGTCGCACCCGGTAGGGTGGGGCTTTTTTTTAGCTGACGCGCAGCCTCAGAGTAGCGGGCGAACATCTCATTATCGCTCAGGAGCTAATTTCTCTTTCAAAGTTTTGAGGGGCGATTTCGAGGTCAAATTGTCGAGGAGATCCTGCAAATCCTTCACCGCAATCTCGTTTGCTTCCAATGCATCCGAAAGCTCTTTTGATCCTCTCATAAGGTCCAGCGCTCTTAAATCTTCTTTGGACAGTCCCTCTCTAGCACGCTCAATCTCTTCCAGCAATCTAGAATTCTCTTCAGCCGCCGCCCTGAACGCCTCCACAAACTGCTGCGGATTTCTGGCATCCAAGTGCAATTCGCGTGCAACACTTTCCCAAGCGTCCACTCTCTGGTGGAGGTCAGATTCCGAATCCTTGAAGTCTTGATACGCATCCCGGATTCCGGTCCCGTCGATGGGACCATCCGAGAGAAACGTAACTCTCAGTGAATCCTCCAGCTCCGAGATTCTGACATCTTTCGGTATCGCTCCCCACCACCATGTTAAGCTGCCTCCAATCACTACCCCAACTGATAAAAGAAAGACATTTTTCAAGAGTCTTCCGGGGTGTGAGCCTACTTCGGCACGTTGCTTCTTCATTTCATCGGTAGTCTCGTTCTTGTCACGATCGCACATCTCGGCTTCGTCCCTATGCCTATCCGAAAATTCGGATCTAGCACCTTGTCCTTCGGTGGCTATGGAAACACCCGTAAAACTTAAAAGCTCTGGATGATTGAGGACAACGGCTCCATCCAGATCGACCTGAGGATTAAAATCCTCCGTCTCATTTTCTGCATCCTGCAAGTTGGTCAATCTTCTCAACTCCTCCGTAAAAGCTCTATCCGATCGCCTGTATCTCGACGCCGTCACAGAAAATGAGAGCCCTCGATCGAATTTATCTCTCTCTCCCTCCTTGAGTTGACAAAGCCAAATGAACTCTTCATCCGGTACTACAGCGATACAAGTTTGATCCGGGAAATCCAGTTTTTCGGGACGCCAAGAAACAGATTTGCAAAAATCAACGAGGATAAGCCTCGATCGATCACTGATTTCGCCCGTCTCGGAAATTACTGAGTATCCCTCTGGCCCGAGGCCATAGAAAATCTGCGCATCACCTCCCTGCATCTCACCAGTTGTCACCAGGATAAATATATTTGGAATAGGCGTCAATCTCCGGCTTTCCAACCTTGCTCCATCCACCGGATCCTGAAGAACGAAGTTCAATGTCGATTTTGAGCCAAGCCTTCACGTTAATCCAAGCATCGTCTGCTGCCGGTGTCATCATGAACTCGCCACCGTCGAAATCCTGTAGGTCCCTCAGAACATTCAGCCGCCCATTCGCCATTATCTCGTTGCGGTTCTTCAGATCCCATAACTGAATGTGAATTCCGTTCCATTGAGCGAATGGGACCTCAAGCTTCTGCTCGAAAGTGCTTCTATTTCGTTTCTCGTCGCATGTGAACGTGAGTCCTTCTAGAATTTTTCGGTCCAGAATCCATTTAACCTCGTGCCTTCTTTCCTCAGTTCCGCTGAAACCACACCCTCGAAAGACGAGACGAACTTCGTCAGCAGATGAGAGTCTACCTGAAATCTTTAGCGCTTGTTCCATGACCGAACGCTCAGGGCTATCGGGGAAGGACTTAAGATACTCTCGCGTAGCGGCGACTTTTCGAGCGAGAGAATCCCGAGTCGAAATCCGCACCGACCGAGCTCTATCACGCATCAATTTTTCCTTTTGATCCCGCAACTGATTTGCGAAGGAGTCGACTTCCGCTTGATGAGCTCCTTTTGGAAACTCATTCCTGTAGTCCACGATCAACTCAAGTGCCTCATCCGGGCTTTGAGATCTTACAGCCGACTCAATAGCGCGGAAGAGAGCATCCTCCATTCGACGCTCGATGGAGTCGAGAAGGTTCTCAAAATCGCCCTTTCTGGCGTTGAAGGGAAGATCCCGAGATACCGAGACTTCTCCTTGAAGCCGTTTCAAATCATCTGCGGATGTAGCCGCGGCGAACTGAGAGTCCATAGTGGAAAATACTCTATCGAGCCTTTCATCCAAATTCTTCTGTGCTTCGGAAGACAATGTGTCCCGGGCTTCTAGTAGAGGATGCAATTCGATAACTGGAGAACTTCTGATAGCATTCATGAGCTCCCGGTTACCTTGATTCTTCTGCACTACGAAGAAGACGCCCGCTACAAAGACCATGAAAAGCAAAGCCAGAGCGTAGAGAAGATGCGTCTTGTATTTCCTTAACTCTCTCTTCAGTGACGTCTGTGTAGAGATCCAGACAAAAAGCTTCTCGTAGCCATGAGGTTTGGGGTCCACTGGGTATTCGGTAGATGGGTCCGCACTAACATCTTCGCTGGAAATCGCTCCGCAGGCGGAGACTGTAAATAGCGGAATGGTGCCTCTGTTCCGCGCATAGGCTTGCAGCTTCTTAATGAGGCCCCTATTGGCATTGAAAACCGATTTCTTGTCACACCCCCTGTTTGCCTCTAAAAGATCCGACTTGGTGACGACAACGCCGACAAGCGGCGCGGGCAACTCGCGCGTTTCGCGCTCCTTAACTAAGAGTCCAATGGCCTGCGCTAGAGCATCCTGTCTGCGTCTCGTCGCCTTCACATCTGGGTTTAACTCCGTGTTCAGATCCTGGGTCGGATCGGTGATAATGAGTAGACAATCCGCCTTGCAAATATGCTCGTAAATCAATTCCTTGGACTCAAAGTCCATTGTTTCCATCGCCCGAAGCAAATCTTCTCCTGGGTAGTCCAAGATACTCAGGCGGAAACTTCGACCTGAGAACGTCAGGTCAAAATCGAGAGGTGTCAGCGTCGATGTTCCCGCTGGCCACTGTCGACGTTCTGCAAGCTCTCGCAGATCCCTTACCTTAGCCGCGGTTAGACCATCATTGGTCACCATGGAAAACGGTCCATCGAAGCCGGGCCTACTGAGCAAGCTTAGCCCGGAGAGAAAAGATGTCTTTCCCGCACCTCTACAGCCGAGAATAAAAATGGAAACGATCGAGCTGGACATGGCAGGTCAGAGAGAGGCAAATCTGGCTCTAGGAAAGGATCGAACCCCTTTCGCCAGAAACCACACCGAAGCGATCGCGAGAGTGATGATTAAGACCCAGAAGATCGCAATCTGGAGCAACGGAGAACTGCCAGTTTCAGCTTCTAAGAAGGTTAGTATCGCATTAACTAGTGCTTCCCCCGCGAGCGCAACCACTCCTGCCGCAGCTTGCCCGAGCATCTCTCCGATTCCTTTGCCAATTTCATCCATGTTCGGGAGTGTTCGCTGGGTGATCGTGATGAAAAGAGAAGCACCCAACAGTCCTCTTTTAATCCAACTGCGACCAGCCGGAGACAGAGATTTCCACGCATTCAGCGTTCCCGTTGCCCCCCTCCACACAACCTGAACGGTAGCTCTAGATAATTTGTATACGCCCCAGATCGGCGTTGCGAGAGTCCTTCCGACAGCAGCGATGTTCGCCGATACTCGAGCCAATCGCGGCATCCTCCGTGCCAAAGAGCTTGTAGCTGCTCTAAAAGCCCCAAGGCTTTTGGACCACTCCTGCACACGCGTCGCACGGGTCGCAACCTTCGCGACCTGACCAGTTCGGGATGCCCGTGCGGCGACGGCTCCCGCCTTCGCCGCAGTGGTAACTGTTTTCGACGTGCCGAATGTGGCAATTACGAGGGCGATCTCCGCAACATCAAATGCAGCCCATCCGAGTTCAGACCACTCACAGGGATATCCTTGAGCCCAGGTGGTTGCAACATGGACGGCAGACCCACCTGGGAGATACTGAATCCAATCGAGTTTGCCTTCCCGCGGAGATCCGTCCGGCGCAAAATAGCGGTCCAACCAATCCTTGTCCTCCTCGATTCGGGAGAAAGCGTCGTCCTCAAATCGAAGAATGAAGGGAATGATTCGGATTCCAATTTCCTCGTCGGTGAGGTACTTGCCAAGCTTGCTTATGAATTCGGGATCCTCGTAACGGGCGAACACATAGATGGCGAGGTCACCAAAAGTGTCGAGCGCGGAAGCAGCAGCAGCAACCTCTTCGGTGTTTGTAAAATGCTGGTAAATCAACGCAGGAACATCCTCAGCGCCATGCTTTTCCAGCAATGAGTCCGAAACGTGAGGCGCATCGCGGTGAAGGCGCAGAGCAAAGGGAGACATACCGGCTGCAAACCACACGGTCGGATGATGTTTTTCGATCTGAGCCAGCCAACTCGCTCTTTCGCCTATCCATTTGTTGTCTCCCTCCTCTTCCAAAAGAATGTCGCGATTCATTACGATTACCGAAATGGTCTCCGCTGGGTGAATGCCATAGCTGGCTCTGCAGGTTTCGACCAGCCCACCATGAGTCATCATCACTGCGACTCCATAAACGCCGATCTCACCCTCGACGATGGCTTTTTTCAAACTCTCCTCATGGCGCATCAAGTGATCGATCACCTGACCGACAGTCCCACCGTCTTCCGCTCCCGAGAGATCGAGAGCCGCCAATGGGTCCGCTAACCACTCACGATTTCGGTGATAGAATTTCAGCCCCTCAATGTTGTCTGATTCGGACCAAATTACGAGCCCGAGGGGATCATCCTTGACTAGGGGCCAGACAGAAGGATTGCGCCGAGCCTGTTCCAGCAGGGTTACATACTCGTGGCTGGACTTGAAGCCTCCCGCCAACTCCAAAGTTTGGCATGCCATTGCGTGAGACTGGAGATAGGCTTTCGTTTCCAGATCAGTCATCACCGTCTCGTTTAGTGCGAGGGCGGCAAGCCTCGCGCGGTAGGGCAATTCACCCGTAGCGGCCGTCTCCCGGGCCATTCCGGCAAGAGTCGACCTGCTATCACGTCCAGATGCACTGAGAGCGGCGACGCTCAATGCACGCTGCTGCCGCTTGTCATCGACTTCTGAAACGATCCTAGCCACTTCGGGATCGAACTTCTTCATATCCTCAAGCGCCTCTTCTGCACTTCTTACAACATCATTAGACGAGCTCGTGTATGACTCTCGATTAGTGAACAGATAAATTGCGATCGATCCCAAGAACACCGCCAAAATGATCGGGCTTCGAGCCAAATGAAAAATCTTAAATATTATTGTCCCGATCATAGCGCGATTAGCTGGGATTCGTGAGGTCAAGCTCGCCTTCCGCTACCATAGATAGCATCCCAACCGACCTTATATGTCAAGTTCAATGGCATTTCGAGCTTTTACCTCACGAAAGTAACTTCAAGTCAATAATACTCCCGGATATACCCGTAAGCCCGGTCGAACAGCTCCTGGTCCTTATGAAGTTTGTATTTCAATAAGGACTTCCGCAACGCCTTCTGCACTTCTTTCTGACCGGGGGTGGAATCCTGCCAGCCATCGAATCGGACGAACTTCACGATCTCGTCGATGTCGTTGACGATGCGTTCGACGACGGCGGGTGTCTGGTCGGTCTTGAGGTCGAGGAAGAGTTCGGTGAGGGCGGCTCGGGCTCCCTTCTGCTCCTGCTCGGTGAGGACTTCCTTCTCAGTTTCGACGGTTTCGCGAGCGATCTTGCAGAGTTATTGATAGGAATTTGCTTATTCAAGGATTTTTATCGAGGCGTCAGTCCGGCCGGGATTGAGGGGGTGCAGGGGGAGAAAGGGTGAAAATTCTGATTTTGACTTCATTTCGACCAAAGAATCAGGTTTTTGAGGTGGAAAGTCAAGACAGCGAACGTTCTGCATGGCTTTCCTTTCGTTTTTCCTTGATGCCAGGCACGAGCGTCCAGCGACCTCCTTGAGGAGGCTTTACGTTTTCTGAACTAATCGCCAATCAGCCAACCGAAAACACTGGAAACTCCTCGGGAGGCAGTGGTTCGGAGTCTAACACCAGGATTTTGCCATCTTCGAGGGGCAATTCCGGATTTCGCCATTCCTCAGAATCGTTCTGATGCCACCATTCGTCTGGAGGCGGTAGATGTTCTTCCGGCGGGGTCGGCCACCGAATTTCCCAGCCGAGTGGCAATGCTTCGGGTTCCATCGTTTGATTCGCCCGCCCCGCCTGGCGGTCTCTCCCTGCGGTCTCCGGCTTCGCCTGCGTCCAAAACGCCTCCGACCCTCGGCGTTTTTCGATGTCGAAGGGTGGATCGGGTGGTGGCAGCAGAGGGTTAGAAAAAGGGGTCAATCGTTAGAAAAAATGGGTCAATCGACATGTTTCAAGCCTCTCCATTTCAATATTCCGTTTACCAACTCGCAGTCATCCATCGCTTCAAACCGTCGTACCACATGACTGGCATTTGCCGGTGATTTCAAGCCCATCCGTTCCGCCAACCAGCGTTGCGACAACCGTTGTCACTCTCCAGATGCGCCAGTCAACACAGTTCCATTCGGTACTGTCCCCGTTTGCATTCCCTGCATCTCGATCACGCGATTCCCGCGCCGAATCCGCTGGTGCGCGACCTCGCCCAGAATTAGCCTTCTCTATGATCCCGATGAGAAATGAAATTCTGATGGCCGTTTGCGCGCTTGGCCTCTTGCTTCCGCCGTCCGCTTCCGCCGAACCTTTCCTGGTCGAAAATGGGGAGGCCCGGGCAGAGCTTATTATTTCGGAAACGCCGACCCGGACGCAACGGTTGGCGGCGAGGGAATTGCAGACAACCCTCAAGAAGATCTCGGGCGCGGAATTACCCATCGTCTCGGAGCCTTCGGGGGACTTTCCGGTCAAACTTTACGTTGGGGCGAGTTCACATACGGACGGGCTGGGAGTCTGGGCCGATGGTCTTCGCTACGGCGCCTACCGCATTGTCTCGGGCGAGGACTGGATGGTGTTCATTGGTGATGACACCGACTTCGTTCCGATCGAGCCCTGACCCCGGAGCAACACCAATTGTCAGCACCGATGTTTTCCCAACTTTACTCGAGGTCGCAGGGCTCGATCCTATCGTCGATGTTCCGCTAGATGGCGAAAGCCTCGTTCCGCTTTTAACGGGGACTGCTGATAAAACGTGAGTCTCTGTTCTTTCACTATCCGAACTATGCTTTTCACAAAAAAATCGTCTCGGTGGAGCGATTCGGAAGGGTAATTACAAATTGATTCGGTTTTACGATGATGATTCATCTGAATTGTATGATCTAAAATCTGATCTAAGTGAGGAAATTGATCTTTCGGCTTCAAAACCGGAAATCGTTCGCGATTTGACGGATGAATTGCTGCTGTGGCTGAAAAACTCCGGTGCAAAAATGCCCGTTCCCGTGGAGGTGAGCTACCAGGGTTTGATTGAGGAGTGAACCCTATCGGGCCTTGAAGTGGTCACGCGAAGGCGTTCGGCCAAAACAAGAAATCGGGGTTAGTTTGAGTAATACTCTAAAAGGTTTATGAAAAAGCTATTTGCCACCTTCGCCGTTTCGGCGCTGTCACTTTCCATTGGATTTGCGGCTGAAAAATTTGATCAACAGGCTGCGATCAGGAAAATCGACGAACTGGTTCTGACCGGGCTCAAAAAGCACGACATGAAGCGGGGAGCGGAAATTGAAGATACCACGTTCGTGAGGCGCGCATATCTCGATATCGCAGGTCGCATCCCAACGATCGAGGAGTCGGAGAATTTTCTGGGGTCAACTTATGAGCGGAAACGCGAGCAGTTGATCACGGCTTTGCTGGAGAGCGCTGGCCATGTCAGCCACTCCTATAATTTCTGGGCTGATGTACTGCGGATCAATAATTTGCTCGGTTACAATGCGATCCAGGGCGAAGCGGCTTACCAGCTCTGGATAAAAGATTCTGTCGAAAATAATCGTCCTTACGACGAAATGGTCTCCGAACTGGTCACCGCTACCGGTATGATCTGGGACAACGGTGCGGTCGGCTATTACTTAAGAGACCGCGGCATGCCTCTCGACAATATGTCCAACACCGTGCGGATTTTCCTGGGAACGCGTCTTGAGTGCGCCCAGTGCCACGACCACCCGTTCGATAAGTGGACCCAGATGGACTACATCAAAATGGCGGCTTTTTCCTACGGAATGGATGCGCTCTTGTATGATTCAGAAAATCGCAATGCTTTTAACACGCTTCGGCGGGAAAGGCGCACCGATCTTCATAAGGCGATGCTGGAAAAAGCCGGGTATAAAGACGCTCCTTTTCCGGAATTCACCACGCCAGCCAGCCTTGAGAGATATACGAAGAGCAAGAATTACACAAATTCTCTCAATCGCCTGAAAATGACCGATACGGAATTCCGTCATGTGGCTGAAAAGAGCATGGCTGTCTATGAGGAAACCCAGAAACAGAATAGAGCGGTTCAGTATGGAATGCTCCGGGTAGCCCAGTCACTTCGTAACTACTCTACGGATGAAAAGGAGAAAGAGCTACAGCTGCCTCACGACTATCAATACGATGATGCAAAACCGAACGAAGCGGTCTCCGCTGGAACCATGTTCGGAGCCAATATCGATCCTGGAACTATCGATGGGTCCTCGATCGAAGCCTATGCGAAATGGCTGACCTCGCCGGACAACCCCACTTTTACCAAAGTGATCGCGAACCGACTCTGGAAGCGTGTCTTTGGTCATGGACTTTTCGAGCCGGTTGATGATTTGACCGAGCAGACCTACGTCGCCAATCCTGAACTACTGGAATATGTCACGGAGCTGATGCGTGAGGTCAAATACGACACGCGCGCTTACATGGATGTTCTCTATAACACGCGCACCTACCAAAGTGCGGTCTGGAATGGCGAGATGGTCATGGGGATGCCCTACCACTTCCCGGGACCCGTCTTCCGCCGCATGACAGCTGAGCAACTCTGGGACTCCATCGTCGGCCTCGCATTGCCCGAAGCCGATAGCTACCGTCCGCGTTTGAAATCGCAACTATCCAGTATCGAGCGATACCGAAAAATGTATATCGCTCTTGAAGAGCAACCGACTGAAGAATACATCGCGATGGTAGATGAAATCGGGGTGCGCATTAGAGACATGGTTGTCAGGCGGGAGGAACTTGGCAAAGAAATATCAGTCGCCCGCAACGCGAAGAACGGATCAAAGGTTAGCCAGCTTAACGGCGAGCTGAAGCAAATTGATCGCGAAGAGCGTTCAATGATTCAGGAACTCGCCTTCCAAAATGTCGGTAAAGACGTCGATCCCGATGCTCTGATGGCCGCAGTCGGGATGTCGGAGATGTCGGTCGCCGGCGGAGCGATGATGGCTGGCGAGGGAATGTCGAAAGGAGATGACCTCGTTCTGACCGAGCTGCCAAAGGTGGTGATAAAGCAGTATACAATGCCTGAGCCACCTCAAGGTCTTGACGCAAGCCAAATGGAGAAATGGAGGAAAAGCCAAGGATATGCAGCCAAGCGATTCAAGTCCGAGCAAGTCGGCGAAATGAGAAACTACACCAAGCTGGTTGCAGAAATGGCCCGTGCCTCTGAGTTGCCATCACCAGCTCCTCTCGGGCACTTCCTTCGTGAATTTGGCCAGTCTGATCGCGAGGTGATCGAGAACGCAGCGAATAATGCCTCCGTTCCTCAGGCACTCAGTTTGCTCAACGGGTCCATTGTTGAGGCCTTGACCAACCAATATGCTGTCTTCGGAAGCCGCGTCCACGAAGCGGGAACACCCGAAGAGAAGATCGAGATGATTTTCCAGGCCATGCTGACTCGTGAGCCGACCGACCGTGAAATGGATATTGCAAAAGCCGAGATCGAAGCCAAAGGCGATGATGCTTATGAAGGCATCGTCTGGGCACTGCTCAATACGCGGCAGTTTATCTTTGTTCAGTAATCTTCGTTTTCTTCGATGAAAAATATTCTGCTTCTCTTCTTTTTCGTCTCCGCGTTTTTACAGAAGGTTCATGCGGAACCCTGGATCGTTGAGAACGGCAAGCCCGGCGCCGAAATCGTCATCGCGGCGGATCCGACCCGATCTGCCCGGCTGGGCGCAACCGAGCTGCAGACCTACATTGAGAAAATCAGCGGGGCTCGACTGCAAATTGTGAACGAGCCGACGAAGGAAAGTGCTACCTCTATTTTCGTGGGCATGAGCGAAGCGGCTCTTCAGGCAGGCGTGAATGCAGACGGTTTACCCCGCGACGCCTACCGTATCGTTTCCGGTTCCAATTGGTTGGCTCTGGTGGGAAATGATCTCGACTTTCAGCCCCGTGAGCCCTGGGCGCGGCATCACAATGATTGGGCGCGAAACCGGCAGGCAATTTGGGAGGAACTGGCAGGTCACCCCTGGAAGTCACCTATTGGCTCTTCCCTTTTCCGAGACTACAACAAAAAGCTCGATATTTGGACTTTTGATCATCGTGGTTCGCTGAATGCGGTGTATGCCTTTCTTCGCGATCTCGGAGTGCGTTGGTATATGCCGGGCGAACTGGGAGAAATTCTGCCGGAAATGGCGAGCATAGCATTACCCGTGTCCGACCGGACGGATAAGCCGGAATTTGAAGTCCGGGCGATCAGTCGCCCCTTGCTCAGTTCTCAAGTAATTGACGATAGCCTGTGGTATCTCCGGATCGGCGCTAACGCTCAGTATGGAGTATTGCATCATGGCCTGCGAGACCTGACCGAACACCCGGAGCAGCGGGCCGCTCATCCGGAATACTTTTCGCAGATGGCGAACGGAAAGCGCGACACGCAGAGCAAGACAGCCAATGCTTGCCTTTCCTCGGAAGGGTTCTTCCGCGAGACGGTGGCCTTTGCGCGGCTTAATTTTGATCACTACGATGCACCGATCATATCCGTCATGCCGCACGATGGTTTCAACCATTGCCAATGCGATCGCTGTCGTCCTCAGATGACACTCGACCGGGGGGCGTCAGGAATGTCCTCGGACTACGTTTGGAATTTTGTCGTTCGTGTCGCTAATGAACTGATCAAGACGCACCCTGACCGGAAAGTATTTTGCGGGGCCTACAGCGCTTATCGACTCCCGCCGCTTTCCATCGACCAGCTACCGGAGAATGTCTGGGTGCAAATCACCAACGGTCGGCCGATTCGTGAAATGGATGACGCATTTCATCGCGAGACTTCAGCGCTTCGCAGTCAATGGCTGGCAAAGTCGGAGAACCCTTTATCGGTGACCTTGAATTACTCACCGTTTACGGACCGGGGCGCCTTCCGCCCTCAGTACTGGCCTCACGTCGTCGCGCGTGGAATTCAGGAGAGTGACGAGGATGTGTGGCGGGAGGATGTCTGGCTTTCCAACGGCAAAGGTGGCTTGCACCACCCGGGCATGTCTCATCTCAACCCTTATACCATTTCCCGTTTCTGGTGGGATGCCGATCAGGACGTGGATATCCTTCTCGCGGAGTACTACAAAACCTTTTACGGTCCCGCCGCTGCAGAGATGAAGGCGTTTATTGAGCATTGTGAATTGGAGTTCGCCCGTCTTGCTTCCGATTCAGAAGTCGCCCGTAAAGCGCTCGATCTTTTCTCCAAAGCGCATGAAGCCGCGCCACCGGAAAGTGTCTACGGGCAGCGCATTGCCCTCGTCGATGAATTCTTGATTCCCTTGCGTGCTCGCGCTGCTCAAATGGACGTGAAACGCCCCGAAGGGCTGCCTCAGTATCGCATCATCGACATGGGTAGCAGCAAGTGGCGCGATGCTCGTGATACCTTCACCTTGGATGGCAAACTCGACGAACCTTTCTGGACGGCCTACAACTATCCTCGCCCGTTGAAAGGCCTTCGCGCGACAGCGAAAAAACCAGAGTTGCAGACTCGCTTTCAGGTTCGGTGGATGAATGGTCATCTCTACTTCGGCATCCGGTGTGAATTACCAAAGGGCGAAGCACCCGTGATCGGTTCCCGCGAGAACAACGATCCCGCGATCTGGCAGG
>CAZOUP010000105.1:0-18150 GCA_964583035.1 uncultured Akkermansia sp.
ACCGCATCGCTCACGGTCTCGTGAAGTAGAAATCGGAGAGCAGCACCGCAATCTCTTTCATTTCTGCGAGCGGAAGAAGGCGATCATAGACAACCAGCTCAATGACCCAGGTCGATTGATCCCGCTCGGGAGCGACATTCGGGTCGTTGCGTCCTATAAAAAGTCGATCAAGTGAAGAGGGCGTCGCGGCGTATTCACCACTCGTCCCTGAGGGCTGAGCCGCCGACACGGAAAGACTTACGAGATGATGTTTTCCATCCGCCGGGGAGCTACCATAAGCAATCACCCCGGCCTTCGGACTTTCCCAGGGAACTTTGATAGAAGCTTCATTCATGCCTGCCCCAACGCGAGTCGATCCCACGACATTGCCGCTAAAATCCACTTTGAAACTTGCAAACTCACCCCCGCCGACACTCGGCTCGATCCGGATCTGACGTCCGGTTCCGGCATTGATTTTCCCAACCAGAAAGACGGTGAATCCGTTTTCCAACTCAAGCCGGACATTCCTCGTCGCGAGAGCATCCCGCGCCATCAATGTCACCACTCTCGTCGGCCCTTTAAAGGCGGCAATATGCTGGGTCGAGAGCATCCTCGAAATAGGAATGGCATCGGCGAACGGATCATTAGTGAGAGGAAAAAGGGAAGCGTGCCGTCCTCTCGTTTTCAGATTCATCCACACGGCGATCTCCCCTCCCGACTCCGCCGCCGGCGAAAGATTCCGCTGGAGGAGCCCCTCCCCTGTGGCAAAGCGCTGAAGAAACGCCGGCGTCACCGGCAGTTCCGCAAGAGGAGCCGGAGCGCCCTCCAGTCGCAGCGTTTGCGGGAATTCAAATTTCGTCTTTCCGGGAGGAACTTCCTCCTCCGCAGTCGGCTCTTCAATTATCGGGATTCCTTCGACGACGGCGACCTCCACAGTCGTCTCTTCCTTTTTTTCCCCGAAGAGAAACGAAAAAAGAATCGCGAGAAGCACGAGGCCACCCACCGCAAAAGTCACCGGATGCTTGAGCCATTCTTTCTGATCCGTCCCACCCTTCGTGCTGATTCGAGACGCTTCGGCTACTTCCGTTCGGCGGGGCCGGGGAACTTGAGGCGAGGTATTGATCACTGTCCTTTTCACCGAATCTGTCACCGGAGGAAGAGGAGTTTCCCCCGGCGGGAGGACATCGCCGGTCGCCGTTTCCGGCGGGGCAAAACCCGGCATGACTGTTCCCGTCAAAGGGGGAGCCGCAGGCTCAATCAACTGCCCCTCTTGCGCGAGACGGAACTGCTGCAGAGCGTCAAGAGCATTCCCGGGTCTCTCATCCGGCTCTCTTGAAATCATACGCATGAGCCAGTTTGCGATCGGTTCGGGAACATCGGGCCGAAGTGAGGATATTGGCACCACCGCATGATTCAAATGGTTCATCGATGTCTCCGCCGGATTACCTCCGGAGAAAGGAGCACGCTGCGCAAGAGCATAGTAAAGCACGCACCCTAACGAATACAGATCCGCACGCTGATCCAGAGGCATTAACTCAAGTTGCTCGGGGGCAATGTAGTCGATTGAACCCAAAAACGACCCTGCCTGGTCGAGGGTCTGGGTCGATGGTTGCTGACTGAATTTAGCCAAACCAAAATCAAGAATTTTCACGAGAAATCGCTCGGACGGGGTCATCGTGAGCATGATGTTTCCCGGCTTAATATCACGATGCATCAGATTCAGCTCCGCAGCGCTGATGAGCGGCTCAAGGCATTGTGTCGCGATGTCCTCGAAATCTTCCAGAGAGAGCGCACCATCCTGAAGAACCTGATGGAGATCCTCTCCGTCGACCAGCTCCATGACAACATAGGGACCATCCTTGTCTTCCTCAAAGGCATAAACCGTGACAATGTTAGGATGTTGAAACCTTGCGAGCGCAGCCGCCTCACTGGCGAGAACATCGCCTGCCGCCTCGTTCAAATTCGTTTCGTCAAGAGGAAGGAGCCGCTTGATCGCCACTTCGCGACCCATCACAGAATCGAGGGCGCGGTAAACCGCACTCATCCCACCCTTTCCCAGCTTCCCTCTAATTTCGTACCTATCTGACATATCCAATATTGCGACCACTTCCGCTGTCGACGACTTTCCCAATCACCTCACGATCCGCCAAAAAGATCAACCCCGTAGAGCCGCGATAACGGATAAAATTCACCTTCAGGATTTATCACCTTTCCATGTTACCTTCGGAAAAGATGAAAAGCCTCCTCCTCGCCCTCGTTGTCGTCCCTTGCCTCTCTGTCGCTCAGGCCTTTGAACCGCCTGCCAATAGCACGCTTCTTCTCGAAGAGGACTTCTCCGGCGAAACCCTGCCAAAAGGCTGGTCGGTCCAGAACGGAACCTGGGAGACGAAAGACGGTGTTCTTCACGGAGCTGAAATCGAAGCCGACCATCACGCCGCCGCCGCGCGCCGTCTCGTCGAAACCAAAGACGCCGTCTATGAGCTCAAATTCCGCATCAATGAGGGCACGAAGGGATTCCATTTCGGGTTCGATCCTGCGCGGGGAGAACTTGAGAAACGTGGCCACCTCTTTTCTGTCATCGTGACCCCAACGGATTGGCGTCTTCTTAAACATATCGATAAGGACAAACCAAAAGAGGATCCCAATGAAATTCTCGCGATCGCCGAACATAACTTCGAACCGGGAAAATGGCATCACCTCCGCGTCACGACCCGGGGGACTTCGGTGACAGCGCAGATCGAAGGGATTGAGCCGCTCACCGCCGAGCACCCGACTTTCTCAGTCCGGAAGCCGACCCTGGTCTTCCGGGTTTCCGGCACCGGCGTCGAGGTCGACGAAGTCCGCGTCTGGGAGACTGCCGAATAGGCCAGCGCTTCCGTCGTCGGCACGCTCACGCGAGCCGCTACATTTTCCGGAAAGTAGGTTTAAGCGAAAACTCCCCGACCGTCCGCAATCTGCTCGCTCTCGCGATGCAACAGATAGGGTTAGGTCACCGACCTAAGAGGGTTAAGTCGCGACACTCCCGACCTGACGCCTGACTTCATGCATGAGCTCGGCGAGGCGGATGCTGTCCGCATGGGTGTGCCCCGCGCACTCAGTCAACCCCTTCCCGAGGGCATCCATGACCGCTTCAATCTCGGCGGCAACCATGCCTTTTTCCTGATCTTCGAAGGTTTCGATCTCTTCCCCCGCGCGCTTTAGAATCGCTTTTTTAGCAGCATGAAAGAGCGGGATTTCAATCATTCCCTCCGTCCCGAAAATGGTCGCCGACATTGCCTCGTCCGTTCGGAAGGAACAGGTCATCGCCGACGAAGCTCCGGAAAGATGGCGACTGATCATGGCCACGGAATCTTCCACCCCCGTCTCGGCGAGCGAACCCACGGCGGAAATTGATTCGACTTCGCCGAGAAGAAAACGGGTGAGATGGAGCGGATAGATCCCGACATCGAGAACGGCACCGCCGCCGAGGTCCGGATTCATGAGCCGATCCTTTTGATCAGTGGGACCGGAAAAACAAAAATCCGCCTGCGCGAGCTTCGGCTCACCGATCCGCCCCTCATCGATCCAGGCCTTCGCTTTGCGGATCGCGGGGAGGAATCCGGTTTTCATCGCTTCCATCAAAAACACGCCACGTTCCTGAGCGAGGCTCACCAATTCTCTCGTCGTTTCCGGCCCGGGCGTGAGGGGCTTTTCACAAAGAACCGCCTTTCCGGCGAGAATCGCCTCCTTCGCAATCGCGGCATGGAAAACATGGGGAACGACGATGTAAACGATCTCGACCGCCTCATCTGCAAAAAGTTCGTCATAGGAACCGTAAGCTTTTTCGTGCCCGAACCGAGAGGCAAAAGACTCGGCTTTACTGAGATCACGGGAAGCCACCGCGACAGGTCTCACCCTTTCAATCCCGACGAGTTCCCCGGCGAATTCCTGAGCAAATCGACCGGGACCAATGAGCCCCCATCCCATTTTCTTTTTGCGATCCTCCATGGATTTTTAATCGACGAAAAGGCTAACTGTCTCAAGGAATATCGACCTCGCGACGCGGTTTGCCGGTTTCTTCACTGGAAAAACCGGCAGCCCCTGATACCTTGGGCCTGAGGTGTTCACAACCATCCACGAGGAAAATGACGCTCATCTCTCTCTATGCTTTTATTTTCTACCGACATCGACGGAACGATTTTTGACGGGCCGGAAACGGCCGAGATCTTCGCCGCCTTCTGGAAGAATCTCCAGGAGATGCCCGAGCCACCTCTCCTCGTCTACAATACCGGACGATCACTCGACGACGTTCACGGATTGCTCAGGGACACGGCCCTCCCGGGACCGGATTTCATTATCGCCGGAGTCGGAACGGAGATGTTCGACCACGGGAAAGGGCGCGTGGTCGAGGAATGGAATGAGACACTTTCCGGTGACTGGGATTTTGAAACGATTCATCGCCTCATCTCCTCAGAAATTGAGGATATCGAAGCCCAGCCTGATGAGTGCCAGAATGAATTTAAATGCAGCTGGTTTTACCACGACAAATCGAGAGAGGATCTCGATCGGATCGCTGAGTTGATTGATTCAGCCGGACTCGAAGCGCAGGTCGTCTATTCCTCAAACCGGGACCTCGATATTCTCCCCCGACAGGCGAATAAGGGAAACGCCCTCCGCTGGCTCGCGGGTTGGAAAGAGATCCCGCTGCATCGGGTCGCGGTGGCAGGAGATTCCGGCAACGACTCTTCCATGTTTCTCGTGGATGACACCTTCGGCGTCGTCGTTTCCAACGCCGAAGAAGCGCTTATCAGCGCCGTCGCCGGGGGAAACGCCTACCTTTCTGAAGAGCCCTGCGCCCGCGGTGTCATCGAAGGACTAAGCCGCCATCTCGGGCTCGACACGCAGTCTTTAAGCAAAGGAACCTCAACCTCCGGATGAAAACGCCCGAAGATCTCTATATTGTTCATCTTTCAATCCACGGGTTGATTCGGGGCAACGATCTCGAGCTCGGTCGCGATGCCGACACCGGTGGCCAATGCAAGTATGTCGTCGAACTCGTCAAGGCCCTCTCTGAAAATGAAGCCGTCGGGCAGGTTGATCTCTTCACCCGCCTCGTCGCCGACCCGAAAGTCAGCCCCGACTACGCTGAGCCAGTCGAAGATCTCGGGAACGGAGCCTACATCCGGAGAATCACAGCGGGGCCAAAGCGCTACTTGAGAAAGGAGTCGCTCTGGCGCTATCTCGACGCTTTCCTCGATCATTCGCTCGCTCTCTTCCGGGAGAACAAGCGAATCCCTGACGTGATCCATGCCCACTACGCGGATGCCGGTTATGTCGGCAGTCGGCTCGCGTCTCTGCTCGGTTGTCCCTTTATTTTCACCGGCCACTCCCTTGGTCGCACGAAGCTGGAGTCTCTTCTCGAAAAGGGAATGGATCGCACCAAAGTGGAGCGCGGATACAACCTGCCGGCGCGTATCGAAGCGGAGGAACTGGCGCTCGACAGCGCGGCCCTCGTCTGCACGAGCACGAACCAGGAGGTCGAGCAGCAGTACTCGGTTTACGAACTCTACGCACCGGACCGGATGAGAGTGATCCCCCCCGGAGTTGATATTGCCCGCTTTGCCCCGCCGAGCGAAAAGACGATTCCAGACCACGTCACCAGAAACATTGAACGTTTCCTCGACGATCCTGAGAGGCCCGCGATTCTTTCCATCGCTCGAGCCGATGAGAAAAAGAATTTGAGCACGCTGGTGAAAGCTTTTGGTGAAAGCAAGACCCTGCGGAATGAGGCAAACCTTATCCTTGTCGCAGGGAACCGCGACCGGATCAATGATCTGAATCCCGGGGCACGAAAGGTTTGGACGGAGTTACTTCAACTCATCGACGACTACGATCTTTACGGCTGCATCTCAATTCCGAAGCATCACCGCCCCGACGACATTCCTGCTTTCTATCGCTACGCTGCTGCGAAGAAAGGCATCTTTGTGAACCCGGCCCTCAACGAACCATTCGGCCTCACCGTGATCGAAGCGGCCGCCTCGGGACTGCCTGTTCTCGCGACAAACGATGGCGGTCCCCGTGACATTCTCGGTAACTGCAAAAACGGCGAGCTAATCGACCCAACTGATGTTCCCGCTCTTACAGATTCGCTGGAACGGGCGATCTCCGACCCGGAACAATGGGAATCCTGGTCAGCCGGAGGCCTCCGCGGGGTCCGTGAATTTTACACCTGGAAAGGCCACGTTGATCACTACCTCGAGGAGGCGAGCGAACTGCTCGATGCAATTACGCAACCGCACCTCATCACCGAAAAAATCCGGACGACACTTCCGCTCGCTGATCGCATCGTTTTCACCGGGCTCGAGGATGAACTTCTCGGGACTGACCCGGAAGCGATTAATCAACTCCGTGATTTTTGCAACGCGAACCAACCAAAGCTCGGCTTTGGAATTGCGACGGGACGAAGCCTGAAAATGGCTCGTGATTTGATCGAAAAACACAAGCTTCCCGAGCCTGACATTTACATTACGCAGCTTGGTGCCGAGATCCATTACGGCAGGCGACAGGTCCTTGATCTGAGCTGGGAAAAACATCTCAACCACCGATGGGAGCCGGAAGCGATCATGGCGGTGCTCGAATCCGTCGAGGGCATCCATCTGCAGGATGGACCAGGCCGACAGCATCGATTTAAGATATCCTACGACTATGAAAAAGGGGTCGCCCCGCGGCGGCGCGAAATCCAGAAAGTGCTCCGCGAACATCAACTGCCGGCTAAAGTGATTCTTTCTCAGGGGCAATTTCTTGACGTCGTTCCGCTACGCTCAGGGAAAGGTCAGGCAATTCGCTACGTGACGATGCGCTGGGGCATTCCGGCCGACAATGTTCTATTCTACGCGCGACGGGGCAGTGATTATGAAGCCCTGTCTGGCCAGTTTCTAGCTGTGCTCGGTTCCGACCATAGCCTTGAGTTAAAATCAACCGCCTCTCTGCCAAGGGTTTACCTTGCCTCGACGCCCAACTTTGCCGGGCTCGTCGAAGGAATTAACGCTTATCAGTTCGGAGGTGGAATAAAAATCCCCAAGAGTGCCCAGGGATTCGACCCTGAGCACTCGGAAGACAAAGAGGCTGTCCTGGCCCCTGACATGGAAGTTCATTTAAGTGATGGAGACTGAAATCCCAACCGACAATCAATTGGAAAAACCACTCCTCGCCGGCATCGAAGCCGGTGGCACGAAATACGTTTGTGCCGTGGCCACGAATCCTTGTGAGCCTCTGCTCGAGACCCGCTTTCCGACCGGGGATCCCGAGACCACGATCGCACAAGCAGTCGCCTTCTTTCGCGAAGCCGCCGAAAGCTACGGCCCTATCCGTGCCATGGGAATCGGCACTTTCGGCCCTGCTGACATTCACCCGAAATCCCCGGGCTACGGCTCCATCCTCACGACCCCGAAACGCGGCTGGGCCGGTTTCAACGTCGTCAATGCAGTCCGTGACGGGCTCGGCGCACCTGTTCCGATCGCGTTCGATACCGACGTCAACGCCGCTGTTGTCGGCGAAGCAGAATATGGTGCCGCGAAGAACCATCGCTTCGTCGCCTACGTCACGGTCGGCACCGGAATCGGCGCGGCGTTTCTGCACGACGGCCAACTCATCCATGGCAAAATGCATCCCGAAGTCGGTCACATGGTGATGCCTGATTTTGATTCCCCTCTCGGGAAAAGCACCAACGTCTGTCCGTTTCACGACTCCTGCTTCGAAGGGCGTGCCGCAGGTCCTGCCCTCGAGGCGCGCTGGGGTATCCCCGGCCACGAGTTGCCCGAGGACCATGAAGCATGGGACCTCCACGCCGCCTATCTCGCGGCCGGGTGCATCAATCTCACGGCGGCATGGTCGCCTGATCTCATCCTCCTCGGCGGCGGCGTCTTTCAAAAAGCAGGCCTCATTGACCGGGTCCGCCGGGAATTTGAAAGACAGGCCGGCGGCTACTGGAGTCTCCCTCCGCTTGATCTCTATCTTCAGACCCCCGCACTCGATCAACAGGCCGGCATCGTCGGCGCGCTCTCACTGGCACATCGTTTGCTTTAATCTTTTTCTGTCCCCCTGAGCATCCCCCAAGCTCAGACCCCTCCGCCCTCTATGAGCGAAGTTATTTCCGAACATCAGTCAAAACGAACTTTCGCGAGGCTTAAAGTGCTTCTCGAAAAGAAGTATCCCCATGCGATCGGCTCTCCGGAGTGGGTCGGCTTTCAATATCGGCTTGAGGAAAACTTTCCTGATCTCCTCTCTCACCTCATTGAGATTTACGGCCACCACTTTGATTTCTATTATCATCTCGAGCGCCTCCTCGAGATCATGGCGGAAGCCTGGCTCGAACGCCCTCCGGAGTGGAAAAGCACTGACGCAATGCGCGAAGCCGACCGGGCCTGGTATCAGTCCGGTCACCTCATCGGGGCGATGGCCTACGTCGATCTTTTTGCGGATGACCTCAAGGGGCTTCAGGAACAAATCCCCTATCTTAAGGAGTTGGGGATTACTTATCTCCACCTCATGCCGCTCTACAAAAGCCCGGACGGGGATGACGATGGCGGCTATGCAGTGTCGAGTTATCGGGAAACCGATCCCGCGCTCGGGTCGATGGATGACTTGCGCCTTCTCGCCGAGGAACTCCGCCGGCAGGGGATCAGTCTCGTCCTTGATTTTGTTTTCAATCATACCTCCGACGAACATGAGTGGGCGATCCAGGCCCGTGAGGGCAGCGAGGAGTTTCAGGACTTCTATCTCATGTTCGATTCCAAACAGGAGACCGAGGAATACCAGCAACAGCTCCGCGCGATTTTCCCTGATGAGCGGCCCGGAAACTTTACCTACATCAATCGCATTAAGAAGTGGGTCTGGACGACTTTTCACAACTACCAATGGGATTTGAACTACCGAAATCCCGAAGTCTTCAACGCCATGGCCGGCGAGATGCTTTTCCTCTCCAACGTCGGAGTTGAGGTGCTTCGCATGGACGCCGTTCCTTTTGTCTGGAAACAAAAAGGGACCGGTTGTGAAAATCTGCCGGAAGCGCACACCCTCATCAAAGCGTTCAGCGCGATTGTGAAGATCGTTGCTCCGAGTACCTTGTTCAAATCGGAGGCAATCGTGGCCCCTGATGAAATCAAAAAATACATCGGGGTCGATCAGTGCCCGATTTCCTACAACCCGCTCCTCATGGCGCTGATGTGGGAGAGCCTCGCGACGCGCGATGCCAAGCTGCTTCGCCTCTCGATGGAGAAGCGTTTCGATATCCCCTCGAATTGCGCCTGGGTGAACTACGTCCGCTCACACGACGACATCGGCTGGGGATTTGACAACGGGGACGCCGAGGCGCTTGGCATCAACCCGCATGACCATCGTCATTTCCTAACCGACTTCTACGTCGGCCGCCATCGCTCCTCCTTTGCCGAAGGGGAACCCTTTCAGGAAGATCCCAACACGGGCGATGCCAGGGTCTGCGGAACCTCGGCTTCGCTCTGCGGTCTCGGCAAAGCGATTGCAGCGAACGATGAAACGGAAATCGAACTCGCAATCCGCAGGATCCTGCTCCTCCACGGGGTGAGCTTTACGATTGGCGGGATTCCTTTGATCTACCTCGGAGAGGAATTGGGAATGCTCAATGATCACTCTTTCGAGAACGACCTCGAAAAAGAAGGCGACGAACGCTGGCTCCACCGTCCCCGCTTTGACTGGGAAAAAGCGGAACGCCGCACCGAAGTCGGCACGATCGAGCACACTCTTCACGAGGGATTTCTCAAGCTCTCACGTCTCCGCGCAAACAATGCCGCGATAGCCCGGGGGGAAACCGAAATCATCGATTCCGGGAATGACTCCGTCTTCGCTTTTTTCCGGACCACAAATGAGCAAAGCATTCTCGTCCTCGCCAACTTCAGCGACCAACCGCAAACGGTCCCGGCCCCGAGGCTGCGACAGTTGGGTTTGAAAAAAGTCCTCACCGACATCATCGCCGGTCAGACCGTGATCGCCGCGAAAGTTCTCGAGATGGAAGCCTATCAGTTCATGGTTCTGCTCCGACAGGGTGGAGGATGAAGAATCTGCGTGCGGAATATTCGTGGACAAGGATAGGGGGATGCTGACAACATCCATCCCTCTCATGAAATCGATCTGTTTCCTTGTCCCGCTTCTCCTTGCCTCGCTTAGCTTCGCCGGCGAAAAGCCCAATGTGGTTGTCATCATGGTCGATGACCTTGGTTATTCCGACCTCGGCTGCTATGGCGGTGAAATTGAAACGTCAAACCTCGATGCGCTGGCGGCTGATGGTCTACGTTTTTCCCAGTTCTACAACACGGCGAAATGTCACTCCTCGCGGGTCTCACTCCTGACGGGACAATATTGCATCGCGGCCGGTGATGTTGCGCTGACTCATGCCGTGACTTCCGCCGAAGTCCTGCAGGACGCCGGTTACTTCACGGCGATGACCGGGAAATGGCACCTCGATAAAGAACCGACCGACTTCGGCTTTCAGCGCTATTTTGGCCACCTCAGCGGGGCCTGTAATTTCTTCACCGGCGATGGCACCTTCCGGCTGAACGGAGAGAAATGGGAAGTCCCGGAATCGGATTTCTATACCACCGTCGCGAAGGTCGATTACGCGCTCGACTTTCTGGCGGAAGCCCGCGAAACCGAACAGCCGTTTTACCTCTACGTCGCTTTCAACGCACCGCACGCGCCGCTCCATGCCTTGCCGGAAGACTATGCGAAATACAAGGGGCGCTACGACGCGGGGTGGGATGTCATTCGCGACGCCCGCATTCAGAAGCAAAAGGCCCTCGGCCTTCTCCCGAAAGATCTTGAGCCGAGCCCGCGTCCGCCTCACGTCCGCGCCTGGGAAGACATCGTCCCCTGGCAACAAGGCTACGAAATCAATCGCATGGTCACCCTCGCGGCGATGATCGACCGGGTCGATCAAGAGGTCGGTCGCCTCATCGAAGACCTCCGCGCGAACGATGAACTCGACAACACGATGATTCTTTTTGTCTCCGACAACGGGGCCTGTCCCTACGATCGGCAGCAGCCCAAACTTGATGTCGAGCCGACCAATGGGGCGACCGCGCTCGCCGATTCGACCGGTTGGTCCTGGGCGCGCAACGCACCCTTCCGCTTCTATAAACAGAACCAGTTCGAGGGGGGGATCAGCACGCCGGGAATCGTGCACTGGCCCGCTGGATTGAAGACCACCGCCGGCACGATTATTGAAACGCCGGTTCATCTCATCGATGTCCTCCCAACCCTCGCTGACATTGCCGACGCGACGATCCCAGATCAATACCCGGGGAGAGAATTGCGCCCCGTCTCCGGTGTCTCGCTTCGCCCTTTGTTTGAAGTAACCGATTTTCAACGCGAAGAGCCGATCCATTTCCAATTCTCGTCCGACTACGCCCTGCGCGACGGCGATTGGAAGCTCGTCAGTTTCAAAGGAGAAGAGTGGGAACTCTATCATATCGCCAATGATCGCACCGAGCTGAACAATCTCGCAGCGGCGGAACCTGATCGCGTCAAGTCGATGGCGGCGAAGTGGGATGAAATGGCGATCAAGGTGCTTCACTCAGAGCGCCTCGCGACAAGTTCACGCCCTCTCAAACCTGCCGAATTCCCGCGCACAAACCGTGAGTGGACAACTTACAGTGACTCACTCGAGCCATCATTCACGACCGCGCCCAGGAAGAAGTCCAAGAGCAGCATTCGCGCCCGCAAAAACACGGAAATGACGCGGGGCCCCGGCGTCCTCGAATTGAAATTCACCGGCGAGGATCCCGGCATCGCGATGGATCTTCGAGGGATGAAGGATCTACCGACCGGACCTTATGCCCTCTCTTTCACCCTGGAAAAAGCACCGCAGGGCACCGGCGAAGTCTTCTACACCGACGATCAAAAGACGAGTCTGCCACAAGGGCTACGCGTTGAATTCCCCGTCCTCGGCAACGGCGAAAGCGAAGAAATCAGCGTCGCTCTTCCGACCGAAAAGTTGCTCAATCAACTACGTCTCGACATTAGTGAAGGCCCCGGATCGGCGACAATTCGAAACCTCCGCCTTCTCGGCTCGGACGGAAAACTGCTCAAAAACTGGACCCCCGGGGAGTGATCAGGAAAGTAGGACGGGTTGCCCTACCCGTCTCGAAAGTCACGCGCTTAGGTTAGAGAGAATGGGTGACAAGGGGATTGGTGACAAGGGAATCGGCTTCGAACTCAGGCTGAAAAACGAAGCCGGGCTAAAGGCCCGAACGCACAAAGCCCAGCCGTTCACGGCTGGGTCTGGACGGAAACAAAAGGTCGCCCGCAGACGTTCGATGATACCGCGCTGCGAGAAACGGGTTAGGCAACCCGTTCTACTTTCCAGAATGCGGCAAAACGCTTCACGACAGAATACTCAGCCGATCCGTCGAGTCACCGAAGCGGTCTTCCTTCAATCCAACACGATCGAGCATGCTGAGGAAAAGATTACTCATCGGGGTGTCCTGCCCGAGCTGGGTGTGAACCCCCGTCTTAATCGTTCCCCCGGCCTGACCGGCAACGATGATCGGCAATTCGGTATGACGGTGGCGATCAGGATCAGCAAGGCCACTGCCCCAAACAATCTGAGAATTTTGCAAAAGCGTGCTGCCGTCGGCATCTTTGACCGACTTCAACTTTTCGACGAAGTAAGCAAACTGCTGGCTGTAAAACAGGTCAATCTTCGCCAACTTGTCGAGATTCTCCGCCTTACTCTGGTGATGGGAAATCGTGTGATGCCCGTCCGGCACTCCGATTTCCTTGAAGCTCCGGTTGCTGCCGTCGTGAGCGAGAAGGAACGACGCGACACGGGTCGAATCCGTCTCGAAAGCTAGCACGAGCATATCCATCATAAGGCGCACATGCTCCTGGTAGTCGCCGGGGACACCCTGCGGCATGTCCATTCCGGGATCTTCGGGGAGGCCAAATTTCTCCGCTTTCTCGATCCGTCGCTCGATCTCGCGGACGCCGGTCATGTATTCGTCGAGCTTGAGCTGGTCGTTGCGCCCGAGCTGCTTATTCAAAAGCTTGGCGTCTTCCATCACGAAATCGAGAATAGAGCGCTGGAGCTGGTTCCGAGTCTCAAAGCCCTGCTCACGCTCCTCCTTCGAACCCGCTCCGAAAAGACGTTCAAAGACGTGACGCGGATTGGCCTCCGGAGTCATTGGCGTCGTATCCGACCGCCAGGAGAGGTTGAATTGATAAGCACAGGAGTAGCCGGAATCGCAGACGCCACTCTTCCGGACCCCGTCGCAGGAAAGTTCGAGCGAGGAAAACCGCGTCTGGTCACCGACCGCATTCGCGATCACCTGATCGACTGAAATCCCCAGCTTGATGTCGGCCCCGGCAGTCTTTCGCGGACGGACCCCCGTGAGGAAAGAGGCGTTGGCTCGCGCGTGATCGCCACCCCCGTCGCCGCCCGAAGTGCCGTTCTCGTGCGCGAGCATGCTGATAATGTGAAGATCGTCTTTAAACTTCGCATACGGCTCATGTGTGGCGTTCGACTGGTAATCGGCGCCGGTACCGGTGAGCTTCCACTTCTCCACATTGACCCCGTTGGGCTTGTAAAGGAAGGCGGTCCGGAGCGGCATCCCGCTGGCCGTCGTGCCGAGGGCGCGCACTCCCTCATTTGCCATTGTCTTTCCGGGAAGAAACGTCTCGAAAGTAGGCAGGGCGATGCCTGCGCCGAGGCCTCTGAGAAAGTTTCGTCGATCAAGTTGGATGCTCATGCTGAAAATGGGTCGGGGTTCTATCAAAGTTACGTTTCAAAACCCGGTCGGCAACGCACGCATTCAGGCGGTCTCACCGTGCCACTATCGGGTCACTCCTATCGTTGCGGCTGCTTCGGGAGGCGCGGAGAGGCTTTGGATAAAGGTCACGAGATCCCATATTTCCCCCGACTTGAGAAGCTCGGCATAGCCGATCATGGGCGTTCCATTTAACCCCGTCGCAATCGTGCGATAAAGATCAGTCGGCTTGTCGCCGGACTTATGGTGCGGGGACGAGAGCTCCGCCGGCTTCGAGACTTGCTCCCAAAGATCAACGAGACCGGCAGCACCCGGCCCGTCACCGTTTCCTTCCGCCCCATGGCAGACCGCGCAATGTGTCACAAAAATCTCCGCCCCCCTTCTTTGATGAAACTTCGTCTCCGCCGAATCGTGAAACCACTCCGGCACCTCCGGAAGCGCGACCGGCTTCGCCTGCAATTCCTCTTTCTCCCAGTTCCGTGACATGCTTTTAATGAAAACGATGAGGGCATCGACATCATCGTCGGAAAAATCTTTGAAAAAAGGCATCGCGGTGCCGGAAATCCCGCTGCGAATCGTTCTCTTGAGGTCATCCTCCGTCGGCAGCGTCCCGAAAGCGGTCGTCCGGAATTTGAAAACTCCGGTCCGGAAATTACGGGGTTTATCGGAAAGCTCCGCCGCCCACGGGCCATCGCCCCGGCCCGTCGTTCCGTGACAAATCGTGCACTGCTTCTGAAAAAGATAGCGCCCCTTCAAATACTGGTGAAGCTCACGACGCTGCGCCTCATCGTCATCACCGGCCATGATCGGATGAATGCCGGTGAGGGCGACCGTGAGAACGATGAAAAAAGCGGGAAGCCGGGTTGGCAACAGGTTCTTCATGAGGGAATTACCCTCTTCCGAAAGCCCTCCCGGCACCTCGCATCATTTGCGAATCAGTGCGCCGGTATTCCCGGCGAACCAGTTGATGCTATTGATTCCGGCCTCTGTATTAGCAGTAAGCAACAGAATGGTGGCGAATTTACTGAAAATCCAGGCCGCCTTTCAGTTTGCGGAAAACATAGAGTCAGGTATGTAGGGAAAACCTCTCAAGAATATGCTCTCGATCCGGAAACTTAAAAAATCCTACGGCGGCCAAACGCTCTTCGAAGACGCCGACCTGCAAGTCAACTACGGCGAACGCGTCGCCCTCGTCGGACCGAACGGCGCCGGTAAATCCACGATCTTCCGCATCATTCTCGGCGAAGAGGAAGCCGACAAAGGCGAAGTCGATCGCGACGAATACACCCTCGTCGGCTTCCTCCCCCAGGAGAGCGAGGATGTCGGCGACTACACCGTCATCGAGATCGCGACCGGTCGCGCCGGGATGATCGCCGACCTTGAAGCGACCCTCAAAAAACTCGAAGACGCCGGCACCGTCGATGTCCCAAAATACTATGAAGCCCAGGGAAAATTCGACGCCCTGAGCGATCCTAAGGTGGAAGCGAAAGCGAAAGAAATGCTGCGTGGACTCGGCTACAGCCTCACTGATTTTGATCGCCCCGCCAAGGAGATGAGCGGAGGCTGGATTATGCGGGCGCATCTCGCCCGCCTCCTCGTGATCGAGCCCGATCTCCTCATGCTCGATGAGCCGACGAACCACCTTGACCTCATGTCGCTGCTCTGGTTTCAGGATTACCTGAAAAATTACTCCGGCGCGATCCTCATGATCTCCCACGACCGGGAGTTCATGGACGAACTCGTCGAGTCCGTGCATGACATCGAACACGGAAAGCTCGTCCACTACACCGGCAACTACACTTCCTTTGTCGAACAACGCGAAGCAGCCTACGAGCAGAAAAACAACGCTTACAAAAACCAGCAGAAGCAAATCAAAGCCCTTCAGGAATTTGCGAATAAATTCCGCTCCGTTTCCTCAAAAGCCTCCCAGGCACAATCCAAGCTCAAAGAAATTGAGCGAATGGAGAAGATCGAAAAGCCGATGGCCCCGAAGAAGCCGTTCCGCTTTCAAATCCCTGATCCCCCACGCGGAGGACAGAAGGCGATCGCACTCAACGACATTTACTTTGCCTACGGCGAACACAAAGTTTACGAAGCCCTCGATTGCACGATCGAGCGAGGTGAGCGCACCGTCCTCGTGGGACCGAACGGCTCCGGAAAGTCCACCCTCCTCAAACTGCTCGCTGAGGAGCTCGTGCCACAAAAGGGTGAGCGAAAGGCCGGTCACAATGCCAAGATCGGCTATTTCTCGCAGCATCGCGCCGCGACCCTGAATCCGAACAACACCGTCGTCAGCGAAGTTCTCGAAGCCGCCCCGACTCTCCGCGAGGACGAAGCCCGCGGCATCCTCGGCTCCTTCATGTTCCGCAAAGAGGAGGTCTACAAAATGACGAAAGTCCTCAGCGGCGGCGAAAAGTCCCGTCTGAATCTCGTGAAATTCCTCGTCGATCCGCCGAACATTCTGCTCATGGATGAGCCGACGACCCACCTCGATATTTTGACCGTTGAGTCATTGATCATCGCCCTGGAAAACTATCAGGGCACCCTCGTCTTCATCTCGCACGACGTTCACTTCATCAAGCAGCTCGCGACTGATGTGATCCACGTCGCCAACGGCGAAGCGAAACGCTTCCACGGCGACTGGGACTATTTCATCGAGAAGTCCGGCGCCGGCGACGAACGCGCCGCGTTGACGGCAGAGTGATTTGCACGCGCCCACAAGCCAAGGGTAGCTGCGGGCGTCCACGCGCGCAGCGTTAAAATCCATTCGCCCCGCGAGGGGCGACATACTCTTCTGTCCACACGCATCGCGCCATTGTCAGTGAAGCCCCCTATCCCTAGCCTCACCTCATGCGTTTCATTATCCCTGCCTTCTGCCTCTTTTCTTCCGCCCTCCTTTCCGCCGACGAAACGCCCCGCGCCGCTGGACAAATCGAGAATCTCGCCGGGCTTCCTGACAAAACTACCGAACTCACCGCCGCACTCGAAGCCGCCGATGGCTCACTGAACCTCACCGCCGGCATCTACCGCATCACCCGCCCCCTTGAGATCCGCCTCAACCAAAAGCGGCGAACTCACATCCGCTCCTTCGACGGCCCCGTCACCATCGTCATGGACGGCCCCGGCCCCGCCCTGCGCGTCATCGGCTCCCACGAAGGCACCGCCTCGCCCCACACCTTCGCTCCCGCGACCTGGAACGAAAGCTTTCCCCTCATCGAGGGCATCGAGATCCTCGGCAACCATCCCGAAGCCGACGGCATCCAACTCATCCGCTGCGTTCAGCCCACCATTTCAAAAGTCGCGATCCGCTGGTGTCGGCACGCGATCCGCATCGCCGACCGAAACCGCAACGTCACGATCTCCGATGTTCACCTTTACGAAAATTCGGGAATCGGCATCTACCTTGACGACGTGAATCTTCACCAGATCAACGTCGCGAATTCCCACATCAGCTACAACCGGGAAGGCGGAATCGTCGTTCGAAATGGCAATGTTAGGAACCTCCAGATCGCCAACTGCGACATCGAGGGCAACATGCCCGGCGACGACACCCCGACGACTGCGGCCAACATCCTCATCGACATTTCCGGAGCGGCGGCTTCACCGCAAATCTCCATTGCCGAGATCGCGATCACTGGATCCACGATTCAACATTCTTCCAACTACGGAGGCGCCAAGTATGACGAAATCGCCCCCGGTGGTGCCAACATCCGCATTCTCGGCAACGCCGAAACTCTCATCGACTCCGTCACCGTTCATGGAAATGTCATCAGCGACACCTCCGTCCTTGTTGAGGTCTCTCACGCCATGGATCTCAATTTCACCGGGAACGCCTTCTTCGCTCCGAACCCGGATTTCTTTCACATCAAAGACAGCGAGCGAATCGTCCTCAACGGCAACACCTTCAACCCCCGCCAGTTCGACCGCCCCGGCCGCATCGAATTCTTCCGCTCAAAAAACTGCCTCATGAGCGCGAACACCTTCCGTGGTCTCAACTCCCCCGACCATGGCATCCTCATTCGTGAATGCGCCGACATGAGCTTGAACAACAACCTGATCTCAGAATCCAAAGCCGGCGTTCACATCGAAAACTCCACCGGCGTCAGCCTCAAAAACTGGACCGTCTCCGGTTTCTCCAAAGACGGTGCCTTCCTGACCACTGACACCCTTTCCGAAGTGAGCGAATAGGCCAGCGAAACAGGATTGAATTGCCCGCCGCAAGATGCCAGAGTGAAACCATGAAGCAGACCATTTCCCGAATCATCCTCGCCACCATCGCTGTCGCCGCGCTCTTTGCCCTCCCTTCCTGCACCCCCTCGAACCCGGGTGATGCGGGCACCGGAGGTTTCTACGGTCCCAGCACCGACAACACCTCCAACTACACCGATCAAATGCG
>CAZOUP010000106.1:0-18023 GCA_964583035.1 uncultured Akkermansia sp.
ATCGTGGGGACACTTTTCATGGAGCGTTCCAGCGTCTGGATTGAACTTCTCGCGTAGGCTCCGAAGGTCTCGTTTTGCGCCCATTGCCGAAGCAGCGCGAGTGACTCTTGCGACGGATGGGAAATCACGGTGCGAATGAGTCGCTGAATATCGCTCGACGAGCCGACCATCTTGAAAGCTTTGTCCCATTTTTGCACCAACTCTTCAATCGGTGAGGGTGCCGGGAGGATCGCAAGGGTCGCGTAGGAGCGTTCGGCGGCAGAGCGGAGGGCATCGTCGGAGGTGGAGTTGATGATTTCTTCGACACGGGGAATAACACTGCCGTCAGACCAGTTGAGGAAGGCGATCATGGCGTCGCGCTGATACTCAGGATCATCAGTTTTGCCGTAAACACTGGTGAGGCGGGTCAGCACTTTCTCTCCCCCGAGGACGCCGAGAAGGCGAAAGAGACTTTTCCGGGGAGCACCGCTCGTCGTCGAAGTGCGCGTGAGGAGGTCATCGACCAGCGATGGCGAAACGTCGGATTTTCGCAGCACGGCGAGGACGACATCTTCGTAGGCACGTCTCACCGTGAGGCTGTGACTTCCGAGGAGAGAGCCGAGGAGCGGCTCGATATGTTCGATCCCGGCAAGAGATCTCAGGAATCGGAGAAACTCAAGGCGTTGGTCATCTGTCGCTGCATTTCCAAAACTGGAGATAATAGTCGGGACGGCTTCGACATAATTTCGTTCCGTGAGGATTTTGGAGAGCTGCGATTGAAGAGGCGGGTAATCCGACTCTTTCAACGCGTTGAGAATTATTTCGTCAGCACCGTCGGCTCCTGCCGCTTCGAGGATCGTGACAGAATCCCGTCGTGCGGGGATTGAGGTGTCCTTGTCCCCGAGGAAATCGAGCGCAAGTTTGATGTCGGCGGCGGTTCCCCCGTCGGGATCAGAGGAAGCGAGGGTCGAGATTCGCTCTTCGGCTTTTTTTGCGCTGGCGCTGCCGGCCACTTTCATGCCGATGAAGGCGAGGATGATCGCTCCGATTCCGGCGAAAATGTAGAGCTTCAGTTTCGAGTTGCCCTCTTCACCTGACTTTCTAATGTTCGGGCGACTTCTTCCGGGTGTTCCGGTGAGAGGTCCGGTCGCGGAGCGGGAGCGAATTGGCTGGCTGCCGCTCTGGAGCCTGCCGGTCCGCGAGCCGACCGGTGAGGAATCGCCTTTGCGTACGATCAGGGCCGGGGGGGCCGAGGCTTTGCTCGCCGTGAAGATTTTGATCTCACCGGTGGAGACTTCGGGAGTGTCTTCGACAAGAAGGGCTTTCGCGATGGGGATTTCACCGGCAGGGTCGGGATTTCTCGGCCAGCGTTTCAGGGCATCGCGGGCATCTTGAGGGCGGTGCTCGATATCGCGGTTGATGAGCCACATGACCCACTGGCAGATCGCGGGGGGGAGATCAGGCCGGACCTGATCGAGAGGAACGACTTTGTGCTGCAGGTGGGCGTTCATGACCTGCGGTGCCGTTTCCCCGTTGAAGGGATACTGGCCGGTGAGGGCATTGTAGTAAACGCACCCCATCTGGTAAATGTCAGTCCGTGCATCGAGCTCTCCGCGCTCAAATTGCTCCGGGGCCATGAAAAAGATCGAGCCGAGCACTGATTCCTCCTGATCCATCGTCTGGACCGATGGACTCTTGCTGAACTTGGCGAGGCCGAAATCGAGGATCTTGATCTGAAATTTGCCGGAGGCCTGCCAGATCACCATGATGTTGGTCGGCTTGATGTCGCGGTGGATGACGTTGCTCGCCTGCGCCGCGATGAGGGCCTCCATCGACTGGTAGACGACCTCGGTGAAATCGTTCTGAGTGAGGACGCCCCGCTCGATTGTTTCGTCGAGCGTCTCTCCTTTGAGGAGCTCCATGACGACGAATCCTCCCTGCTTATCCTGCCCGACGTCAAAGACGGTGATGATATTGGGATGGTTCAGCGTCGAGAGGGTCTGCGCCTCGGCGATGAGTTTGCGGGCGGCATCTTCGACCTCTTCCTCCGTCGCCTGATCAGGTGACAAAACCCGCTTCATCGCGACTTCGCGCTGCAACTGGGTGTCGAATGCTTTATAAACAGCACCGAGACCACCTTTGCCGATTTGCTCGCGGATTTCGTAACGGTCGCTCATAAGGAAGTCAGAACGCGTTGGGACGGCTCATGAAGCTCCCGGCTGCGTGTCGCGGGAATATAGATGGCAATGAGCGATTTTTCACGGCTAAATCGGAATTTTTGATCAAAGAAGATTGAGGAGGTTGAGCAAAGGCGGGACGCAGTCTGAAGCAAGGTTTTGCACGAAAGGAGAATGCATGTCGAACACTAAAATGGATGACACCGCAGTTCACTCGGCATAGCGTGCGCCTCGATCATGACACGCGACGACTTAGCTGACACCCTCGAAGAAATTGCCCTGCTCCTCGAACTGAAAGGGGAAAACCCCTTCAAGATTCGAGCTTACCGCTCCGGGGCGGAAACGGTAAGGCAATTCTCCGGTGATATTGTGGCTCTGGCCCGCGACAATGAATTGAAGGGAATCAAGGGCATCGGCGACGCGTTGCAGCAAAAGCTGAACGAACTGGCCTCAACTGGAAAGCTGGAGTTCCATGAAAATCTCCGTGCTGAGTTTCCCGAGTCTCTCTTTGATTTGTTCAAGATTCCCGGACTCGGACCGAAGAAAATCAAAGCGCTTTACGATTCGCTGGAGGTCGATTCGGTTCCCCGACTCAAAGAGGTCGCCGAGTCGGGAGAGATGGCCGCTCTCTCCGGTTTTGGCGCGAAGACAGCCGAGAAAATCCTTGAGGCGATTGCCTTCCGCGAATCGAATGCGGACCGTTTCCGACTCGGGGATGTCGCGGCACCGGTCGCCGGGATCCTGGACTTTCTGAAATCTCACCCCGACTGCCTCCGCGCTGAAACGGCAGGGAGTTACCGGAGGGCGAAAGAGACGGTGCACGATGTGGACTTTCTCGTCGCGTCATCACATCCGGAGGCGATCATCGATCATTTCACCTCCGCAGAGCGAATTCAGAAAGTGATCGTGAAAGGCGACACGAAAGCGAGTGTTTATTTGGAGAACGGATTGCAGTGTGATCTTCGGGTCGTGAAGAACGAAGAGTTCGCCTGCGCCCTTGCCTATTTCACCGGGAGTAAGGAGCACAACGTCGCGATGCGGGGAAGGGCTTTGGAACGTGGTTACACGCTGAACGAATATCGCCTCGGCCTTAAAGAGGGGAGCGACAAAGAGGAGCCGCCGGTTTTCGAATCGGAAGCTCAGCTCTATGAATTTCTCGACCTCGAGTTCATTGCGCCTGAGCTTCGCGAAAATACGGGGGAAATGGAGGCGGCGGAAAGGGGTGATCTGCCACGCCTCATCGAAGTCGAGAACCTGCGGGGAACGTTTCACAATCACACGATCGCCAGTGACGGAAAGAACACGCTTGAGGAAATGGCCGCCGCGGCACTTGAACTCGGTTTGCAGTATCTCGGTATCGCGGACCACTCGAAGAGTTCTTTCCAGGCGAACGGTCTTGATGCGAGCCGCCTTCGCGAACAGATCGCGGAAATCAAAACGCTGAATCGGAAGTATGCTGAGGAAGGGACAAAATTCCGGATTCTAGCGGGGAATGAGGTCGATATTCTGAAAGACGGTTCGCTGGATTTTGATGACGAGATGCTGGGCGAACTCGACTACGTCGTGGCCTCGGTTCACAACGCGATGACCTTGTCGGAGAAAGACATGACCGACCGGATCATCAAAGCGGTGAGCCATCCATCGGTGACGATGTTAGGGCACCTCACGGGGCGACTCCTGCTTCGTCGGGAAGCCTATCAGATCAACATCCCGGCGGTGATCGATGCCTGTGCCGACACCGGAACGATCATTGAGCTCAACTCCAACCCCTGGCGACTCGACATGGACTGGCGCTGGTGGAAACTCGCGACTGAAAAAGGCGTTAAGTGTTCCATCAACCCGGATGCGCACGCGATCGCTCATCTCGACTTTCTCTGGTTCGGCGTTCGCCTCGCCCGCAAAGGGTGGCTCACGCGCGAGGATGTCATCAATACGCTCGACCTTGCCGAAATTGAAACCCTGCTAAAACTCGATCCTGTCTTATGAAACGATATCTGCTCCAACCGAAAGAAGGCGACAGTCTCGCTGTTGAACTCGAAAACACAGAAGAGGTTTCCGCAGGCAGCGGTGAGGTGGTCGTGAAAATTGAGGCGGCCTCTCTGAATTATCGGGATCTTCTCATGAAGTCCGGGAAGTCAGCGTCTAGTGGTGCTGATCCGGTAGTCCCTCTCTCTGACGGCGCAGGGACGATCACGGCCCTCGGCGATGGGGTCACGAATTGGTCCATCGGTGACCGTGTTGCGCTTACTTTTTTCCGCGATTGGGAAGAGGGCCGTTTTGATATGAAGTATCACAAAGCGGCAAGAGGAGGCTCCTGCGATGGCGTCCTTGCCGAGAATGTGGTCGCGCCGGTGCACAGCCTCGTTCGGGTTCCTGATTATCTTTCACTGGCTGAAGCTGCGACGCTTCCCTGTGCCGGAGTCACGGCCTGGCATGGTTTGATGGAGCGCCGCCGCCCTCTCGAAGCCGGTCATACGGTGCTTTGCCTCGGAACCGGAGGCGTCTCGATTTTCGCCCTCCAGATCGCCAAGGCGGCGGGGGCGCGGGTCATCATCACGAGTAGTTCCGACGAAAAATTGAAGCGCGCGCAGGAGCTGGGAGCAGACGAAGTGATCAACTATCGGGAGACTCCTGATTGGGATAAAGCCGTCTTTGAGCTGACGGGCGGGAAAGGTGTCGATCATGTCATCGAAGTGGGCGGACCGGGGACACTTCCAAAATCGATGAACTCAGTCGCGGCGGGAGGATCGATCGCCTTGATTGGGGTTCTCACCGGTTTTGATGCTCCCGAGGCGAGCCTCTTTCCTCTCGTGACACGGAATGTCGATCTGAGCGGGATCTACGTGGGATCACGCGCCATGTTTGAGCGATTGAATGCTTTTTTGACAGCGCATGAAATTCATCCGGTGATGAGCGACACTTTTGCTTTCGAGGAAGCTCCGGCAGCCTACGGGAAACTGGAAAGCGCGAGCCATTTCGGGAAAGTGGTCATCGTTACTTCGTGAAATCGCCATGATCGCGACGACTCTTGAGACGGCTCTTGGTCAGCTCACGCTCACCGCGACCGAAGAGGGGCTGTCGGGTCTTTACTTCGAGAATCATCAGCATCCCCCGAAGGGTGAATTGGAGATGGTTCCGAATCATGACCCGCATTTTGACGCGGCGAGGTCGTGGCTCGACTCCTACTTCAAAGAGAAGCGACAAGAGCGATTACCTTATCTGGACCTCATCGCCGGGACTGATTTCCAGAGAAAAGTATGGAACGAATTGGGTCGAATTCCCGAAGGAGAAACAGTGACTTATGCTGACATTGCCGAACAAATTGGGTTGCCAAAAGGAGTCCGTGCGGTTGGTGCGGCAGTAGGGCGAAACCCCGTCTCGATCATGCTTCCCTGTCACCGCGTTGTCGGAAGTAATGGATCACTCACCGGCTTCGCCGGGGGATTGGCGCGCAAGCACTGGCTCCTCGTGCATGAGAGGGTTCTCTATTTGTAGGAGAAGAATCTCAAGGAGCGTTGAGGAGGAGCTTTTCCCCCTCGATCCGCGCGGTAGAACCGAAGGGCAGCGGAATATTTTCATCAATGTGCCCGGCGGGAAATCCTGTCAGGACGGGGAAGTTGGCTCCGTCGAAATGACGGCGCATGACCTCGTCGGTGGAGATGCCGTCGGGGCCGGGGTCTCCCTCCGTGAACGCCCCGATGATGAGGCCGCTGATTCGATCAAACCATCCCGATTGCGTTAGCGTCGTCAGCATTCGATCGACGCGATAGGGCCGCTCGCCGACGTCTTCGATGAAGAGGATCGATCCGTCGAGGGGAGGGGCATAGGGAGTGCCGTTGAGTGCTCCGAGGACGGCGAGGTTGCCGCCGATGAGGGTGCCTGCAGCGCCATCGCCAGAGGCACAGTTAAATGCATCGAGATGCCAGGTTCGAAACTGCGCGGGGTTCTCGATCGTTTCGATCCACCGTTCGCAGATAGCGTCACTGGCCCGGCCTAAGGCGGCAACCATAGGTGCGTGAATGGAGCGGACCCCGGCGCGGGCCCAGAGGGCGTGAAGCGCGGTGATATCGCTGAAGCCGACGATGAGCTTATTCGCCCCGGCAATCTTTTGAAGTTCCAACTGCGGGAGGAGTCGTGTCGCGCCATACCCGCCCCGTGCGCAGAGAATCGCATCGACGTCGGGATCGGTGATCGCCTCTTGAAGATCCCGGAGTCGCTGTTCATCGCTCCCGGCAAGATATCCGAAGCGGGAAAAAATTTCAGGGCTGTGCTTGATCTCGTAGCGTTGCCGCAGCCAGGAAACGCCGGCCGCGAAAGCCTGTTCATCGAATGGCCCTGACGGAGCCACAATCGCAAGGCGTGATCCCTTTCGGACAGCGCGGGGCAGGGGTAAGGACATGCGGGTCCGGAGATCGCGGTTCAACAGGGTTAGGTCAATGACCTGACCCTGTTGAATTCCGCCAAAAATTTACACGTTCTGGACTGGCGCGACCATCGCGTAGTCACCGTCTTCGCGACGATAGATGATCGAGAGGGCATCAGATTTCGCGTCGTGGAAAAGGATGAATGGTTTTTCATTCATCTCCATGTCCATGATCGCTTCATCGGTATAGAGGTGCTTCACCTTGTATTTTTCCTGATGAATGATGACTGGCTCGTGCTCATCTTCCGGCTCTTCAGGAATCTCACCGGTAAAGATGGATTCCGCGATGTGTCGAATTTGCTTCTGGTTCCGCTTCGGGCGGTGGGACTTGAGCATGCGGGTCTTGTGCTTGCGCATGCGGCGGGCAATCTTGGAGATCGTCTCATCAATCGAGGCATACATGTCGGCCGTCATCGTATCGGCTTCGATCACGATGTGGTTGGCGCAAAAGAGGATGATCTCTGCAATGTGCCTGTCCTGCTCGACGTTGAGGAGAACTTTGGCTTCGATAATCTTCGGGTAATCAAGGTGAAGGCCTTCAATTTTCTTGTAGGCGTGGTCGCGCATCGCTTCGGTGACAGAGACGTGGCGACCGGTGACAGTGATTGGGAGATTAACGTTTTGGGTTTGCATAATGGTGCTGTTTAGGTCTGAGCAATGATGCTCAAAGTAGCTGGAAGAGTACCAACTCCTCATAGGTTTTGACAAGCTTTCTCTGTGTCTTGTTCAAGCTATTGGGGGCTTTTATTCGCTGAATGTCAGTCTCTTACATCGTGAAGCGGTCACCGAGATAGAGTTCGCGGCTCACGGGGTCGTTGATGAGGAAATCACGCGAGCCTTCGCGAAGGACTTTGCCTTCGTAAATGAGGTAGGCCCGGTCCACGAGTTCCAGCGTCTGACGGGCGTTGTGGTCGGTGATGAGAATGGCGAGGCCGGACTTTCTCAAGTCTTCGACAATCATCTGAATTTCGTTCACCGCGATCGGATCAACTCCGGAGAACGGTTCATCGAGCATGAGGAGGCTGGGCTGCGTGACGAGGGATCTCGCGATCGTGAGGCGTCGTTTTTCTCCGCCGGAACAGGTCAGGGCAATGTTCTTGCGAATGTGAGTGATGCTGAACCGCTCCAGCAACTCGTCGCAGCGGGACTTGCGTTCCTTTTTTGAAATCGGCAGGGTTTCCATCACCGCCATGAGGTTTTCCTCGACGGTCAGTTTTCTAAAAATCGACTCTTCCTGCGGGAGGTAACCCATGCCGAGTCTCGCCCGCAGATACATGGGCTCCTGGGTGACGTCGGCGCCGTTGAAAAGAACCCGTCCTCCGTTCGGCGGGACGAGGCCGACGATCATGTAAAAACTGGTCGTCTTTCCCGCTCCATTGGGTCCGAGGAGTCCGACGATCTCGCCGGGGCGGACGTTGATATCGACGCCATTGACGACGGTGCGACCATCATAAATTTTGACGAGGCCATGAGTGTCGAGAAGGAGTTTGTCAGAGGTCGGTTTCCCCCTGCCTTCGGCAAAGGGGGAGTCGCTGCCCGCTTTGACTTCTGCGGTAGCCGGGGCGCTGGCAGTGACGGATTTTTCAGGCGATGGCTGAGCCGGAGCCGCAGCTCGCGATACCGGAGCCGGAGCAGATTGAGGCTGAGGCAGTGCCTGCTCCTGCCGTGGTGGTGCAGGTTTGGTCGGAGCAGGGCTGGCTGGCGACGGAGTTGCGGCGGCTTGCTGTGGTGGCACCTGACTTCTGCGAATCGGTCGTCTCGCCGTATCCTTATCAAGTGGGACCAGATCGATCTCGCTGAGATCCGGAGCGCTGCTGTCGTAAATTGAAATCTCCTCGTCTTCGATCACGGTCTCCTGCGGAGGACCTTGTTTTGGCCTGGCGGGCGCAGGCGAAGGAGTGGGCGTGACCGGTGCGGGAACTGAAATGTGCCCGGGAGGCCGGAGTTTTGTCGGTGTTTTCACCTCAACTCTTTCCCTCGGTTCGGGAAGGCTTTCGCGGGGCGGAGCCGGTTTCCGCTCGGGAGTGGGCGCAGGGGGCGGCGAAGTTCCGGGAATTTCTTCCGAGTAGCCGCTCTTTGATTTGGGTTCGAGACCCAGCAATTCAGCAAGATCGTCGCGATCGTCGGTGTAACTCATGCGATAGGTTAGACAAGTGGAGGTTAAGTTAACTTAACGACCACGGTCAAGAATGCCACCCAATCCTCCACCAATCCCGGCGTCAGTATTTTGTCCGGAATCGGGGACTTTTATCGTAATCGTAGATCGGCCTGTTGTACCGGCGTCGGATCCCGTGATCTCATATTTTCCGTTGCCTCGTAGAATGATTTTTGTGTCTTCAGAACGTGTTACAACTCGGTTTTCACCATCATCGATTTGCGGAGGACCACCGGAAAGAACTATGTCTTTTGATGCGTTATCGAATTCAGCCCTTCTCGCGAGAGCACTTTGTTTCTTATTTCCTTCGCCTACGCGGTTGATTTCTACCAGGCCTCCAGAAGCGACCGCTTTCTTCAACGATCCTCCGTTACCCATCGTTGCTCCGGCTTTATCCTTGTCGAAGTGGACGTCTAAGCGGTCACATTTAATGGTTGATTCGCCATAAACAACGAGAACGTCGCCGGTAAATGTCAGTAGCCCGTTTCTGTCATCCATTACGGTCTTCCTCGACGTTATCACCATTTCGTTTTCATTTGCGGGGCTGGTTCGGCTACTTCCGGACGTTGTATCGTATATTGGGGAAAGGGACCTTGGTTCCGGAATGTTTCCCGGATCCAGATCTGGTGAGTCCGGTATTCGCTGCTGAGTTGGCGCAGCGCTCGCAATCGGCTCAATTGTCTCATTCTGAACGACGGGTTGAGGCATCGCGTCTGCCGCAAGGGGGATCGCGGAATCCTCGCTCGGCATCGCGATCGGGGTCACAAATCGCGTTGCGGTGTTGGCGGGACGGGTCGCGGGAACATTCGTCGGGAGGGGTGTCGCGATCGGTTCGATTGCGGCGCTGACGGCAGCAGGGATTTCAGCGCCGGTCGCAGATTCGATTGCGGAGCGGACTTCGGTCACCGCCTCTTCATTATTTTCCGCCATTTGGGTTGCGGTGGAAACGGCGGTTTCAGCTAGTTGACGAGCTTTCTCGCGGTTTTCGGGGGTATTGAGGCTACTCGACTCGAGCTCTTCTTTTCCGTTGAGGAACATCTGTGTCGCATCGCGAACCGATTGCTCCGGGTTTTCCGTGATGGAATTGACGGTCGCTTCGGGGTCTTTTTTGACCGAGCGGAGGACGTTCTTAAAGTTGGGGTTGTCAAAGAGGGCACGTCCCGCCGACTCGGCTTGATCAACGGTTGATTCCTGAGCGGTCACGAGGGTCGGTTGAGTGAGACCAATGAGGATCGCAAGGGCAACAGTGAGATTTTTCATGAGAAGTGGTTGGGAAAGTGGGGGTTATTGGCCGGCCATGCCGGGGATTCCGAACTGAGGGATCATCTTACCGGCATTCGGGACGACGACACGGACATTACCTTCGAGAACGCTGACTTGCGTGTTTGAGTCAAAGATCATCTTGTCGCCCGTCATTGTGAAGCGGGGCTGCTTGATCTCGGAGGGAGTTTTGCTCGTGAGCACGCCGATCGTGAGGTCGTAGGCGGCCTCGGCCATGCTGATCGTGGTTTCGGGCTCGCCCGCTCCGTTGTAAACGAGAATGACGAGATTCGTGAGGTCGAGGAATTGATCATTGATCCGGATGATCGAATCCGCATTCATGACCGACTTCAGCCTGATGTCGTCGTAGGTGGGAATCGCGACGCCTTTGAACTCGCGTCCGATCGGGAATAGATTCGTCAAGTTGGCCGGGAGCGCCGCCTGCATGACTCCGTTCGCCTGCGCGGTCGTCGGCGTGGGCGTCGGCTTTTCCTGCGCGACCGCCGGGACAAAGCCGAAGCAAATCGCTACAAGAGCGGCACGATATGTCGCGTCGGAGAACATCAGAGCGGAAGGCCGCGGACGAGGCGGAAGATCTGGTTCAGAGTCGTGAGGACGCCGGCGAGTTGATCGAGCGGGACCTGGTTCGGGCCGTCGCTAAGGGCTTCGGCCGGATTTGGATGCGTCTCCATGAAAACGCCGTCGCAGCCTGCCGCCATCGCGGAGCGGGCGAGAACCGGAGCGAGGTAGCCATCGCCGCCGCTACTGGTGCCGTCGCCGCCGGGGCGTTGCACGGAGTGAGTCGCGTCGAAGACAACTTTGAGGCCGTCTTCCTGCATCCAGGGAATTGATCGCATGTCTGCTACAAGGGTGTTGTAACCGAAACTGTTGCCGCGCTCGGTGAAGAAAAAGTTCTCACATTCGAACGCCTCCAGCTTAACGGCTATGTTCTTAACGTCCCACGGTGCGAGAAATTGGCCTTTTTTCACATTCACGACGCGACCGGTCCGGGCCGCCGCTTCGATGAGGTCGGTCTGGCGGCAGAGAAAAGCAGGGATCTGGAGAATATCGATGAATTCCCCGGCAATCGTCGCCTCCTCAATCGTGTGGACATCAGTCGTCACGGGGACGCCGAGTTCCTGCCCGATTTGGTGCAAAAGCTCGCAACCGGGGCGGCAGGCCATCCCGCGGAAGGAGGAGACAGAACTGCGGTTCGCTTTGTCGTAGCTGGCCTTGAAAACAAAATCGACACCCACCTCATCGGCCACCGCTTTCACTCGCGGCGCGACTTCACGAATGAACTTTTCCGACTCGATGACACAGGGCCCGAGAATGAACACCGGGCGGTCGCCGCCGAGTTGATAGTCTCCAATCGAGACGGTGGATGAAGTATTTCCCATAGACCCCGCAGTCTAGCGTGATGGGGTGCCGCTCGCAACTTCGGGAGCGGATTGTCTTTCTTCATTGACCGTAGCACTCCAGACGTTAGCGAAGAAGGGTGACATTCTTTAATTTATGAAAACCAATCTTTTACAGCCGATCCTCCTTTTCGCAGTCGCCGGAGCTTTTTTCTACCTGCTTAAGTTGGGAGAGTCCGAGGCCGGGACTGATTACATTGAGGTGGTGGATGCGATTGTGGATGCGGGGATCCACGATGCGATTGATTTGGAGAGTCCGGGCTTTTTGAAGCGGCGGATTATCGTCTCGACGACAGATGTGAATGCAGATTTTTCAAAGTCGATCATTTCTCAGCTTCTGGCCCTTGACCATGAAGATTCGGTAGAACCCATCGAGCTTTATCTCCGGACCGAAGGCGGCTGGGAGGCCGACGCTTTTGCGGTGATCGATACGATTCAGGCGATTCAGGCACCGGTGAATATCCATGGTCTCGGCGAAGTTCACTCAGCCGGGGCGATGATCATTGCCGCCGGAACCGGGAAGCGAGTCGTTTATGAAAACACCATTCTCGGCTACCACGAAACAGGACTTGATGAAGAGGAGCTCTTTCAGACCCGCTATCTGGAGTTCTGGAAGAAGCACGCCAATCTTCCGGCAGAGTGGCTTGAAAGTCGCGATGAGGAAATGCGTTACTTCAGTGCAGAGGAAGCCGTTGAAATGGGGGTCGCTGATGTGGTTCTGAAAAATGCTGGTGGCTCGTAAGGGCGTGCCTATTCCTCAACGAAAAATCTGGACCTCTTCAATCACCGCGATAAGCTTTCGTCTTTCCGGTAGATTAGAGGTTTAATCTGATCTCCGGGAGTTGGTGCCACATGGAAGAACCCGAGTCGAAAACTCCTGTCGTTGATAATTGTCCCGATTGCTCGAAGGCGATCGACGTTTCGGCGCTTTCGCCGTTCACTGAAATCGCGTGCCCGCATTGTAAGGTCACGGTGAGAATGCGCCGGACGATGGGGCAATATCACATCACCGGGTTGCTCGGGGAGGGCGGGATGAGTCAGGTCTTCAAGGCGGTTGATATCCACCTCCAGCGTGAAGTGGCACTGAAAGTTTTGCATCAAGTCCTGAGCCTGGACAGTTCGCTCACGGCAATGTTCGAGCGCGAGGCGAAGCTGACGGCCTCGATTTTGCACCCCAATGTGGTCAAGGTCTACACGGTGGGTCGTGATCAGGGATACTTTTTCATCGCGATGGAAATCATCGATGCGCTGAGCCTTGAGCAGATGATCGCTGATAAAGGGTGCCTCCCGGAGCGGGAGGTCCTTCACATTGCTCACGATGTCACGAGCGGGCTTAAGGCTGCTTATGATGAGGGACTGATCCACCGGGACATCAAGCCGGGGAACATGCTCGTGATGGAGGATGGCACCGCGAAGCTCGTCGATTTCGGCCTCGCAGTGCATCAGGACGGCGAGGATGAGTCTGAGGAGCTATGGGCGACGCCGTACTATGTGCCGCCGGAAAAGCTGGACGGTGAATCGGACACTCACCTCGGTGATATTTACAGTCTCGGCGCGACCTTGTATCATGCCGTCGCGGGAAAGCCTCCTTTTGAAGCCAACACTTCGTCGATGGACGAGTTGAAGGAGATCAAAAAGCAGACCATGAATCTGAAGGGGGAGGCTCCCAGCCTGAGCAAGCCGACCTTGAAGCTCATCGAAAAGATGATGGCTTACCGACCTGAGGACCGGGTCGAGTCCTACGAGGCGATTCTTGAAAAAATCGAGGAGATCGAGTCGAAGCAATTCGGGGCGGTCTCGAGAGAGCGGTCGACGAAGAGGCGTTCCGCCTTGCCGAAGGTCCTGGTGGTTTGTGGACTCGCGGTCACTGTCCTCGTGTTGGTTGCTTTGGGCGTGCAGTCGAAAAAGGAAGTGGAAATCGAAGGGGGCCTCGGGATCAGCGCGGAGGAGCGGGTCATCAGCGCGGGTGACAACTCCAACACCGGCAAATTCCTTGAGGGCCGTGACTGGATCATGGCGGGAAATTTCAGAAAGGCGGAACCCATTTTTGACGAACTCGTCGGCGAGACGGGCATGGCCTCGGCGACGCGGATGTGGAGTCTGTATTTTCAGGGATTGTCGAGGCTTGTTCTCGGGCGTGAGGTGGAGGCTCGGGAGTCTTTTGGCTACATCGCCGCAGTCCCTGACGCGGGGGGAGCGGAGATGGATCAGATTCGCGATTTCATGGCAAGAGCGGCGAAGACATTCTCCTCGCCCCTCCCGTTGCTCGATGGGACTGAGATGTTTGCCGGAAGCCAACTTGAGGGAATGGGACTTCTCACGGCGGCGGTGAAGAATTGGCAGCAGGGCCAGTTCGAGTCTGCAATTCGCCTTTTTGACGCTTGTGACGCGGTAACGGTTCCGGCAGGTTTCGAGTGGATGAAAGGGCTTAAATCATCGGCTGAGCCTTTCAAGGAAGACTGGCGAATTCTCCAGCCGCTCCCCAATCCGAATCGAAAGCAGCGAGGAGAGCTCAATGCACATCAAGCTGCGCTCGAAGCAGTGGTCGGGAAATTTCAAACCCGGGGCGCAACGGAGCGGCTTGTGAAAGCGCGACTGGCGCGGATCGAAGCGATCAGAGAGGCAGAGAAACAGGAGAAAGAAGTAAAAGTTGCCCCGGTGAGTTCAGTGACTCAGGTCCCGGAGTCGGATCCGGCTCCGGTGGGTGTCGCCGCAGACAGCGGTGAACTCTCGGCGGCAGAGCAGGCTGATCGCGAGATTCTGCTGGGCGCTCTGCAGGAGGCAAACGGGCTTCAGGAGTCGCTTCGATTCGCGGAAGCAGGATCGATCGTCAGCACCTTGCAAGTAACTTCAGAGCTTGGTAAAAGCTGGCAAAGTGAGCTGGTGAGCGCATACACCGAGGCGGCAGAATTTGTTGTCATGGTGGCCGCGGAGCTGGATGAGCAGGGGTTCAACGGCACAATTCGCCGCCGCGAAGGGGTGCCTCTCGATGCCGAAATCACCTCGGCGAATCCCTCTTTCTTTGTCGTTGATCTCGGATTCGGACCCAATGAAGTGAGCGTCGATCAGTTCTCTCCCGACTGGCTTCGTGAAGTAGCGGAATCACTTATGGGGGAGCCGACTCCCTCGCGAATTGCCGAGTGGGAAAAAGTCATCTTCTTTTCGCTCGCGACCCAGCAGGCCGGGGAGGCGGAGCGACTCGCGGCGGTCGTTGCGGCGATCGATGAATCGTTTGCGCAACGCTGGGAGATCATCTCGAAGTTGCGGTCCGGTTAGGCTTCCTGCGGTATAAAGTGGCCCCTTGCTTGTAATCGCCTTCGTTGCTTTGCGTCGTAACTTCTCCCGAACGAAACTTTTATCGCTATGCCTGACAAAGACGAACCGCCGTTTCCTGACCCGGAAGAAATTTCAAAGCGCCTCTCAGATTTTCTGAAATCGAATTTCGGAGATCAGGTTTCTTTTTCAGGGATGCCCGGCTTCAACAATCCCTTTGCCCCGGCGGAGGAGAAAGGCGGAGAAGATCATGATCTTCGTGAAAACGAAACGGATGTGTTTGATTTCGATTTGCTTCCCCGCGAAATTAAAGACCATCTTGATCGATTCGTGATCCGTCAGGATGAAGCGAAGAAAGCGCTCTCGATTGCGGTTTGCGATCATTACAATCACGCGAAGTATCTGCGACGACTTGCGGTGACTGATCCTGTCGAAGCGGCGAAGGTCGAATTTGCAAAGCAGAATGTGATCGTGTTAGGCCCGACAGGAGTGGGTAAAACCTACCTCGTGAAACACATTGCCGAGTTGATCGGAGTTCCCTTTGTGAAAGCGGATGCCACGAAATTTTCCGAGACTGGATATGTCGGGGCCGATGTGGACGACCTTGTCCGGGAGCTTGTCCGAAAGGCCGATGGCGATGTCGAACTCGCCGAATACGGGATCGTTTACATCGATGAGATTGATAAAATTGCGACGGCGGCAAATGCGGGCGGACGCGACGTGAGTGGTCGGGGCGTCCAGACGACGCTCCTGAAATTGATGGAGGAAACCGAGGTCGCGGTTCGCAACCCTCAGGACATGCAGTCGCAAATGCAGGCGATGTTCAACATGAGTCGCGGCGGCAAGCCGAGCCGCGAGACGATTAACACGCGGCACATTCTTTTCATCGTCAGCGGGGCGTTTTCGGGACTGGAAAAAATCGTTGAGCGGCGCCTGCGACAGGGGGCGATTGGATTCGGAGCGGACACGGCGATCACCGACGAGTCATCGGTGCTGCAGAATTCTGTGACGACGCAGGATTTTATTGAGTTCGGTTTCGAAGCGGAATTTATCGGACGACTTCCGGTTCGGGTCGTTTGTGATCACCTTGAGGCGGGCGATCTTTTCGACATCATGAAACATTCCGAGGGCAGTCTCATTCGTCAATATGAGCGCGAGTTTGAAGCTTACGGAATCCAGGCTCAGTTCGCTGATTCGGCGCTCGAGAAAATTTCGGTGGCAGCGGCAGAGGAAAAAACGGGAGCGCGAGGTCTCATGACCATTTGTGAGCGACTCTTCCGGCAGTTTAAATTTGAACTCCCCGGAACGCCGGTGACGGAGCTGCTCATTGACGGGGAACTGGTCGCCGAGCCGGATGCAGCGCTCGCGGCCATTCTCGAAAAGGCGGGGTCCGTCGAGGATTCGCGACTCATGGGGGAAGTGTCGGCTTTTCGCCGCAAGTTCGAAGAAGAGCACGGCTGTCGTCTTCTCTTTGAAAGCGGGGCGATCAATCGTCTCGGAGAGATTTCGGAAGCGCAGGGACGCAGCGTCCTCCAGTTGTGTGAAGAGCTTTTCCGGGATTACAAATTTGGACTGAACCTGATTCGACAAAATACGGGGCAGCAGAGCTTCAACCTGTCAGCCGAGGCGATTGATGATCCTGACAAATACCTAAGCGGTCTCGTCGTGAGCAGTTATAAGGACGAAAATTCGCAGGGGGAGGCTGAGGATGTCTGATCAGGAGGCCGCTTTCGCTTCGCCGGTGCCGCCGCAGTTACCCGTCGCAAAGCCCTCTCCGTGGGGCTTCTGGCCTACCCTGGGAATGGGCGTTGCTATCGCGATGACCTTCCTGACGATCCAATCGGTCGTCGCGATTGGTCTCGTTTTCATTTTCCAATGGGATGGGCCGGAAGGGCTCACCGGTTTACTGGAGAATATCGAGACGCTGATTCTCGATGGGCGGGGTCTCTCCATTTCGATGTTTGTTTCCTTTCCTGTGATGCTTGCGGGATGCGTCTTTTTCGCTCATCTCAGACAGGGGATCGGGCAGCGGGATTATTTCTCGCTCAGGCCAATGCGGAAGATTTGGTGGATTCTTCTTGCCCCTCTCACGATCGGATTCTCGTTACTTTTGGGTTGGCTGCTGCAACTTTCGGGAGCGCCGGAAACGAACGAGTGGATGCTGGATATTGCAGATTCGGCGCGTGAGTATCCTCTCCTCCTCGTCGGCCTCGTGCTCTTTGCTCCGATTGCGGAGGAGTTTCTTTTTCGGGGATTTCTCTTTCGCGGGTGGGAAGAGTCGAAGCTCGGAATTTGGGGGACAATTTTCCTGACCTCACTCACCTGGGCACTCATTCACGGGCAATACGATGTCTACGGATTGACGTTTATTTTTGCCCTCGGCATCCTCCTTGGCGTGGTTCGTTGGAAGACGGGTTCGATTTATGCGCCGATCCTGATTCACATCGTGAACAACGGCTTTGCGATGTTCATGGTCATGACGTTTTCGGAAACGCCACCGCTCTGAATGCCGACTGAACAGGGTTAGGTCATTGATCCAACAGGGTTGGATGGAAAGGGCGTTCTGCTTTTTTCGTTGCAGCAAACGGCGGGGTGTGAGAACTACGGCGCATGAGCGAATTTAAAGATCGTGTCGTTGTCGTGACGGGTTCCGGACGGGGAATTGGAAAAGAGATTGCCCGGCGTTTTGTCGAAGCAGGAGCCAAGGTGGCGGTCGCAAGCCGGACCGAGGCGAATTCTCAAGCGGCGGCTGAGGAAATGAACGCGGCTGGTCCGGGCGAAGCAAAAGGCTACGCGGTCGATATCGCGGACTACGAGTCGACGATCGAGTTTGGGAAGCAGGTCGCGGCTGATCTCGGACCGGTGAGTATTCTGGTGAACAACGCCGGGGTGACCCGTGACGGTCTTTCCCTGCGCATGAGTGAAGAGGACTGGGACACGGTGCTCGATACCAACCTGAAAGGGGCATTCAACGCGGTGAAGGCTTTTCAGCGAAGTATTCTGAAATCGGACGGGGCCCGGATCATCAATATCAGCTCCGTGATCGGCCTCATGGGCAATGCAGGGCAGGCGAACTATGCCGCGAGCAAAGCGGGACTGATCGGGTTCACGAAGGCGCTCGCGAAAGAGTTTTCGGCCCGTCAGGTCTGCGTGAATGCGGTCGCCCCTGGTTTCATTGTCACGGACATGACGAACGAGCTTACTGAAGAGGTGCAGGACGCGATCAAGAAAGACATCCCGCTCGGCTCTTTTGGAGAGACCGACGACATCGCCAACGCGGTGCTTTTTCTCGCCGGGGGCGGGGCCCGTTATATTACCGGTCAGGTTCTGACGGTCGA
>CAZOUP010000107.1:0-18022 GCA_964583035.1 uncultured Akkermansia sp.
TTTAGTTCAATTGGTTTAGTTTCTAGTTCTAATAATTGTTTTTTCAATTCTTCTAGTTCTAATAATTGTTTTTTCAATTCTTCTATTTTTGTTTCTACTTCTTCTATTTTTGTTTTCATTTTAATATGATGTTTCCGGCTCTCATTTTTTTAATTATTGAATTTTCAAGAATCTCTTTTTTTATTTTATCAGTTGTATATTCTTCACCTGTTTTCATTTTTTGACCTCTTTGGTATTCTTTGCATCCTCATAAACTAAATACATATCTTCTACTCCTGTTTCTTTTTCAAATCTCAACTTCATTCTTTCTTTACCTCATCTTTATTTTCTACGAAGTCTTTAGTAGTTTCTCCTAAAGGGCAAATTGTTTCTGGTAATTCACTTCCTTTAGTTTCTGTGAAAGGGTTTGGGACTAAATATTTGTCCTTCCAGGTGCATTTTTTATAATTTTCTTTACAAACATCACAGTCATGACCAATGATAACGGCTTTTCCAATTCCATAGTCTACACTGCCTAAACTGTCTCCAAGTTGTGCTGTACATCTTCCACAGTATCGATAGCCCCAACAGGTTGTACAGATTTTACTGTGCCCAATCAATGCACAAATAATTTTCTTTTGATGGTCTTTATCGTCAAATGGCATAGGCTGTAAAATTTCCAACAATTCTTTTTCTGTGTTTATCATTTTAACTTCCCCTTAACATGTTCGAATGCGTTGATGTTGAAAAAAACTGCTGAAGCATGGTCTTCACCGTCTTCTTCGTTTGAGAACCATTGCATGAAGTGTCTGAAGGCAGATGATTTGTATCTATCCATTTCTGAATATTTTTCAGCACCTCTACCCATTAACATAGCCAAACGGTATAACATTGTTTCATTATAGGGTTGGTTTAACGGTGTTATCAAATCGAATCTAGGTTTATTAATTTCAGTGTCTCTTTGCATTCCAGAATCAAACTGTTTCCTCTCTCCAGAGTCTTTAGTTTTGTAAGTTTTTATTTCTTCAACTAATTCTAAATGAATTTCAAAAACACCAAATCCTTTTTTAGCAAAATAACAAGCATCACTAAATACATCTTTCGGAATAATCCTGTCAATAATAAATTCTTTTCCTAATTCCCAACCTAAACCAAAATAATTATTATCTAAATGTATAATACACCTAACCTTGTCACCAATCTTAAATTTGTTTTTTTGTTTTATCATTTTATATTATTAATAATAATATCTTCTTTATATATGTTTCTATTGGGAAAAAAATAAATAAAAATAAAAAAATTAAATAAAAATTATTTTATTTATTCGTAGATTTTCAAAAGTTCTAATTCATCTAGTGTTGCTTCAGCGTCTTCAAAGTCGTCGTCTTCGTCTAAGTCAATAACTTCAAAAATAACTGTGAAAAGAGCTCTCTCTTTTTCTTCTTCATCACCGTCGATGTAATAGTATACTTTCAATTCGATTTCTACTTCAGCGGATTCTCCAGATAAGTCAACATCTAAGTCTTTAACTTTAATCTTGTAAATATCCTTGTAGCTGTCTAAATCAGTTTCGTTTTCTAAAATTTCAAGTAATTCTTTCTTAAAAGATTTAAGTTCAATTTCAGATAAAACTAATTCCTCAGCAATGTCCTCTGCTCTATCATCTTCAGTTTCTAAATTATATAGATATTCTATCTTTTCATTTAAATCTGACATGTTTTGAACAGGAATTACTATCTTATCTGCAATTTCATCAGCAGTTGGCACATCATTGTTGTTTACAAGTGCGAAAAAAAGACAATTAAGGAGAATTCCTAGTATTACTACAGCAGAAAGAACAACTAAAAGTGTTTTATGTTCTGTTTGTTTCATTTATTTTACCTCCTGTAATTTAATTGCTGTTTCCCAATTTGGGAAATAAGTGTGTAGATTCATTATATTTTTACATATTTTTATCATTTTTAAACCTTATTACTGTCGAACAGTTACACAATATCGGTCAATAAAGTCATCTGCTACAAATTTATACATAGTACCGAAGACTATTTTCCAATCTGGGTGACCACTTAACCCTAAACTGTCTTCCATTTTTCTACATTTTATAGTTTCTTTTTCATAATTAACTTCCACAACGTATAGACATTCTATGATTTCTTTCATTTTTTCTTATTCCTAAATTTAAATCCAATTTTCTCTTTCTTCTTTCTATCATAAGATATTGTACCATCTTTATGTTTAAAACAGTGAAGAATATAAGCTTTAGAATCAGATTTGAATGTTCTATACAATTTAACCATTTTATTATATAATTCATTTGCAACATTACAATCATCTTCAGAAACAGAAATTATGTCAAGAAGAAATGTTTCATACTCTTCCTTAGATATATCCTCTAAATCGTTTGCCATTGTTTATTCCCAGAATGGAACAAATTCAGATTTTATTCTGTCTACACCTTTATCATTTGCCCAAGCATCTATTATCCAATAACCCGTCATAGCAGGAGTTTGTTTTTTCTTCATGAAAATAGTTTGGTCACATAAACACCCAGCATCAAAGTGGTGAACATTTCTATAAAACATGTACATAGCTTTGTGATAATGTCCTTGTAATAAAATGTCTGGCTTGTTTCCACCTGGTAATGCATTTAAATATTTCTGAGCTTTGTAACTCACAGCATAAGCAGTTCCATCTCCAGGATGTGTCATTCTTATTTTAATTCCATTCTCTAAATCTATATTTGCTTCATCATATCCAAGAAAATTAAAGTTAGGAATCTTACGTTCTAACTCTGGACCAACTTCAAATCCCATATTGTTTTTACTTGAGAACCATCCATCATGAGAATTGGTTGCTGTTATTCCAAATATTGGTTGTTTAATTTGATTTAATTGTTGTACACCATAATTCATTTGATTTGTGGCACCGATGTGGTCTAATTCATAAATATGTCCTTCTCTTCCGCTCATACCTTCTAAAATATCTCCAGGTATTAAAAAGAACTCTGAACCTTGTTGATTAGAATTTTTAATTGCATGCTCTAAAATATCTGGCCTGTATTGATTGTGTCCAAGGTGTAAATCAGAAATAACTGTAAATTTAACATGTGGTGCATTTATATCTAATATTCTTGTTGCAAATCTTTTAGGTTTTTCCTTTTTACTCATAACTAATATTTTTTCTAATTCCTTTTGTGATAAATTATGTTTGTTTAATAATTTTTCTAGTATACTATCTTTTGTATCAGCAGCTGTTAAGGTTTTTTTAATTCCATGTTTAGAAAGATAGTTTTGTATATAAGATTTTGAAACATCATATTCTTCGGCTATTTCTTTTGCTGTCATATTATCATCTAAATAAAGTTTTTTAATATCTTCTTCTGTGTAATTTTTGTTTGCCATTCTATTTTTATCAATGTTTAGTAATTTTTAAAACCATCAAATATTTTTATTTGTTATTTTGTAAAGCTCTTTTAATCTATCAATTGAATCTTTAAACTGTCTAATCTCTTTATATTTTTCTGATTCATATGAAACTTCTAGTGCATCTAAATTTCTAAGATGTGAGAAATAATTATTAAGAGTTATAGCAACAATTTCATATGTAACTTCTTTTTTTGTAAACCTATCCATGTACAACAAACATTCTGTTTCAAGTGTTTTTATTGTGTCGTTTACCATTTTGTATTCTGATTTAATGTCCTCTTAATAAATGTAAAAATAGAAAAAAAGCAATGTAGATAAAAATTTCCCATCTAGCAATATTCTTTTCTAAAATCCATTCTTTATATGATTTATAGTTCATTTCTCCGTCTCCTCGTTAGATTGTGAACCCCATTGTTCTGCCATTGCTTTTGCAATTCCTTCAAAAGTTTTTGACCTATTTATCTGTCTTGCTTTCCCACCTTTGTTAAACCAATTACCAGCAAGTTTTGTGCTATCATATTGATACTTTTGTCCTTTTTTCTTTCCACCAGTATTTGAAGGAAGTAGAGAAACAAATTCTTTAATTTCAGAAGTATGTTTTAATAAAGGCAAACCCTTTAACCATAGGCGAGTTTTTTTACTAAATGGATGTCCAAAGTGATAAGGTTGTATTTCTTGTGAACATTTAGGCATTTCAAAAATTAAACTTGATACAGGATTTTCTACACAAATCATTGGAATTGCTGCATTGTATAATTTCATAAAAAATTCTTTTCCTTCCATTCCTTTTTTATATCTTTCTTCATTTAATTTTCCTTTAGGATAAAGAAATCTTGCTCCACAATTAGAGAGAAAAGTACAAGGAGGGTGTGCAATCATTAAATCCCATCCTTTATCTAATTGTTTTAAAACATCTCCTTGAATGTGCCATTCTGGATGTCCACCACTACACTCTAAAATATCACAAGAGTATGCTTCATGTCCTAATTTTCTAAATGATTTACAAACTGCTTGACTTTCTTCACAAGCAATTAAGATTCTCATTTTGACTTCGTCTCCTCGTTAAAAACCGGATCATCGAGAATCAACTTCCCCTCAGTGTTGGGGTTTTTAATATTCTTGGAAGGGTCTTTGAAGTTTATATCAATTAAGTATTGACTCTTGAGATAATTAACAGTTTTACGTTCGATGAATATTCCCTGTTCCTCTAACTCATTACTAATCTGTCTCCAAATTGGTAACCGTTCATTCTGTGCATACTCCTTTAATTCTTTTAGGAATGTATACTTCAAAATCATCTCACCAGCTTCCTCGGTTAAATTATCATCGATAAATGCTGCAACAATTGAGGACTTCCTCTTCCAGAAATTTCTTATGTCAGTAGTACCCTGGTTGTGTGTGAAATTATTATTCTCGAATAACCTTTTCAAACCAATCAACGACCAATTCAAAATACTATTCATTTCCTTGTCAGTAGTTAAAGATTTTACAATGTTAATATCCCTTAACTTTTGATTAGGATTAATTGGTTTGTCAACAAACTCGAAAGGAAATCGTATAATCATCCAACGCCTCATAAATCCCTCAGAAGTATCCTTAGTTTTAGGAACGTTATTACAACCAAAAATCATCTTAGCATAATTTCTAAACTTCACAGGCTCCTTAAACTTTCTATCAATGTCTAAAGGGTCTTCACCCGTTGCAGCCTTAAAACGGTTTGTAAGTTCAAGAGTTTTATTAGGTAAGTCAGCGTCAATGTTTGCAAGTTTATTCATTAAGTTGTGTAACATAAACTTCTCGGTCTCCAGAGATTGAAGAGTCAAATTTGAAACATTATATTTTCCTAACATAGTTTCCAAGATTCTACATAAAACAGATTTACCGTTAGAACCGTTACCCTCCAGTAAGAACGCTTTCTGCCATTTGTAGTCACGATAAAGGCAATAACCAAACATCTCTTGAATAGCATCACGGTCAGATTGTGTTGAAAGTATTTCATTTAGAAACTTCATAAAAGTTTTTGGCAACCCAACAGTTGGGTCAAATGAAACAGGCAGTTTATTGAAAAAGAAATAGTTCGGAGAGAATATCTCCAGAGATTGTGTATCAGTATTTAATATTCCATTCATTACAGGAATCTTAGCAGGATAAGTAGTTCGAAAAAAGTCATCATATTCAATCCAAGTCTTCTTCATGATTAAATCGATTACACGATTGTCAAATTGTTGATTAGAAAGAGCCCCAATGTTTTCATAGATGAAAGTTCTTATGTAGGTTTTTCCATTAGGAACGTAAATTCCCTTATCGTAAATCCAAACCTCAGGAGATATATCAGACCTAACGGTTTTAACATTGTAAAGTTTAATGAATTCATTGGCCATCATTTCAAATGCCTTGTTCTTGTCCTTTTGCTTCTTACTAGCCAAAGCAGTTATAACCTGAGCCTTTAGTTCTGTTATTAATCCGATTTTCTTCATCAAGTCAAACTTTGCTTTTATGAAGTTATCATCACCGTTTAGATATTGTTGAAGAGATATGACATCTCCACCCCTTCCACAGTGGAAACAGTGGAAAACCTTGTTATCTGTGATGTGGAAGCAAGAATTGGACTCAGATGTATGGAAGGGACACCCAGTATGGCCACTAGGAGACTCCTGGTAGAGTTTTAACAGTTTTTTGGGTAATAGGTCAGATATTTTAACTTTGCTCTTTATGGCGGCTGTCTGGGGGTCTGAGAGCTCTAGGAGTTCATCTGATATTGAGTGGTTTTTTATTTTAGATTCCTTTTCAATGATATGTATTCCAATGTCTGTGTTTAGAAGTAGATTTCTCAGATAATCGTAAGGAACTTTGACAATTGGAACATCTTTAACGATTTCATATCTTCTACCATCTATCATTTTTGAGTTAGGACCAACTACCTGAGTTCCAGAACCTTGAACATCTCCAATTCGGTCACCTTTTACATTGTCTAGTTTGTAGCCTCTTGGTTGACCTGGATAACTTGGGTTTTCGGGAAATGGTTGGTCAGGGTCAATTTGGAAGTAGAAATGGTACAATCCTTTTCCCGCTGTCTTAACTGTGAAAGTGTTTGATAGCATTGAATTTTGAAGAATTACATCTTGAAGCTCTTTTCTATCACAATCTACAACAATTAGATTTGACTGTCCACACATTACTCCATAAGATTTATCACCGTTCAAACGTTGAGTTTGCTCAGAGTGTGAGAAGTGATTCTTAGTCCAAGCGTTCCCATATGGGTGTTTTTGTTTAGTAGGATTGTCCTGATGTAGATTGATAAAGCGTAATTCGTCTAGATTTGATGGGATTTCTATACACATTTTGAGAATTTCACCTTTTTATCACACACTTTTAGAGCCATAATTGATATTACAACCACTTATATTTAAATATTTATATTAATTTTGTAGTGAAATTGGGTGTTTTAGTCAAAATATGGACAGAAATGACCGGTATCCCGTAGTTTTCAACCCTTAAGAGAATTTTTTAAGTCTCTCGCGTATAGTATAGAATACCTTGGATAACGGTCATAACTGTCCACTTGCTTCAGAAACTCTTATAAAGAATATTATTATTATTATCGTATGACAGGTGATGAAATAACTCAAGACTACTCTGAGAAGACTAAAAAAATGCATCCTAATTCATTAAAAAACCTTAAAATACTTAGTACCAGGGGAGAGGTAGAACAAAGAAAGATACGTAGTGATGGTGGTAAGGCATTAAAAGATAATCCAAACGCAAAAATTGCTGCAAGACTCAGAGAGATGCGTAAGAAAGGTTTGAACAATGAGGGAGAGGCAATGATTTTTAGAATGATGACTGATTATAATATGTCTGAAATGTATATTCTTGAATATATTCAAAAGATGATTAAAGAATCACATGAAATAAAAGATATGAATATAGCAGTTCAAAGGGCTTTAGATTGGCATGCTAAAAAACACGGAACAAAAGAAAATGATTCAAAACATTTAATTTCTGCCATAGTTTTAACAGATAAAGAAAAAGAGGATTTAGTTATAAGATTATCAAATGATTAAACATGAAACAGTTCATAAGAGGAAAATATAAACCCAGGGCTTTCCTAAGAAAACCTTGTAAACGATGTGATAAAATGTACATGCCAACAAGTAAAAAACAAAAAATATGTTTAGACTGTAATAAAAACGAAAACGGTGAAGTAGTAGAAGGAAGAGGCTACCGTAAAAAATCATACTCTTGACGCAAAATCAAGATGTTGGGTGGGGGTTTTTTCAACACAATCTTTTTCCCTCACTCATCATATTCATCAAGACCAAAAACCCTAGTGGAAACGAAGGGTAAAATCGTGAGGTCTATTGTATCAATCAACTCCTGATATATGGAGGATAAGATTTTGTGTATGCGAATTCACAACATTCTGGTTGATATAGATGATAAAAAGGGGTAACCGTATTACCTCATCTTTATCCCATAGAGATGAGGTAATCATATTAAAATGATAAGAACAAAGAGACAAATTAAAAATATAATAAATAATGGTAATGATGAAGAAATAAAAAACGCATTACAATATGTTTTTTCCTTTAAAGAAAATATAAGTTTATTTGGTGAAGTGTTTTTTCCAAATACTTGTACAAATAAATCTCCATCATTCCATAAACACATTTATGAGGAAATGTTTAAAACAGGTGATGGTGCTCTAGCTGCTCCAAGAGGTCATGCTAAATCATCGGTAGTAGGAATAATCTTTTTAATCTATTCTATAGTTAATGAGTTAGAAAAGTACATAGTTTATGTATCACAAAATCATTCTAAAACAGTTCAGTTTCTTGACCCGATAAGAAATGAGTTCAAAGAGAATAAACTATTAAGATCTGTGTATGGTGATTTAACTCCATCAAAAGCTAGAGATGACGACGGTAAAGACCGTGAAGACTGTTTTGATTTGAAGGGGTGCAGAGTGGAAGCAGCGTCGTTCGAAAAGAATATAAGAGGTTTTAAACATAGAAACATTAGACCAACTTTAATCATTGGTGATGATATTGAATCTGATGAGAGAGTGCTTAATCCAGACTTAAGGATTAAAGATTCAAACAAGTTAAATAAAATTATTATTCCATCATTAGATATTAATGGACGGTTCAAAATGATTGGAACATTATTACATTACGATTCATTGCTAGCCAAAAAGTTAAAACTGTATAATGGTAAAACATTCTCTGCATGTGATCCTGAATTAAATAATATTCTATGGCCTGAACGTTTTACTAAGGATAAATTATTAGCAATAAAAAGGTCAATAGGGTCAATACCGTTCCAACAAGAGTATCTGAATAATCCTATTGACACAACATCTTCAATAATTAAACGTGAATGGGTTGAAGAAGCATTCGATGAAACTATTTCATTTGATAATACAGCTAAGGGTGGATACTCAATGAAAACACTTGGAGTAGATTTTGCATTCTCAGATAGAGTAACAGCAGACAGTTCAGCCTTTGTAGGATTAGGAGAAGATAATGGAAGTTATTATGTTACAAACTGTGAAAGTGAAAAGGGTCTATCTGTGAATGAACAAATGTCTTTGATAAAAGATATATTATATGAAAGACATAAGTATGACCAAATTGGTTTAGAAGAGAATTCAATTAAAGCAATCAGTAAAGACATTCAACAATGGGGTTTACCTATAACATTATTCTGGACTTCAGCATCTGATCCTGCAGCGAGAAGGAAACCTGATTACGATTGGAGTGATAAACGTCATACCGTCGGTAAGATTAATCTTATTATGAGATTGGCTACAGCATTTGAAAATGGTAGAATAGTTATTCCATATAAAACAGAAAAAGACAAAATAATTGGCAATAGAATATTATCTGAATGTATATCTTTTGCATTGTCAGATGGTAAACTTGTTGAGGCTGGTGTGCATCCAGACATTCCAATTGCTCTTGGATATGCTTTAGAATTAATGACTATTAACACTGGGGGAATGTTGTTTATTTAAAATGAAATTACCCGAGGAAGCTACAGAGAAATATTTACAATGTCCATACTGTACACAACATGAATCTAAACACGGTGTAAGGGTTCCGAATACCGTTGGAAGATTTAGAGTAAAGATTATATATGATAGTATTTTGATTTTCACATGTCGGAGGTGTAATCGTAATTTTAGAATGGAAGCAGATTCAAATATTATATTATGGCATACAATGAGTGATAAGGAAAGGAAAAAATTTCGAACTGTACATTATACAAAATGCAAAGGAGGACAAAAAACAAAATGACAAAAACATTTAAAATTGTAAAAGGAAATCTTCAGGTAACTGTTGATGCTAGTGATACTGTATTTATTCCTAATGGTGATAAGAGGGAAGAAGTTGGTTCGTTTACACAAAAGACTGTTCAGACAATTAAGAAAGATAAAATTAAAATATTAAAATCTTTCATAGTTAATGAAAAGACTAATGCACGTAAACAAATCAAACAATTGGAAGAACAGTATGATAAGGTTAAAGATTTACAAGATATTGATGATAAACTAATGAAACATGCAACTGATGCAATTCAAAAAGGTTCAAAGGCTTTCAAACTTCAAATGCAAGCACTGAACAAGAGAATTATTGATTTGACTAATAAGAAACAGATGAAATTACAATTAGATTATCTTAAAAAACAATCAAAAGAAGTAAATTCTGACCTAAAAGCATTAAACACTGTTCTGAAATAAGTTTGATGGTTTTATAAATATATTTTTTTTCTTTTTTATGTCTTATATTTAAAATGGGTATGTTTGATTATTTTAAGAGGTCGGGAACACCGGTTGAAGTTAAAGCCTTAGATAATTCTAAAGACAATTCTGGGGTTGATATTGAAACAAAGAACTCTGACATCTTCAAAGCATACATACCTAATTTTCTTTACAAACCACCATATGGAATGCCGAGACAAGATAATACCCCACAGCAAAAGATGTTGGCTAAAAACCCATATGTTTTTTCTGTGATAAAGACCTTATGTGATGAAGCAACTTCAAATGGTTGGGAAGTAAAAGTAAAAGACGGATTTCAAGACGACGGAGTTGATTATACCGATAAGATTAAAGATATTACTAAATTTCTACGAAACCCAAACGGTAATGAGGAATCTTTACAACACCTATTAAGACAAATAATCACGGACTTATTGGAAACCGATTCCGCCGTTCTTGTTAAAGTTTTCGACCATAAGAAAAAGATGACTCAAATGTTTTCAAGAGATGGTTCATTATTTTTAAAGAACCCAGACATTTATGGATACATTGGAAACCGTGCAGACTTTGTACTACCTTTACCTGATGGATTTACAGGAGTTAATATTGACTTTGGTGGAACACCAACGGTGTCTCAACAACAAATAATGAAAACATATTCTTTATTGTATAAAGAAGATGCTGCTTATTTCCAATACGGATGGACAGCAGGTTCAATGCCAATACCATTCGGAAAGAGAGAAATAATCTACATGATGCAAATGCCTCGTTCAGATTCAATTTATGGAACTTCTCCAACTGGTAGACTTTTAGAAATTATCATGAACTTAATTTATGGTGCAGATTTCAATTTAGATTTCTATATTAACAACAATATGCCTGATGGAGCAATATCATTAATCGGTGCAACCAATGATGTTCTAAAAAACTTTAAAGAAAACTTTGTATCTAAATTTACATTCAAGGATAAGTTTGGAAACAATAGAAAGAAGTTTAACAAGATGCCTGTTTCAACTAGTGAAATAAAGTTCACACCTTTTTCCTTCACAGCTAAGGATATGGAAGTTATGGCACAACAAAAATGGTTTACTAAAGTAATGTGGATGTGTTACGGAGTTAATGCAGAAGAAATGGGTTTCACCGAAGATAGTAATAAATCAACAAGTGAAGTACAAATAAAAGCATTCAAACGTAAAGCAATCAAACCTATCTTAGATGTTATATCATACCACTTTAATACACAATTATTAACTGAATTCTTTGATAACGCAGACCCAGCAGATGTGCCTCTTGAATTTGTATTCGACGAATATGATGTTCAAGAAGATACTGCAAAGCACACATTGTTGGAACAGCAAATACGGATGGGAATTAAAACCCCTATGATGGTTGCAGAAGAATTAGGTATTGACACTGTTGAATTAGAAAAGGGTATGGTTGAGAAAGAAGAAAAGGAAATGGCAATGATTGACAAACAGAACGGGTTTAAGGAAGAAGGTAATGATAATTTTAACAAGAAAGAGGATAAACCAAAGAAGAAGGAACCAGAAGAGAAAGCGGAGTCTAATCCATTAGGAGAAATAGAAAAGTATATTGATACAATAGGCGAGGATATAGAAATAGCGGTAGGTAACCTTAATGAAAACGAGCTTCGAGTATAAAGGTTTGATTGAAACCATTATCAATAAATTTTTAGATATTATGTCTATAAGACCGTTTCAACCTAAAGTTAATGATTTTTTAAGAAAACAGTTTATAGGCTCGATGGAAAAGGTTGAGAATGAAGTTAATCCTAATATTAACTTTGAAGCTAGTAATAAAGATATAAATTTCCTAAATGAATATGTTTTTCAAAACTTACAATCCCATGCGGATGAAGTTGGTAATCAGTTAAGACAGGAATTACAGAGAGGAATTATGAATAAAGAAACACCACAACAATTGAAGAAAAGAGTAAAAGAAGTATTTGACGATTCAAAATATTCAAACAGATTAAAAACAGTTATGAGGACGGAGAAGTTAAGAGCAAACAATGCTGGTGCTTTTTCTGGAGCTGAACAGGCCCAAGCAGCTGGAATAGTTTTAAAGAAATATTTACATATAACTTTAGACGATAAAACATCTAATATTTGTAAACATGAACATAGAAAATATGGAACAAAGGAAGAGGCAATTCCTTTAGATAAAGAATTTGAAGTTACTGTAGACAATAAAACATACACGACATTATATCCGCCTTTTCATCCCAACTGTAGAACAATTATAAGATTTGTAAGGGAGGACAACTAAGATGGCAGCACAATACCAAGATTTAAACTTTGATGAAGGAGATGATTTTCCATACAACTTAACATTAGTTGATGGTAGTTCAGACCCCATTGATTTAACAGGTTATACTTTTTATATGACATTGAAGAAGGATAAAAGCGATTCAGATGCACAATCTATTTATAAAAAAACAATTACATCGATTCCGAGTCCAACATTGGGAGTGGTATCAATAACAATCGATAGAGCAGACACTTTAAACATTACACCTGGAATTTATCCATATGATATAAAATTTAAAACAGCGGGGGGAGATGTTCGAACTGTTCTAAGAGGAAATTATAATTTAGTACAAGGAGTAACTGATTCAGTAGCATAAAAATGACAGAAATAACTGCAACAATTGAAGACGCACAACCTATTACGGTGACTTTTGAAGGCGGAGCAGGGTCGGGAACATCTGATTTTATAGCATTAACAGATACACCATCCACTTATACTGGACAAGCTGGGAAATTTCCTCAGGTTAATTCTGGTGAAACAGCTTTAGAATTTTCAGCAGCTGTAGGAATTACAACATTTTTAGGATTGACAGACACACCTTCGACATATTCTGGACAAGCTGGTAAAGTAGCAACAGTTAATTCTGGTGAAACAGCTTTAGAATTTTCATCAGCTGGTTCTAGTAGTCCTTTGACAACTAAAGGGGATGTTTATACTTACACAACTGTTGACGCTAGATTAGCAGTTGGAACAGATGGACAGGCATTATTAGCTGCTAGTGGTGAAACTACAGGTTTATTATGGACTTCTTTAGCTGCTTCAAATATTTCAGATTTTGATACTGAGGTTTCAAATAATAGTAGCGTTACAACAAACTCATCGTTCACAGCAACACCTTCGACGGTTATTACAGCTGGAACAGGATTAAGTTGGACAGGTAACACAATAAATAGTGTTTGGACAGTTGACACTAATGGAATAACTTATGGTGGTAATGTTGGAATTAATGGAGCTTCAGATGCAACAGCTGAATTATACGTTAATGGTGGAATGTTACAAGCAATTGGAGACCAACACCATTGGGGAACTGTATCTTCATCTGGTCACAGAGTTGGTGGTAATGCTTCAGATAATTTAGAATTAGCTTGTAAAACTGGAACAGCTGTATATATTACAGCAGGTTCATCGGCTGTTGCAACATTCACGGCTAGTCAAGTAGCTTTTATACCTATAGGTTCATTTTTACAAGGACTTGGATTACAGGGTGGAGATTTTACAATTTCATCAGGTGTTGCATATGTTAAAGAACAAGCTTCAGCATCAAGTGACATTCCTGGGCATGGACAGCTCTGGGTAAAAACAGCTACACCAAACCAATTATGGTTTACTGATGATGGTGGTAATGATTTTCAATTAGGAGCAGGAGAACCAAACCCTTTAACAACTAAGGGAGACATTTTTACTTATACAACTGTTGATGCTAGATTAGGAGTTGGTGCTAATGGAGAAGTTTTGGGTGCAAACAGTGCAACAGCAACGGGGTTAGAATGGGTAACTGCTGGAACTGGAAACGTATCAAATACTGGAACCCCAGTTAACAACCAAATTGCTGTATGGACAAACGCCACCACTATTGAAGGTTCAACAAATTTATATTATGATACTATAAACTTTTTAATGGCTGGAGATTTTGGAGCCACGGCTTCAAGAATAACTAAGGGATGGTTTACAGACATAACTGTTACAAATCCAATTGCAGGTTCAATAACTGGAAATGCAGGAACTGTTACAACAATTGATGGTGTTACAATGACTTTAGGTTCTGACGCTGAAGGAGATGTTTATTATAGAAACGGTAGTGGTATTTTAACACGTCTTGGTATTGGAACAAATGGACAATCTTTGACAGTTAATGCAGGAGCAACTGCTCCTGAATGGACAACACCCGCTGGAGGTGGTGATATGCTTATTGCAACATACGATGCTTCTGGAGTTTCTGAACAATTAGCTGGATTAACTGCTGTTCAAGCTTTAACAAATAAAACAATAACAGATTCTACAAATGTTTTGGGTGGTGTTACAATGACTTTAGGTTCTGACGCTGATGGTGATACTTATTATAGATCTTCAAATGTTCTAACTAGATTGGCTAAAGGAACGGCTGGGCAAGTTTTAACAATGAATGCTGGAGCAACTGCTCCAGAGTGGGCTGCTGGTGGAGGTGGAAGTGGAGATGTTACAAAAGTAGGTACACCTGTTGATAATCAAGTTGGAGTATGGACTGGTAATGGTACAATTGAAGGTACAACAGGATTGACTTATGATGGTTCGAATTTTCAACTAACCGGTGATATTGGAAGTACAGGAACTAGAATAACTAAGGGATGGTTTACAGATTTAACAGTTACTAATGCAATCACTGGTTCAATAACTGGAAATGCAGGCACTGTTACAACTATTACAGGATTGGCACCTGATACACAAAACACATATGCAAGGACACAATATTTAATACCATATGCTTCATCAACAACTGCTTTTGGTGAAATAGCAATAGGAACTGCAGCACAAGTTCTTACTTCTAATGGAGCTGGAGCAGCACCATCATTCCAAGCATCAACAGCAACAGGTGGAGCAACAACAGCTTTAGATAATTTGGCTTCGGTTGCAATTAATACTTCATTAATTTCTGACACAGATGAAACAGATGACCTTGGAACAGATGCTAAGAAGTGGGATAATATTTATGCAAAATCAAGAGTGTTAGATTCAACACCTTCAGCCAATTTAAATTGGAGTGGGGATGTAGCAAGTTTTACAGCAACAAGTTCATTTACAATTGGCCAGGTGGGTTATTTAGATTCAGCAGGTGGAATTACTTTATGTGATGCAGACGCTGTTGCAACAAGTAAAGGAATGTTAGTAATGGCAACAAATTCTATTACTGCAACAAATGCTGGTGTTTTCTTATTGAGAGGATTTTTGAGATATGATACTTGGGCTTGGACAGTTGGAGCAGAATTATTTCTTAGTACAACAGCAGGTGGTACAACAGAAACTGCACCAAGTGCAAGTGCTGATATTGTAAGAATTATTGGTCATGCTGTTTCAGCAGATATAGCTTATTTTAATCCTAGTCAAACATATCAGGAGATAGCTTAATGGGAATTAGAAAAATAAATAATAAATCAATCTATCTAATATCAAAAAATAATGATGATGCAAAATTAGATTTAGATAAAATAAATGATACTTATATCGGCTTTGGTGGTCATGCGACACTTAACACAGGATTAACTGATGGATGGAAACTAAACGATACTACAAGCTGTGTTGGAAGAGCCGATATGCCAAACCCTGGTAGTGGAGTTTCATTCGTATCAGGAGGAGTTATTGGGGATTGTGCCTCTTTTGATGGGGTTAATGATGAATTAAGCCAAAGTGCTAATACATATAGTTGGAAGTTAACAAGTGATGCATACAGTTTTTCTGGATGGATTAAGCTTTTAGCAACAAGTACGGAATATAATTTTTGGATTCCAAATGCAACTGGTGCTTCAAAAATTAGGGTAGGGGTTCTCGCTAGTCGAGAGATTGATTTTCTACTTTTTGATGGAGCGAATAATCTACGAACTACAACATCTTCTGGTGTTTTAACTTCTACTGCTGTCTGGTATCATGTTTGTGTAACTTATAGCGGAAGCGGTGTCTCTTCTGGAATGAAAATTTATTTAAATGGAACATTGCAATCAGTTAATAGGTCTAGTGCTGGTTCTCTTACTGATTTTACTATGACAAGAATTAGAATATCACATTCTACTTTTCTTCCTTTTGGCGGACTTCAGGATGATGTGTATTTTTGGGAGAAAGAATTAACATCGGGAGAAATTACAGATTTATATAATTCAGGGAGTGGTTCAACATATTAAAATGATAGGATTTTTTAGATTAAAAGTTAAAGGAACTGAATTAAGTTCTTTGGAAGAAATAAAAATGTTTTTAGAAAGTAAGTTCAATCCAATTGAATTTTACCAAGACCCAGTATGTGAAATAATCGAAGATGATTTGAACACTGGAGAATTTACATTAGATTGTGATTTGTATTTGATAAAACCAAATAAGGTAAACAAATATAAAGGTTTTGTAAACGGTGCTTGGAATGGATGGGCAAAGACTGGTTTAACTCATGCAATTATGTTAGAGTTTGATAACTGTACACATGATGAGGAAAACCCTCAACCATGTGAGCCTATAACTGTTTTTGAGTGGAGTGCAACATAATGATAATAGATATAGAATGGGAAACTTTTCATTTAAAGTTTTTTAACCAGAATACAATCTTTGTAAAAGAACATGAATCTTTTTTCGAGTTCATTACTTATGAAGGAATTGTTTTGATAAGGTCTGTTTGGAAAAAGTCAGAGAACAGCGAGGAGAATATCTTTTTTATTGAGAAATACATGTCAGACAATAAGTTAATTACTAAGGTTTTAAAATTCGGAGAATACGAAAGAGAAGAGGAAGAATTAGAAGAAGTTGAAGAGGAGGAAAAAGAATTTATTCAAAAAATAGAAAATGACATATGATACAAAAATAGGTAAACAAGAACAAGACCAAAGAACTTATGAGAACACAGCCGAAGCTAGACGAGTTACTATGACTGATTCTATTGGTAATAGTATAGGTGTTGATTCAAGTACAAACACATTACAAAGTATAAATTATGAACATCATGAAATCCATTCTGGAAGTCATTTTTATTTATGTAATTATAAAACTTTAGGCAGTGGAGATATTGAAGACTTTACTTATACAACATCTAACACAGTTGAATGGTTACATTTAACATTTGCATTTCAAGGAACTGGTGCTATATCATTTGAAATTTTTGAAGGAGCAGTAGTTGACGCTGCCGGAATTGTTCTAATACCTAGAAATAATAACCGTAATAGTGCAAATGTCACATCAGGAATTGCAAGAGTTGGGGACACATTTACTTCTGAGGGTACAAGTATTTATGCACAATTTTCAGGAGCAAACAAGGTTGCTGGGTTTGCTGAAAGAGAAAGAGAAATAATTCTAAAACAAAATACTGTATACATTTTCAAATTAACTAACCAAACAAATCTAAACAATACAGTCTCATGGTGTGCAGAATGGTACGAGCATACCGACAAAAATTAGTTTGATGGTTTTAAAAATAATAAAAAATGACAAATAATATGGAAACAGTTCAAGAGATGAAAAATACAATGAATAATCAATCTAGTTATCGGTTTAATACTGATACAATGACCTTCGATACTGTTGAATTAAAAGGAGAAAAACAAGCATATGTTACCGGATATATTTCTGTTCCCGAAGTAGATTTATATAATGATTTAGTAACGATGAATGCTATGAATTCTTTGTTAAAACAAATTGAAGAATCTGTAATCACAATTGATTATGAGCATGAAGCCTGGAGAGATGATAATTCTATTTTACCAGTTGCAAAAATTGTAGAAGCAAAAGTTGATGATAAGGGGCTATGGGTAAAAGCAATCTTAAATAAAAATTCACCAAAATATAAAGCATTATGGGG
>CAZOUP010000108.1:0-17705 GCA_964583035.1 uncultured Akkermansia sp.
GGAGCGGCCTGGCTTAGTTACACCAACATGGGGACCATGCAGCAGCGTGTTCTCGATGTGGATGAGCAAACCGCGTTGCTTGAGAGTCGTCAGAAAACTTTAGGGGAAACTGAGATGGAGGTGGCTCAGCTTGAGCAGTCCGTGCAGATGCTTCTTGATGAAGCTGAGACGCTCGAGACTGAAAAGATTGATTTGGACACTAGGGTTCTTAAAGCACAATCCGACATGAAGGCGCAGGAAGCAATGCTCGCCGAGTCCAGTGCGAAGCTGGATGAGTCACGCCTGTTGATGGGGAATATTCAGAAGGTCGAAGCGCTACAGAAAGAAATGCTCCAGATTCGCACTCAGATCGAAGAGGCGGAAATCGACGTCACTCAGGCCGAAGGTGCGGTTGCTTCTGCTCAGGTTGAGCGTGATCGTCTTGAAAAAGTGGCGGCTGAGTTGGCGGCACTCCGAACCGATCAAGAGTCAGGTCTAATCCGAGGGCAATTCCAGTCACGGATTGATAAGGCTTACAACCAGTGGGGTTTCGTGATTGTATCAGGCGGAACTGATCAGGGTGTAGTCAATCGAGCGCAGCTTGATGTCTACCGGCGTGGCCAGCCGATTTGCAAACTTCTCGTGACTTCGGTTGAGCCGGGCCAGTCCGCTGCGGATATCATTCCCGGTTCGCTTGCTCCGGGCCAGACCGTTCAAGTAGGTGACACGGTGGTCAGCACCGTTCGTGCGCAGACTCCGGCGGTCATTCCTGTGGCACCTGTTGATGGCGCTCCTGCTGCTGCCGGCACTGAGCCTCAGCCTGCGGCAGCTCCGACCGCAGCCCCTGATCCGTTTGGCGGAGGAATGGACGCTGGTGGTGCTCCTGATCCTTTCGGTGCACCGGCACCTGCAGCGCCTGACGCTGCGCCGGATCCCTTCGGTGCTCCTGCAGCGCCTGCTGCTCCCGCTGATGATACTGCAGCCCCCGATCCTTTCCAGTAAGAGGCCCTGACTGAACACAACTCGATCTTCGTTTAAAATTTTAAAGGTATGAAAAAATTCATTATGATCCTGGCGGGCTTTGCGATGCTCGGTGCCATGGTTGTCGGAGTCATCAATAAGAATGATCTCGATGAAGTCACTGACTTGGTTGATGCCAAGAAAGCGGAAGTGAAAGTCGCCACCGAGAAACTTGGTGAGGCTGAGGACAAGCGGGACGACGCTGTTGAGCGTGAGACTCAATCGAAGGATTCACGGAACCAGGTTGCGGCAGCAGTTGAAGGAGTGAAAGGAAACTTGAAGCAGTTGGAGCGCTCTCTTGAAGATGTCTCCGGCGAGTTGAAGAAGGTTGAGATCGAGCAGAAAGAGATCGACCTCGCGGTTCGCCGCCAGTTTCCTGACGGTAATATCAAGTCAGTCGATGATCTGACGATGACTCTGACGATGTTGAAAGACACGCTGACCGAAAAGCAGTCTAAGAAGACTGAGCTGATGGCCCAGGTCGATGCTGCGAACCAAACCAAGCAAGTTCAGGTCGCTAAGGTAAAAGAAGAGGAAACGTTCCAGGTCCAGCGCGCTCAGAAGTTGGCGGTCAACGGGCTTGTTGCCACGGTTATCGCGGTGAACAAAGAGTGGGGTTTTGTCATGGTGAATGCCGGACGACAGCACGGGGTCGGGGCGGATGCATCGCTTCTCGTGAAGCGCGGGAATTCCCGGATTGCCCGCCTCCGGATTGTGAATCTTGAAGACAATATGACCGTCGCTGACGTCGTCGATGAGTCAGTCGTTCGTGGAATCGATGTTCAGCCCGGAGATAAGGTGATCTTCGAAACGACTAACTAAGCAGTCTCCGATCCAACTCTCCTTCATGAAAAATCTCCGTGCCTTTTCATTTCTGATCCTTCCGGTTTTGGCCTTTACACTCGTTTCCTGCAAAACGGTCGATAGCGGTCCTAAGCCAGAAAGAGAGAAGCTCAGTAGTATCCCGCACAATATGCCTGAGTCATGGGAGGGCCAGGCCGGCTTCCCCGGACAAATGGGTGGCGGGGGATATTAAGCTTCTGTTTTATCTTTTACTCAGTTTTAACTTCCGCAATTTATGTCCGACTCCAGCACCGTTCTTCCCGAAATGGGATTCGCCGTCGATTTTGACGAGGAGGAGCGCACGCAGCTGGGAGGTTTTGGTGAGTTCCTTTCTTTGAGTGACGGTGATGTTCTCATTGATGAGGGTCAGCCTCAGAACTCGTTGTTCCTTGTCATCATGGGGACATTTCATGTGCAGACCGAGGCAACCGGTCGTCCTGTTTTGCTTGGATCAATGAAGGCCGGGGACACCGTCGGGGAAGTCAATATTTTCGATCCCGGAATTGCCAGCGCGAGCGTCGTGAGTCGCTCCATCGCTGAAGTCTGGAAAATTGATCGTTCGAGCCTTGAGCAATTTCTCGAGGCGCATCCGAGATCGGCAGCGAGATTTCTTGTGAATGTCTCGACCCAGCTCAGTAAACGTCTCAGAAAGACGAATGAGAAGGTGGCGATGGCGAGAGAGGCCATGCTTGATTCTTTCTGATCAATAATTCAAGTCGATCTGAATTCCCCGGGATTCCTTCTCCGGTTTGAGGCCGGCCTCAGAAACAATGTTTGAACCTTTAACAATTCCTTTTGGTCCCGTCACGGGATTGGGTTCTGCCTTCGCTCTTCTTTTCGCTCTGCTCATCGGTCACGCGTTGGCTGATTTCCCCTTGCAGGGAGACTTCCTTTCAAAGGGGAAGAATAGAAACGGGACCCCTCCCCAGTTGGCTGACGGGAAAGCCAACCCGAAAGATTTGTGGGTTTATCTCATGAGTGCCCACTGCCTGATCCATGCCGGATTTGTCTGGATCATCAGCGGATACCTCGTCTTCGCTCTCGCGGAGTTTGTTCTGCACTGGGCTATTGATGCGCTCAAGTGCGAGGGTCGAACTTCGTTTGCGACCGATCAGTGGTTACACATCCTCACGAAAGTCGCTTTCGTGGTGATTCTTTTTCTGGAATCTTAGGGCCGGGGGACGGTAATACCGACCTTGAAAACTTTTCAGGCTATCGGATCGTTCAGTCTATGAATTGTCATCTGTCATCAGTAAGGGTCATCACCTTTTCGCTCATTGCGTTTCTCGCGGGCGGCTCACTATTTCTGAAAGCTGATGACGCTCCGGATGATTCCGGGTTTAAAGAAATTGAGTTGTTCACTGAGGTTCTCGAGACAATTCGTCAGAGTTATGTGGATCCCGAAAAGGTAAGCTATGAGCAACTCATCAACAGCGCGTTGGAGGGAATGCTGGCTGACCTTGACCCGCATTGTCAGTTCATGCAGCCAAAAGTGTTGGAGCAGCTCAAGCGGAACACGGACAGCACCTACGAAGGGATCGGGGTCACCATATCGACAAAGAATGAGGTGCTCTCCATTGTCACGGCGAGGGAGGACGGTCCCGCTGCGAAGACCGGAATTCTCCCCGGTGATCAGATTCTCAAAATTAACGGCCAACTCACGGAAGACGTAGGGATTTCGCAGGCGGTGAATCTCCTGCGGGGTAAGCCCGGTGAGCCACTGAAGCTGACGGTGCGTCGTCCTGCAACTCAGCAGCTCCTTGAATTTGAAATGAAGCGGGAGGTCATCAAGCAGTCCTCAGTCAAGGACATCAAAATTCTAAACACCGATCTCACTGCTCCGTATCGCATGGGCTATGCGCGGATTTTACAATTCAGTGAGCCCACTGCGGAAGAGCTCGCCGATGGATTGGATAAACTTGAGCAGGAGGGCATGGACGCCTTCATTCTCGACATGAGAAATAACCCCGGCGGACTTCTTGGAAGCGCGATCGATGTTTGTGGCGAGTTTGTGAAAGCCGGAACCGTGGTTCTCACAACGGAGGGCAAGCCCGGCTCGGGTGAGATCAAGGTGTATCGCACCAGTGCCGAGAACAAGCGCCGCGCGCGCGATTATCCTCTCGCGATTCTGGTCAATCATTCGTCGGCCAGCGGCGCTGAGGTGGTTTCCGGTGCCTTGCAAGATTTGAAACGCTGTGTCGTCGTCGGGGAAACCACTTTCGGCAAGGGTTCCGTTCAGTCCATTATTCCGATTGGTGATGGGAAGGCTTTGCGCATGACGACGGCCAAGTATTACACGCCGAGTCATCGAACGATTCACGAAAACGGGGTCATTCCAAATATTATCGCGACCCTCACTCCGGCGGAGGAAGCCAATCTCGCTCAGTGGTTTGGGAGAGACACGCTTCCCCCGGCAGAACGGAAGAAGGTCGAGCGGTTTCAGGATCCTCAACTGATCAGGGCTGTTGATGCGATGAAAGGCGCCCTCGTTTACTCCTCTATTCAGGGAGGCGGCGAGGCAACTCCTCCTGCTCCTGCCGTAGAAGAGGAATCCGGCGAAGCGGCTGAATAGGGTTCGCCGAATGACCGATTGCCCCGGGGAATACGTTCTCGCCATTGAGACCTCCTGCGACGAAACGGCCGTCTCGATTTGCGATGCTGACGGGGTGATTCTCGTGAGTAAAGTGGCCTCACAGATCGAGTTACACGCGCCCTACGGCGGAGTGGTTCCGGAACTAGCCTCTCGAAATCACAGTGCGGACTTGAAGCCGCTCATTTCGGCAACATTAGAAGAAGCCGGGCTTGATTGGAGAGATATCTCTGTGATTGCCGCCACTTCCGGACCGGGACTCGCGAGCTCCCTTTTGATTGGTGATACCACCGCAAAAGCGATTGCCGCAGCGCTTGCCTGCCCCTTTTACTCGATCAATCACATGGAGGGCCACCTGCTCTCTCCTTTCATCGGGGCAGGAGTTGAGATTCCTCCTCATATCGCGCTGATCGTGAGCGGAGGGCACACCCTTCTCGTTGAGGTCGAAGCGGTGGGGCACTACCGGATTCTGGGATCGACGAAGGATGACGCCGCCGGGGAAGCCTTTGATAAGGTCGGCAAGATGCTCGATTTGCCTTATCCCGGAGGACCGCAGATTTCAGAAAGAGCGGAAGAGGGAAACCCGACTGCCTTCGATTTTCCCAGAAGCATGTTGGATAGCGGCGATCATGAATTCAGCTTTAGCGGGTTGAAAACTTCGGTCCGCTATTTGATCGAGAAGCAGCTCAAGCCACTCAGCGATAAGACCTTAAATGATATTTGCGCTTCCTTTCAAGCGGCCGTGGTAGATGTCCTTATTGGTAAGCTGCGGCACGCGGCACGGGAAAATAATTCAGGAATCATTGCGGTGAGTGGCGGAGTGAGTTGCAATGAAAGTCTTCGGGAGCGCTGCCGCGAACTGGCGGAGAATGAGGGGCTCACGCTCATGTTAGCGACGCCGGGGTATTCAACGGACAATGCAGCAATGATTGCTTTTGCCGCCGCCGCGCGCCGCGCCGCAGGAATCACGGGCTCTTCACTCAACCGCGACATTAACCCCAATCTTCAACTCGGTGAAACGGGATGAATCGAGTCAGGATATGATTGCTTCGATGGCTCGAAGTCGCTAGCTTGATCAAGTGCAGCAGGATCGCGCAGGTTGTGATTCGCGATTTTTTCGATGATAATCACCGCATCTATTTTTCAATAATCCCTCCTTAAATTTTTTATGAGCGAAGAAAACACCCAAAAAGAAAACCCACTCACCCGGCGCAAGTTTGTGGCCGGCGCTGCGACGGCGGGAGCCGCCGCGACGATGCTGCCTGTTGAAATGAGCGCTCAGGTCGCCGGTAGTGATGTCGTGAAAATCGGTATGATCGGCATGGGCGGACGTGGCTCCGGAGCGATTGTTCAGAACTTGGCGGCAAACGACAGCGCGCGTCTTGTCGCGGCGGCTGATGCATTTCAGGATAAAATCGATGGAACGGGACCCCGCGCTTCCGGCCTTCCAAACGTTTTAAAGCAGCTCGAGAAAATGGGGAAAACCGGTCAGGTTGATCTCCCCAAGAGCCGCCAGTATGCCGGTTTCGATGCTTATAAAGGAGTGATCGACGAGTGTGATCTCGTCGTCATTGCGACACCGCCCGGATTCCGCCCGATCCATTTCGATTACGCAGTGAAGCAGGGTAAGCACGTTTTCATGGAAAAGCCGGTCTGCGTCGATGCGAAGGGTTTCAACCAGATCATCGAATCGGCCAAGGAGGCTGATCAAAAAAATCTCAAAGTGGTCGTCGGCCTTCAGCGTCACTATCAGACGGTTTATCTTGAAGCATTCAAAAAAGTTCATGACGAGGGAATGATCGGTGATATCACCGGGGCTCAGGTCTGGTGGAACGGCAGCCGTCCCTGGATCGTTGAGCGTCAGCCGGGTTGGACTGAGATGGAGTATCAGATGCGGAACTGGTATCACTTCAACTGGCTTTGCGGCGATCACATCTCCGAGCAGCACGTTCACAACATTGATGTCATGAACTGGTTCCTCAGTGGTGATTCTGTTGCCGGAGGCAATCCGATTTCCGCCCAGGGCATGGGAGGACGCGCCGGAACCGAGCCGCTCAGCGTTGGTGAGATATTCGATCACCACTACGTCGAGTTCCGCTATGGTCCCGAACATGGCAACGCCGTCATGAACAGTCAGAGCCGCCAGATCAAAGGCACCATGCGCAAGGTGGCTGAGGAGATTCACGGCACGGAGGGCATCCTCTATCTCGGCAATGGACAGATCACGGACCGGAAAGGGGAAGTGAAGTGGCAATATCGCGCTCCGCGTAGCGGCGATCCAAACCCGTATGATGTTGAGCACGAGCACCTTCATGCGGCGATCAAAGATGACACTCCTCTGAACAACGCTTATTACGGGGCGAAGAGTTCTTTCTCCAGTGTCCTGGGCCGTCTTGCGACCTACAGTGGGCAGGACATCACTTGGGACGACGCGGTGGCTTCAAATTTCTCCATCATGCCTGAGGAATTCGACTTCAATGCCGAAGCTCCAGTGAAGCCGGATGCGGATGGAAACTATCAGATCGCCATTCCAGGCGAGTTTAAGGTCCCGACGGCTCCTAAGGCCGATGCCTAAAAATTGACTCCTGAACTTATTTCAGAAGAGCGGTTCCGACGACAAGTTGGAACCGTTTTTTTGTGTTCAGGCAGGAAAACGTCACCCCTATAAATACAGAGACCGCTCAGCCCGAAGGCTGAGCGGCTCCGAAACACGAAACACAAACAGACAGTTACCGAGAAAGTAACCGTAATAAGTTTAATTGATAATTAAGGTTTGTCAACAGTTTGGGAATAAAAAATTGATTTTTTGCAATTTTTTTAACTTCACTCGCTCGGAATCGTCTTTGGTGTAACTTTCCAACCTAATGAAACACTTTGAACTGCTCCTGTTTTCCGGTCGGGCCCTGAGCCTCGCCATGGTCACCTGCTTTCTCCTCGTGCTGACTTCCTGTGCGACGAAGCCTGAGGATGAAGTTCCCGCGAGCATGGCCGTCAAGTATGGTGCCGTTCAGGACCTCTCCAAGGTTAACGTTCGCGTGAGCCTGAATAACCGTGCCGTCTATGTGTATGAGGGCGAGGAGCCCCGTTTTGTCGCGGCAGTTGCGATTGGCAAAGCCGGGGACGAAACGCCGACGGGAACTTTTAAAGCGTACAACAAGCTCCCGCGCAAGCGCTCCAACACCTACGGATTCTATGTCAAAGGCGAGGAGATTATTCCAGGGACCCGATCACAAATGCCTTCAGGTTACCGCTACGTGGGTTACCCGATGCCGTGGTGGGTGGAGTTTAAGTCCGGCTATGGATTTCATGCCGGTGCGGTTTGGCCGGAGCCGAGAACAAAAGGATGCCTGCGCCTTCACCGAACAATCGCGGAGGAGTTTTTCCACCTCGTCAAAGCGGGCGCTCCGATCCACATCGCGAACAGCCTTCCGGAAGATTCCACTCTCGGTCAGAATGTTCCAAGGCCCACTGACTACAGCCAGCCGGATCATCCACGCTCCGTTCTTATCACGGATGCGCCGCTGGAATCGACTGACATTCTCTTTTAGGCGTAACCCCTCAAAGAGGAATTATCATGCAGGAAGCCGCCCCCCGGAAGAAACGACGCGTCAACGTTCGCACTCCAGAAGTGATGGAGCGCGTGCAGGCGGAGGTCGCGAGTCACTACGAAAGTTCGATCGTCGAGCGGGTCAAAGCCCTCGGGGGAGTTCTCACGATCGGCAACACGACAATCCGACTCGCGAAACAATTCGGGTTTTGTTACGGGGTAGAGCGGGCCATTGACCTGGCCTATGCGTCGCGAAGGGTCTTCCCGTCCAATCGTATTTTTCTGATCGGTGAAATCATTCACAACCCTGAAGTGAATCGCCAACTTGAGGACATGAAGATCGTCTCGCTTCCGTGGCGCGAGATGGATGAACAGTACGATGATCTGGGTGAGGACGATGTCGTCATCGTTCCTGCGTTCGGGGCTCCGATTTCCTTCATGGATAAAGTCGAATCCCAGGGCTGTCTCACCGTCGACACGACTTGTGGCGATGTCATGAAAGTCTGGAAGCGGGTCCGCGGATTCGCGAAAGCCGGCGTGACCTCGATCATTCATGGGAAGGCTGATCATGAGGAGACTAAGGCAACCGCTTCGCGGGCGGCCGGCGAAGACGGAAAAGGTAATTATCTCATCGTTCTGACGCTCGAAGATGTTGATTTCGTCTGCGGTTACATCCGCGAAGGCGGTGATCGTGACGCGTTTCTTCAACGATTTGAGGGCCGCATGTCCCCGGGATTCGATCCGGCAATTCATCTCGTGCAAATTGGGGTCGCCAATCAGACGACGATGTTAAAGTCTGAAACTGAAGAAATTCAGCGACGTGTCAGAGTGGCCATTGAATCCCGTGACGAGGGGTCGAGTGAGAATTTTCTCGTCTTTGACACCATTTGCGGGGCGACCCAGGAGCGGCAGGACGCACTTTTTGAACTCCTCAAGCACGAGATGAACATGCTCATCGTCGTCGGCGGCTACAACAGTTCGAATACCACTCACCTCGTTGAGATTGGAGAGAAAGAATTGCCGACCTTCTTTATTCGGAGCTCCGAATGTCTCATTTCGCTGGAAGAGATTGTGCACTACGACCTCCATCAGGAAGAGGAAGTGACCAGTTATTCGGAAGTGTTTGAAAAGCAGGCTGAGGTCGTCATCGGAATCACGGCAGGCGCATCGTGCCCGAGCAATCTAATCGAGGACACCATCGTGAAGGTTTTCGGCCTGCGCGGAGTCTCGGAGTCAGCCGTTCGCGAAGCCTGAAAGGCTCGGTGACCTTCGGATGAGCGTCCCGTTTTTTGCTAACGGGAAGCGACGATGAGGCTCAGCGGAAAATTGACTCACTCTCAGGATAAAGCGTGCCGAAAACTTCGACAAGGAGACGGCGAATCTGCTTTTCGAGTGGCTTTTGCAGCTCACCCGGCTCCGAACCTACTCCGCCTTTTTTCCAGATCTTGTTCCACGATTCCCGATCGGATTCGAGTCTGGCTTTAACGAGTTCCTGCCATCGACCGGGATTGTTCACCGGATCCTGCCAGGAGCCGCGGCCCCGACCGTAGTGGGAGATCGCGAGGTAGAGCATGATGATCGTCTCAACCTGATTCATGAAATGCGCCTCCGACCAGCGCACCATGTTCTGCCCTGCCTGGGTCAGGTTAAATCCGTAGGCAAGGGAGAATGTTGTCGCGCCTCCGAGAAGCATTCCGACAAGGGCACCACCGCCGAAAGTCATTCCTCCGGAAATCAAATCGGCTGAAAGTCCCCCCACGAGGCCGCTCACGGCGCCGCCGAAGGTGGCGATAAGTGACTCTTGAACGCTGCGTTTGACGCTGAATTTATCGCCCGAGGCCGCTTCGAGGCGGGAGGCGGTTTCCCCGTCGAGGCCGTGAATCGCGATAAGTGAATTCACGATCTCCTGCGTTTCGGTCGCAAGCCGTTCATACATTCGCTTCTGGATTTGCTCGAGCTCCTTTCGATGCTCCTTACGATCCAGAATCTGCTTCTTCACCTTTTCGAGAAGACCTTCCTCAGGGAGGGGTTCGATGTCGCTCAGTGAAAATTGCGCGAGCTTGGCAATCTTTCCGATCGACTGATCGAAAATCTTCAGGTTCCGTTCCAACCAGGCCTTCTGGAGCAGTTTAGCGGTCTTCCGCTTTTTGCCGTCGAGAACTTCGGAAGCTTTTCCGAGAATGTCGTGCTCCTGAGTCCAACTGCGCGTGAAGGCATCAAGGGTCGAGACGCTTTTGACGATCGAATACTTCGAAAGGTGAGCTCGCCACTCGGCTTCATTGAGTCGGTCTTGTTCTTCGTCTGGCGCACCGGTTTGATTCAGAAAGACGAGAACCGGTTTTTTGATCCACTCGATCACTTCGATTTCGAGATCGACATAGCTCAGGGCATGAGGAGACTGCGACGCATCAACGAGGTAAAGAACGACATCGGCGTCTGCCTGCACATTCCGGACCGCTTCCTGACTGCACCAGAGCGACTTGTCCTGCGTGCGATCCCAGACTTGATGCAAAATCCAGCCGACCGGGTTTTTACTGGCGCGGAGCCGTTTCGCGAGTTTGGCGAGGTTGGAGCCAAATCCGGGGGTGTCCCAGAGTCGCGCGAGAAGCCCGTCGGATTCAATGAGGGTGAACGATTCGGGAATGATCGTGACGTGGGCGCTGTCAGCCACTTCTCCGACATCGCGCCGCAGGAGGGTGCGAGCCAGCGCGGTCTTTCCCACATTAGTGTGCGAAATGAGGCTGAGGACCACCTCTTGATCTGACGGATTTTCACTCATGCTGTTGGAGTAACCTCGGGGGGCTTCGAGATTGTCGTCACTAGAAGTTCGACGTTCACTGTTTCAAATAAATTTTTCCAAGCCTTCATTCGCGCCTCTTTTCGCTCTTCTCCATCCGGCAGTTCACGCATTTTCCGGTCAAATGAAGAGGTCTCAAGGAGGGCGCACCGAACAGGGTTATCTGATTGACCTGACAGGGTTTGGTAGAGGGCCAGATGGGTTTCCTTTTCCGGAGTCGCCGAGAAGTCGAAGAGGGGAATGACTTCTCCGTCGAGTCCGGAGACAGGTTCCTCTTCTTCGCCAAAGGGGACCGCGGCGATCCAGATGACTTCGACCGGTTTTTCGAAATGATCTTCAAGAGTGCGGAGGATTTGGCGGCGCGATGCTTCGGAAGGGCTCACCGGGTAGGGGACGAGACTGATCGTGAGAGAGCTGCCCGTTGAGACCGCGAGGAGGTGCTCGTAGTAATCTGCTGAGACTTCCCGGAATGGGAGTGTTCGTTCCAGCTGGCTTGCTTTCACTCTCCAGAAAAATCCCAGCAATGCTCTCGGGATGATCACGAAAAGTGAAATAGTGATCGCATACCAGTGAATCCAGCGGGCGGCGTTTTCCCCCGCCATTTCCACTTCTCCAGCCTCCCAGTGGATCTTGTCGAGGGCTTCCACTGAGGGGATCGCCTCACCGGTGAGAGAGCTGGCGGGACCAAGAATAAGATTCAAAAACGGTCGAAGCTGGGTGCTGTCTGAAAAGAAGGTGCTTTCCCAAACGGCCCGATACTCGTTCGCGAGACCTTTGACATACATCCCGGCAATCGCCGCCGCCGCGAGGATCATCGCGGTGGTGTGGAGAATGGACTTCAGCCTTGCCCCGATGGCCGGGGCATTCAGCTTTCTCCAGCGCTTTTCAAAAATGACGCGGGCACCTTCGATTGTGTTTCGCTCCGGCGAATCGGAGGCGGGGACGGTCCCGGGCGGGGGTTGCAAAAGATCGACGATCGCGGCGGTCTTACCTCCTTCGCGGAGGGATTGCCGTTTCTTCAGGAGCAGTGCGATCTCGCGAAGGTAAACGACAAGGCTCCAGAGCATGATCCCGAGGAGTGGGAAAGAGAGAATATTAATCCTCTTTTCCGGACCGAGTTCGTTAGTGAGAAACCCGGCGATGGCGGCAACGATAAACAGCCCGAGTGCAAGAAGACCGAGCCGATGTTTCGTGGGTTGTGGATTCACCCACTTGCTTGTCTCCGGAAAGCGAGAGGTGAGGCGGATCAGTAAAGTTTCAGCCCGACGCGAGAGGAAAGTGTTCGCTTCGCCGGTGCCAACCTTTTTTGGCAGAGGCGCCCCCGAGTTCGAGGCCGCCTCGCGGTAGTCAGAATCGCTGAGGAGAAGCTGATTTTCATCAGCCTGTTCGATGGCCTGAAGGGCCATGATCCTGCGAATGTCTTCCGATTTCATCTCAGGGTGAAGTGGGGTCAAAGGGAAGAGGGCTGGTCGGCAATAGCGGTGACGCGACCGGGATCCCTCGCGTAAAAGTGAGCCATGCCGATCGCGAGAGCGTCAGCGGCGTCAGGCGGCGGCGTTTCCGTGAGCCCGAGAAGCGCCCGGATCATGAAGGCGACTTGCTGCTTGTCGGCGGCTCCCTTCCCGACCACGGCCTGCTTCACTCGTTTCGGCGCATATTCGAATACCTCCATGCCGTGCTCAGCTGCCGCAATGATCGCGGCTCCGCGCGCGGCCCCCATCGTGATCGCCGTCTTGAAGCTTTGGACGTAGATGATCCCCTCCACGGCGCAAACTTCCGGCTGATGCTCGCGGATGACGTCATTCAATTTCTCCCGAATGGAGACGAGGCATCCGGATTGCCGAAGTTTCGGAGCATTGGTAATGACTCCGTAAGTTAAAGCCCGATAAACCGGCTTCCGACCGGCTTCATGAAAGCAATCGATGACCGCGTAACCGGTTTTCCGCAAAGCGGGGTCGATGGAAAGAACACGCACAGGGCGAAGTTACACCGAAAATGGCGGGAGGCACTTGTTTCGTGAGCCGCGGCTCAGTTGGTTCTCCGGGTGCCGGGGGAGATCAGTAGATTCTGACATTGGCGTCACGACGAAGTTTTGTGAGCCAGGTTTCGAGCTTCTTTTGCTGTTTCTCGACCGTGAGCCGCTTATCGACTTCATCCTTCAATTCGTCGAAAGGGGGGACCTTTTGGCCGACCCTGCTCTCCACTTTGATGATGCGCCAGTGGGTGCCGTCGTCCATCGGCGGACTGACCTGCCCGGGCCCCATCGAGTAAGCCGCCTGGGTCAGGCCGGAGTTCAGTTGGTTTTTACCGATCACCCCGACGTAACCGCCTTTATCCGCAAAGCTGTCAGCTGAATACTCTTTGGCGAGTCCACCGAAATCCGCTCCGCTCCGGAGTTGGCTTTGGACCTTGTTCATGATCGCCTCCTGCTGTGAAGGCGAACTGTCCGCCGTTTCTTTCGGGATCGACATGATGCGGATCTTGGGCTGCCCATCACTGGAAAAGTCACCCTTAATTTCCTCATACTTACGTCGAAGTTCCCACGGAGTGTTGGGGATGGAGTCTTTACCTGTCCTTTCAGAACGGATCGCCTGAACCGCGATGTTTTCTTCCTGCACATCGCGAAACTGCGAAATGGTCATGCCGCTCTTATTTAATTCGGCGATGAATTTGTCATAATCGCCTTCGAAGCGACCATCGACAAAACGGTTCACTGACTCATCGACGTACTGTTCTTTGATGACGCCGCCCATGGTCTTGAATTCTGAAAGAATGAGTTTTCGATCAATCAAATCATCGAGGGCCCGCTCCTCCATTTTACGAATTTCCCTGGTGGCTTCATCACGACCTACCATCCCGTTATTGCCCATGACCCAGACCTGGACTTGCGTCCGGACGGCCTGATCGACCATGTTCTGGGTGATTGGCTCTCCGTTCACGACGGCTTTGAGCTGGTTCAGGACGACGGGTTCGGCGGAGGCGCTGGAGAGCGCCACGACCAAAATGGTCCCGATGAGAATCAGGGAAGGCGGGGTCGATTTCTTAAGATTCATGAGCAATGCGTCTTGGGGACTGAAATGCAGGGGACACTATAAGTCTAGAACCCAGTCGAGGGCTGACTCAAGCCATTCCTCCTCGTTATCTCCGATTAAACGCGGGAATTTACCATTTATTTGAATGTATTTCCCATTTTTACTCAGTTTCAGCTTCCGATCCTGAATTTCAATCGCACTGCAACCTTTGAGCGAAGCACGAATTTTTACCTCGGTGCAGATGAGGAGATTCTCCACCGGGACGGGAAGGCGACCGAAACGGTCGGCCCAGATTTCGCGCAGTCGTTCGAGGTCTTCGATGCGGCTTGCCTCGGCGATTTCGCGGTAGGCGGTGATGCGGAGCTTTGCCTCGGGCATGTAGTTGCCGGGGACAAAGGCAGGGAGACAATGAGTCGGATCTTTCTGGAAATGTGATTCGTTCGTGCAGAGAAAGTCGATATGGAAAGACGCCTCGATTCGATCTCCGACCGGCTCGCCTTTGAGCTTGCCGACCGATTGTTTGAGAAGTTGGCAATAGAGGTCGAACCCGATCGCGGCGATGTGCCCGCTTTGCTGAGTCCCGAGCAGATTGCCCGCGCCACGGATTTCGAGGTCGCGCATCGCAATTTTAAAGCCGGCCCCGAGCGATGAGTATTGTTTGATCGCATTGATCCGCTTTCGAGCGTCTCCCACCGTGAGCATGTCCGGCGGTAGCATCAGATAGGCATAGGCGCGACGGTCCGCCCGCCCGACCCGACCGCGGATCTGATAGAGATCGGCGAGGCCGAAGCGATCCGCGCGGTCGATCATGATCGTGTTCGCATTGGGAATATCGACCCCGCTTTCAATGATCGTCGTGCAGACGAGGACATCGAAATCCCCCTTGATGAAACGAGCCATGACATCTTCGAGTTCTTCATCGCCCATTTGCCCGTGGCCCACCTCGACCCGTGCGCCGGGGACGAGATCCTCGATGCGTCGTTTCATCCCCCGGATCGATTTCACCCGGTTATGTAAAAAGAAGACCTGCCCCTGTCGGGCGATTTCTTTTTCGATCGCCGACCGGATGATGCGCTCGTCGTAGGGGCAAATCGTCGTCGCGACAGGGCGGCGGCTTGCCGGTGGGGTGTCGATGATCGACATTTCGCGGACGCCCATCATGGAAAGGTAGAGCGTTCTCGGGATTGGTGTCGCCGAGAGCGTGAGGACATCCACGAAGCGCCAAAGTTCTTTGAAGCGCTCCTTGTGAGTGACCCCGAAGCGTTGTTCCTCATCGACGACAACGAGACCGAGATTTTTGAAAGCGACATCTTTGGAGATGATCCGATGCGTCCCAATTACGATATCGACGTCCCCGGTCGCCAGATTCTGTAGGGTTTGGCGCTGTTCCGCAGTCGTTCGATACCGGCTCAGGGTTTCGATTTTCACCGGAAAGTCCGACATCCGCTCACGGAAATTCTGGTAGTGCTGTTCGGCCAGGACCGTTGTCGGCACGAGCATCGCGACCTGCTTTCCGGACATGACTGCCTTGAAGGCCGCCCGGATCGCGACCTCCGTTTTACCAAAGCCGACATCGCCGCAGATGAGCCGGTCCATGGGCTTCTCACTTTCCATGTCCTGTTTCGCGTCTTCGATCGCGCGGAGTTGATCCGGGGTCTCTTTGTAGATGAACGCATTCTCGAACTCCCATTGCCACTTGTTGTCAGGGGTGTGAGCATAGCCGCGGTGGGACTCCCGCTCGGCCTGGATCGAGAGCAGCTGAGCCGCGTAATCCATGATCGAATTTTCCGCGTTCTTGCGAAGCCTCGACCAGCGCTTGTCGCCGAGCTTCGAAAGCTTGGGCGCTTTTTTGCCTGACCCGATGTATCGCGAAACGAGATGTGCCTGCTCCAGGGGGACGTAGAGACGGGCCTGCTCATCGTATTCGATTTCGAGAACTTCCATGCTCCCGTCGGGAGTGTCTTTCGAGCGGATCCCGCGGAATTTCCCGATCCCGTAATCAAGGTGAACAACGAGGTCGCCGTAGCCGTACTCGCGAAGACTGCTGACCTGCTGGCTCGATTCCCGTTCCTTCGCGAGACGATAACGACGTTGGACCCGCGTGTTCTGATAGCGGCCGAAGATCTCGGCATCGCTCAAGACCGCGATACGGGCCTCCGGGATCGTGAAGCCGCGACTCAGATTGCCAATGACCGGTTTGAGAAAGCCATCGTCCCACGCATTCTTAAAGACCAGCTCGGCAAAGCGCTCCTTTTCCCCGTCGGAGTGAAAGGCCATGAGGACGGTCCACTTTTCCTTTCGCCAGTCCTTCAACTGCCGTGAAAACTCGTCCCTTCTCGCCTCTTGCAAAATGAAGTCTCCGGCTCCGAATTCACCGAGAGGATTGTCGAAGCACGCTCCCGAAAAGCTTTCTTCACCGGACCCTTCGCTCGAGGCAACGCCCGCCGAAACAAGGACGTGAGCGAGCTCCGTTTCGCACCCCACCGCGATCACGAGATCGGATTCTCCGAGGTAGTCGGAAACTCTCCCGCTGTGCTCAAGATTGGCCTCGCTCAGGAGAATGTCGGTCGTCGGGATTTTCCGGATCGAAGTCTGCGCATCGATGTCAAATTCCCGGATCGACTCGATTTCCTGATCAAAGAGCTCGATCCGGACCGGGTGCAGCGCCTGCCACGAAAAGACATCCACAATACCTCCCCGCAACGCATACTGCCCGCGCTGATAGACCTGGGCTTCCTGGTCGTAACCCGCTTCCTCGAGCGAGGCTGCCAGCTTCGTGAGATCCAGCTCATCGCCGACTTTCACCAATTCCGCTTGTCTCGAAAGAGTGCCGGGGGGAGGGGCGACCTCGTCGAGAGCGTCGCGCGTCAAAACAATCACCGGACCCTCGTCTGCGGCAATCGCTTCGTGCAGTTCCTTCAAGACCGCGAGCCGTTCCGCCGCCGATTCGGGGTCGGGAAGGGATTCCTCGAAACCGGCCCACTCATATTCAGGGAGAAACAAGGACGCCTCACCCCAGGAACTCAGCTCGGTTTGCATCACCTCCTGAGCCTTCACCTGAGGACAGACCACCCAGATCGCGGAATCAGGTCGACCGGACTCCCGAAACGCCGTGATTGCCGACGCGACGTAGAGCGGTTGCCCCGCCTCTGAGACATGATCAAAACAAGTCGGGTTCTCCGGAGTGGCGAGCCCCACCGAACGCAAGGCAGAGAACAGGGCCGGGCTGCGGTTCAGCGATGGAATCAAGGCATCAAGCGCCTCGTTTTGAGTCAGGTTTTTCAAGCGGGGCCAAACTAAAGCAAAGCGCCGGGATAAAAACCGGAATTCGTCGGAGTCTCCGGAACTTTCTTGCAGCAATGCGTCCCACGATTGGGAAAAGTCGCCTTAGTTCTCTGAAAATTCCTTATTTCTTTCTAATAATTATGAGAAAATTCTAATTTTGTAATTTCATTCTTGCAAATGAACGTTCTCCGCGTAAATTTGTCATGCTTATGATAAAGGATGACACCGCTCTAGCTGACCGCGCAAAACGCGCTCGTCGTATCGTCAAAAATCCGACTTTGTATAAAGTCTGTATGGGTTGTGACTCGATTGTCGCTTCGAAAGTGAATATTTGTCCAAATTGCCATGCGTATCGGTTTGAGATTGGTGAAGATTTCGTCGTTGCACAGGCCAAAGCTCTTTCCACCCGCGAGCAGAACTCGGTCGTGGCTGAAGACTTGATGTGATCCCATCAATTCCCGCAGGGATAAGAAAATCCTTGCAAACGGCGCACTTCCCGCCATTTTACGGACCTCGCAGGTTTCACGAAATCAGCGAACTTTTTGGGTAGATTCCGGAGCGGTCAAACGGGGCAGACTGTAAATCTGCTGGCTACGCCTTCGAAGGTTCGAA
>CAZOUP010000109.1:0-17612 GCA_964583035.1 uncultured Akkermansia sp.
GTGCACCCCTGGGCAGGGTTTGATCAAGCGCCCTTCGAGGTTCGGGGTTCGGGGTTCATCTCTTTGTCTATTCGCCTGAATAGCACCGCCCTTGAATGAGGCACCTGCGACAAATTCACCCGGTTTTACCCAGCCCGAAAAGGACGAAACTATGGGCTATCCTTCGGTCATTTGCTGGTAACTCGCTTACCAACGGTCGGGTATTCCTTTATCAAGTATTTGATCACTTCCCTGCGTTTGAAAAAAAAGTATGGTTTTTAAATCATTGTTAATCAGGCAGTTAAATACACACCCGAAAAACTTGGCACGGCGAATGCAATAAAGGAAAAGTGAAAAAAATTAACTGCTGATTCATTCAGCAAACAAAACAAGCAACAACAAAAGAAAACTCCTTATGAACGATCCCATTATCTCCTACCGCGGTGCCACCGCCCGTCTCTCCGAAGTCACCGGCAAGCGCGTTGATCAGCTTCAGCAGCAGCAAGCGACCCGCCTCGTGCAGTATCGCGGAACGACCGGCCAGGCCGATGTCGCTCCTCACCAGAAGAAGGTCCGCACGATCAGCTATCGCGGTGCAACCGCTGAAATGGAAGTCTAAGCAACCGTCAACCATCGAAAGAGAAACATTATCATGAAAGATCCAGTGATCACTTACCGCGGCGCGAAAGCTTATCTCTCCGAGATCAATGAGCAGCGCGTCGACCAACTCCAGCAGCAGCAGGCGACCCGCCTCGTGAGCTATCGCGGAACGACAGGCCAGGCCGATGTCGCTCCCCACAGAAAGACGACCCGCACCATCAGCTATCGCGGAGCGACTGCTGAGATGGAAGTCTAAACCTCCTTCCTGAAAAACCCCTGATTACGGGCGACTGGAAACAGTCGCCCGTTTTTGCGTTTCGGGGGGGGAACCTCGTGAAGCCCAAGCGTTGACTATGCCTTCTTCACGAAACACGCTTTCAACCCGATCGCGATCCCATCCATCTTACAGGAGATCTCGTGATCTCCCTCCACGAGACGGATCGGCTTCGACTTCATCCCGCTTTTCAAGACTTTTGAACTGCCTTTCAACTTCAAGTCTTTGATCATTTGGACAACATCACCATTGGAAAGGACGTTGCCATAGGCGTCTTTGACAACGCGTTCGCCCTCCGGCTTTTCCACCTTCTCCCACTCGTGTCCACAAGTCATGCACTCGAATTTGGTCGGGAAATCGAGAAGATCATCCATCGTGCACATCGGGCAGGTTTGATCAGCCATGAGTTATCGGATCGCAGTCAATTATCTGATCACCCTTTGAAAAAGCGCTTCGCCTTCTCAAAGAAGCCCTCGCCGACGGGATGATTCTTGTCGGTGATCGTCTCGGCAAATTCGCTGAGCAACTTCTCCTGCTGCTTACTGAGTTTCACGGGAACCTCGACCTGAACATTCACAATGAGATCCCCCTTTCGAGTGGTCTGAAGACCGGGCAGGCCTTTCTCCCGAAGGCGAAATGAAGTATTGGTTTGCGTCCCCGCAGGAACCTTGATCGAAGCTTTGCCACCCAGGGTCGGGACGAGCAGTTCGCCGCCGAGTGCGGCAAGGGTAAAGGGAAGAGGGACTTCACAAAAGAGATCTGATTCGTCCCGTTCGAAAACTTCGTGCTTCTTCACATGCGTGACGACATATAGATCGCCCGCGCTCCCACCCTTCATCCCGGCATCACCATGACCGACCGAACGCAAGCGACCACTGTCGATCATACCGGCAGGAATCTTCAGTTTGATGCGACTGCTGCCATCGACGCGGCCTTCGCCCTCGCACTCCTGACAGGGATTGGAAATAGACTCACCACCCCCGCCACAGTCGGGGCAAGTCTGCTGAACTTGAAAAAATCCACGACTCGTGATGACCTGTCCAACGCCGCCGCAGGTGTTGCAGGTGCGGACATCAGCCCGCCCGCCATCAGCACCGGAGCCTTCGCAACTGTCACAAACGACCAGTCGCTCAATCTTCAGCTCCTTCTCAACACCGGTTTCCACTTCCTCAAGGGTGATCTGAAGATCGTAACGCAAATCAGAGCCTCGCTTTCGACGTTCTGAACGACTCGCTCCCCCACCCCCAAAAAATTCTTCGAATATACTTCCACCGGCTCCACCTCCACCGCCGCCCTTGAAGACTTCGCGAAAGATATCGAAAGGATCTCCGCCGCCTCCGAAACCTCCACCTGCGGAAGCGCCGGTCCCCTGGCTGAAAGCACGGTGCCCGTAGCGGTCGTAGGCGGCCCGCTTCTGATCATCCATCAGAATTTCATAGGCCTCGCCCAGTTCCTTGAACTTTTCCTCGGCGGTGGGATCATCCGGGTTCTTATCGGGGTGATACTGTACCGCTAACTTCCGATAAGACTTCTTGATCGTAGTCCCGTCCGCTTCGCGGGTCACCTCAAGCACTTCGTAATAATCTCTTTTCTCCATCTTGGGAAATCTCAAACGTTGGATTCGTCAGCTTGAAGAAATCAAGCGACCTCAGGAGGACCCGAAGAAACGACGACGTTGGCCGCTCTCAGAATACGATCTTTAAGACGATAGCCACGACGCATCGTGTAAATGACGTGGCCGGACTCAACTTCATCGCTGGGCTCCTGCTTCAACGCTTCATGTTGATTCGGGTCAAAGAGAAGGCCGTCAGAGGGGATCACTTCGACACCCTGGTCCGTCAGGAAATCGTCCAGTTGCTTCCGAACCATCGACATTCCCTGGAGGATCATGGAAGATTCGCCCTCGCTGTCTTTGGCAGCTTTCAATCCCATCTCAAAGTTATCGATCACGGGGAGCAACTGCTCGAGAAGGCTGCGGTTTGCATAAACAATCGCCTCGGTTCTCTCGCGAGCCATCCGCTTACGATAGTTGTCGAATTCGGCCTGCGACCTCGCGGCCATGTCTTTCCATTTCTCGACCTCTTCAGCGGGAGTGGGCGGCTCGGTTTCTTCTGCCTCTGCCTCCGGGTCCAACACTTCAGGTATTTCTGCATCAGGGGCTCCCGATGACTCCTGATTAGTCACGTCGAGATCTTCGTTTTCTTCTTCTACACTGCTCATCTTGATGTCTGGCTCAGTCGACTTGAAGGCATCAATCCTGCAGGAAAATACGCGGGATGCCATCGGGGCGGGACTATTCACCTTTTCTCGATGGCAATCAAGGTGATGTCGTCTGTTTGCGCCATCCCTGCGGAAAAGTCTTCCACATCACTCCGAATCTTCGCGACTAGGTCCTCTGAAGAAAGCTCAAAATATTTCTGAACTGCCTCGCAAAGACGATCCGAGCCGAACTCATCGCCGTCCTTCGCTTCGGATTCGATGAGACCGTCCGTGTAGAGAAGGAGGATGTCCCCCGATTCCATTCTGAAACGGTAGTCTTTGACCGAGCGCTTAAAAACTGGTCCCTCATCGATACCGGCGGCAAGGCCAGGCGGCTCGATCAATTCGACCGTTTTCGTCGCCTTCCGGAACAGGACCGGAGGCTCGTGACCGGCGCGGGCCAGCGTGACCTCATTCGATCCACGCTCGAGAATCAAATAAAGGAGACTCACAAACATGTCCTCTTTGATGTCAGGGAAGATGGAACGGTTCACCGCGTGCAAAACGGAAGCGGGGGAAAGATTGTCGGCGGCCCGGCTGCGCAAATTCGAACGGCACATCGCCATGATGAGAGACGCCGCAATGCCCTTTCCGGAGACATCCCCGATCGCAATCCCATAGCGGTCTTCATCGACTCGCAGGTAGTCATAATAGTCACCGCTCACGATTCTTGCCGCCTGATACCCGACCGCAATCTCATAATCCGTCAGTTCCGGACTGTGCTGCGGGAGCAGGACGCGTTGAATCTCGCTCGCCTGATTCAGCTCCTGCTCGAGCCGTCTCTTTTCCGCCGCCTCCGCATGAATGATCGCGCTTCCCAGAGCAAAAGAACTTTGCTCCGCAACGCTGCTGAAAACTTCCTGATCATTCAGTGAAAAACCACCTCCCCCGGCTCTCGTCATCGCGAGAACCCCGACACGCTTCTGCCCGTAAATCAGCGAAACCCCGAGGAAACTGAGGCCGTCATGAAAAAACTCGCCCGATTTCTCAAACGCAGGAAGTCCCCCCATGTCTTTGACGTAGGTGAATTCATCAGCAGAAAAAGAATCTCCCATCAATGACCCGGAGAGTGTCTCCGCCGAACTTCTCACGAAACTCCGATAGAGCCTCTTTGCTTTGGCCTGATCATCCAGTTCAAGATACTGAGAGGGAACCGAAACAACCGGTGCCGTCTTCTTCGTTTGGTAAACCGGAATGAGATGACTCGACTCCCCATCGAGCAGGTAGAGGATTCCACTGTCAGCGCTGATCACTTCCGAGACCCCATCAACGATGTAGCGATGCATATTGGTCGGTGAATTGTCGACTTGAAGCTTCTCACCGAGCCCGTGCAAGAACCCGAACATCCGGCGTTCCTCAATTTCAATCTCATCCTTCTCGCGGGAAACCACCGTCAGCTTCCGGTGTTCCCGAAACCAAAGGGAAAACGCAAAAGCTCCCAGAGCCAGAATGATGATGCCATACACGAAATGTTCCATGATCGGCCTTCAGGACCTGTCAATTATCGACCGTTTGCGCCTCAAGATCCTGCTTGAGAAAATCGATCACATCGCAAAAACGGCTTTCATTCTCCTCGTTTGCCTGAACCAACGCCTCATGAGCATCAAGGACCATCTGGGTGTGCTCGAGCTTACTCAGAGGAACGCACGAATCCTGCATCGCCAAATTTTCACGGACTAAATCCTGCTCACGTCTCCAGCGAAGTCCTTCCGGATCCATCTGGATGAGACGATCAAGACCGAGTTTACGAATCGAGCGCTCATTCCGCTCCCCCGCATTGATGACCTCGAGAAGGCCCTCACCGCCGCCTTCATCATCAAGTCTTACCGCGTGCCGGTAAAGCATTCCAATAAATGTCGAATCGATCCCCCGGCAATGATTGAGATCGATCACAAATTTTTTCCAGCCTTTCTGCAAACACTCCTGCATGAACTGCCGAATGCAGCCCGCCGAGGTATGATTCGCTGCCCCATCGATCCTGACCCACGCGACAGGACCAATACAGCCGACTTGAATGGAACTTTCTTCACTCACCAATTCCGATCGTAGGTTGAAGGATTCGATTCATTCGAAAATTCGCAGCCTTAAGCTATCTCCAAAGGAAGGACCTGTATTCGGCGACTTCCGAACCGTTCTCGATTACCGAGGCGCGCCACTGAGTGACCTTGCCGAGAGTTTCATATTCCTCGCCGGTGACATCCAGTTTCGTCACATTCTTTCTCCCGGGCTTTTCGACCCTGATCTCCTTCGAGTAAACCTTGGGCCCCGTTGTTGCCTGGCAATACTCGAACTTCAATACCGCCGGCACCCGGTTTTTCGACTCCCAGAAAATCGTGTAATAATTTCCCATTTTTTCAGTGTACTCCGACGAATCGATCGCACCGTGCAGAAGATGGCGATGCTCATGCACAATCATTTCGTCCTCTGAACGGACAGAAGTCCCCGGCTGGAGATGATAAGGATTCACCTTCGTGATCGTGACGGGGCCCCCAGAATCAGTGGCGCACCCACTCAGAAAAAGTGTCGCCAAAAGAAAAACCGCCAAAAATGACCTTGAGAGCTGAATCATCCGAAAAAAAAAGAATAGCCTTCGCTGACTTCGACATCTTGTCACCTCGAAATCAGAAAAAACAGTTGAGAAGCATAACGTCGAAATCTGAATCGGTAAACGAAAAGTCACAATCTTACAAAATGCGGGTTTTCAACCCTCCAAAACCGTCATGCCTCTGATTTTTCCCGAATTTTCGCCGCGTCCCAGGCATGATCCATTTCTTCTAAAGTTGCTTCATCGAGGGTCTTTCCGAGCTTTCTCATGTGATCTTCCACGGCGTGGAATCTCGAAACAAATTTGCGGTTCGTGCCATGCAATAGCAGCTCTGCCTCATGCCCCGTCTTGCGGGCAAGATTGACGACCGCGAAGAGCAGATCGCCAATTTCCTCCCCAATCTCTTCGGAATTTTTTTCGGCAAGTGCCTCTTTCACTTCATCCAGTTCCTCATGGATTTTCGCGACGACAGGCTCAAGGTCCGGCCAATCGAATCCGACTTTTGCCGCCTTCTGCTGGAGTTTTTGCGCTGACATGAGCCCGGGTAATCCTTCATTCGCTTTCTTAATGAAGCGATTCTGCGAATTGTCACCATCCGGATTTTCCGTGGCTTTAATCTTTTCCCACTGGGTGAGGACCGCTGCCGAGTCATCAGCTGAGGCTTCGCCAAAAACGTGGGGATGTCGCCGAATCAACTTTTCGCAGATTGCGGAAGCGACATCATCGAGATCAAAGCGGCCACTCTCCGACGCAATCTCGGCATGGAAAACCGGCTGTAAAAGCAAATCCCCCAACTCGTCAACAATCGCGTCGCGGTCCCCGCTTTCGATTGCCTCGGCGACCTCGTAGGCTTCTTCGATAAGATGTTTCGTGAGACTCTCGTGGGTTTGTTCTGCATCCCAGGGGCATCCTCCCGGCGCTCGGAGGATATGCATGATCTCGCGCAGCCGTTCGACCGGAGGGATTTCAGGAGAGGGGATCGGATGCGCCATGTGAATCGTTGGTAGACAAGATCAAGGAGGGACGTTTAATGATGCCATTTCCGGATCATGGCAACGCATCGTTTTTACATTCCCGCTTGCGAGTGGAACCTTGAGGATCTCGCCCTTTCGCAAGAAGAGGCGCATCACTGTCTCGACGTGATGCGTTGCTCAGTCGGAAACCGCATCATTGTCTTTAATGGAGAAGGCATTGAGGTCGAGGCCGAAATCGTCGAAGCCTCGAAGAAGCAGGTTCAGTTGAAGACTGTTCTCGTCAGTCAAACGAACCCACCGCCGGCACGTCTCACGATTGGCCAGGCGATTCCGAAGGGAAAGAACATGGATCTCATCATTCAAAAGGCGACGGAGCTGGGAGCCTCGCGGATCGTTCCCCTGCTTTCTGAACGAACCGTCGTCCAACTGGACGTGGCTGATCTCGATAAAAAGCGGGAAAAGTGGCAGCGGGTGGCGATTGAGGCCTGCAAACAATGTGGGCAGAACTGGCTTCCCTCCGTCGAGACGCCACTGCGCGTTGATCAGTTTGTGAAAAAATCCAGCGACTCTTTCCGGCTCGTCGCCGCGATCAGCCCGACCGCGCAAACCCTTAAAGAGATTCTCGCTGCCTGGGACGGCGAACATGAGGAGCGGCCGACAGAGGCAACGCTCATGGTCGGCCCGGAGGGTGACTTCACCCCGGCCGAAATTTCCACCGCCGTCGGTGCCGGATTCGCCCCGCTTTCCCTCGGGCCGATCATTCTCCGCAGTGAAACCGCCGCTATTTACGCGTTGAGCGTAACCGGTTATGAACTGATGAGCTAAGACGCCTCGAAAGATTCATTTCAAGATCCTCGTAGAGAGCGCTCATGCAAAAAAGCTCTCGCTCCCGGGCCTCTAAAATTATGCCCGGCATTATTGTTATCCTCACCCTTGCTGCCCTCCTCTTCGGATTGATCGTCTGGATCGGATCAACCCGACTCATCATCCCGAAACGGCGGGCGCTTGAACAGCGGCACTTTGATCAACTGGCCAATCCTGCCGAATCAGGGATGGCCCTGGAGCCTTTCGAAGTGACGACGGGCGATGACAAAGTCCTGCGTGGAATCATCGCAACGCGCGCTTCTGCTCCGGGGGCGGCGGTGACGACCCGCGCGATGACGACCCGTCTCATTCCTCATGGGGTTCGAGGACAGGAAACTCACCGCGGAACTCTTTTTATCCTGCACGGTCGCGGCGGGAGAAAGGAGGACATGCTCTCAGTCGCGATGAGATTTATCGCGGCTGACTTCCGCTGCATCGTGTATGACGCACGAGCCCACGGGAAAAGCGATGGCACCTTTTGCACCTTTGGAAAACGGGAAGTGGATGACCTCGCCTCAGTCATCGCCGGAATTGAAACGAAGATCTCGGAGAATGGCGAAAGCGTGGGTCCGATCGGATTTTTCGGCAACTCGCTCGGCGCGGCGGTCGCGCTTCAGTCACTCGCGGTCATGGAGCATCCCAAAGCGGTTGTCGCCGTCTCGCCCTTCGCGAATTTACCGGATATTGTCATCCTTTCCGGCCAGCAAATGATCCATCGCAATGTCCCGAACTGGCTGAGTTGGTGCTGCATGAAAGTCGGCGGATGGCGTGCCGGGTTCGACCCTCTCGCCATTATCCCGCTCGATGCGATCGCAAAATCGGAGACCCCCCTCTTCGTCATGCATGGTTCCTTCGATGGCGTGATCCCCATTTCCCATGGTCGGGAAATTTTCGACGCCTCCCCCTCCCCTGCCAAAGTCTGGAGAGAAATTCCAACCGGTTACCATGGGAACGTCCTCGCGGAAGGCGGCGACGATCTCTATGAGGAAATGATCCTCTTCTATGTAAGAAACCTGACTTCACCAACCCCGAAGCTCACGGCGTCGGAATAACATGGAGAAGTCGAATACTGGCCTTTTGCTCGACCGGAATCTGATAGGCACCTTCGCCATCCTGAGAGGGAAGCTCCATCAGCATGCTCAAGGATTGTTCTTTATAGCGGACCGTTTTGTCCAAAGGATCATAGAGAATTTTCCCGCTCAAGCTGGTTCCTTGAAACGACATTTCGCCACCGGCCATCGCTCCGCCCTCCTTCGGAATCAAGGCGTCACCTCCCAATTGGCCACCCACTTGAATCTCGTAACAGGTGCGGGATTCATGGATCGAAGTTCCGAGGTAGCGGTAGGTCACCTCAAAGTTAAGTTCCCCCAGATCTGTGATCTCACGCTGCCCGTTCACCTGCCAGAATTCTCCCGGTCGGACTTTCCCATCGGGAAGACCCTGAGGGACTTCCGCGACGAGTTTCTCGACTTCATTCAATCCGAATTGAGGAACTCCGGGGAGCATGGTCCCGAGACCTTCCCGTCCGCCGTAGTTGACTTCCAGGATCTCAAGTCCGGCGCTCATCTTCAGCTCGACCCAGCGATTGAGAGAGTTTCGGAAATGCTGCCCAAGTTGCGAACTGCGGTCCTCTTCATTAAACGAATCGTAAGTGACGCGTTTCTCTCCGGATCGAAAATCCACTTTGAGCCGTTCAATCCGCGCCTGAAGAGAAACACCGGCCCGTCCATCGGAGCGGACCGTCGAATCAATTCGGGTCTGCTGTTCGACGGTCGCTTCTTTAATTCCCTGCCCCCGCAACTGCATGCGGATGACGCTTTCGCTAATGAAACGGTAAGTCATCCCCGGCTCGAAGGCCGCTTCCATGCTCACCGGCTCACCGCCGCCACCGAGGGAGGGAGCATTCGGGACCTCCTGCAGTTGGCCTATCGCCACACTGCCGGATCCGACTCCGGCAAGGAGTAATGAAAGGATGAACCGCACCTTCATAGCGAACCACAAAAAAAAGGGCGGATCAATCCTGATCCGCCCCATTATCATCGAATGATTGGTCGCGAGATTACTTCGCGGCTGCTTTTCCGGGCGCTTTCTCGACCGGCTTTTCAGCAAGACCGCCCTTCGGCTGAACTCTCCAGAATTTCGCGAGAGAGGCGGTCCAGTCCTTGAGCAGGGCCTCCGCTTTTTCGCTGCCGGTGGCCTCATGATGCGCCTCGACCAGTTTCTTGAGCGAAGCGGCAAGGACGCCGGATTCCTCAAGTCGAACGATCTCGACCATCTCAGGATTATAGAGTTTTTCGAAGCGTCCGTCTTCGTCGAGAATGTAGCCCTCGCCGCCACTCATGCCGGCTCCGAAGTTCTTTCCGGTCGGCCCGAGGACGACAACGGTGCCATTGGTCATGTATTCACAACCGTGATCCCCGATCCCCTCAACCACGGCGGTGCCGCCGGAGTTTCGAACGCAGAAACGCTCGCCCCCTCGTCCGTTCGCGAAGAGGTGACCACCGGAGGCACCATACATGACGGTGTTCCCGAGGATGGAATTCTCTGAAGCGACAAAGGCACGATCTGTGTTCGGCTTGATCCGGATTTCTCCCCCGGCCATGCCCTTACCTACGTAGTCGTTCGCCTCACCCGTAAGCGTGAGTCGAATTCCGCCGCAAAGGAAAGTCGCAAACGACTGCCCGGCGCTTCCGGAGAACTGGATATCCAGCGTTCCCTCAGGAAGCCCGTGATCTCCATGCAGCTTGGCCACGACTCCGGAAAGTTTCGTTCCGATGTTCCGGTGCGTGTTCTTCACCTTGTAACTGAGTTGCGCGGACTGCTTTTTCTCAATTTTGTCACCAAGGTCCGCGATGATCTCGTCATCGATCGGCGGGGCATGATTGCCGTCGTTCCGGTCCTGCATCGCAATGCGGGGAAGGTCCTCGCCGATCTTTGCTCCGACATCGGTCAAGATACGACTGAGATCGATAAGGTTTGCCTTTGGATGATCCGACAACTTGCGCTGGCGAAGATATTTCGTGTGCCCGATCAACTCATCAAGAGTGCGAACTCCGAGGGTCGCCATGTGCTCGCGCACTTCCTGCGAGACGGCATTGAAGAAGTTCACGACGTGGTCGACCTCACCTTTGAACTTCGCACGATACTTTGGATCCTGCGTCGCAACACCGACCGGACAGTTGTTGAGGTGACAGCGACGAACATAAACACAACCCATTGCGATGAGCGCGATCGTTCCGAAATTGTATTCCTCCGCTCCAAGGACGGCGGCGTGAATGATGTCCTTGCCAGTTCGGAGGCCGCCATCCGTTCTCAACGTGACGCGGTCGCGAAGACCGTTCATCATCAAAACCTGCTGCGTCTCGGCAATCCCGATTTCCCAGGGAAGACCGGCATGCTTAATCGAACTCAGGGGCGACGCTCCTGTGCCGCCATCGTGACCTGAGACAAGGATGACGTCCGCGTTGGCTTTCGCAACACCTGCCGCAATCGTTCCGACGCCGGTTTCAGCGACGAGCTTCACGGTCACTTTTGCCGCTGGATTGAGTTCCTTCAGGTCGTGGATGAGCTGAGCGAGATCCTCGATCGAATAGATGTCGTGGTGCGGCGGCGGTGAAATCAGAGTCACGCCCGGCTGCGTGTTCCGCAACTTGGCAATGAGACCATTGACTTTGTGACCGGGCAGTTGTCCGCCCTCACCGGGCTTCGCACCCTGAGCCATCTTGATCTCGATCTCTTCAGCAGACATCAAATACTCGGCGCTGACGCCGAAACGACCGGAGGCGACCTGCTTGATCTTGGAGTTCCCCCAGTCGCCGTTGGGATAGGGCTTGAAACGTCTCGGATCTTCCCCCCCCTCACCGCTGTCAGACTTGCCGCCGATGCGGTTCATTGCGATCGCCAGAGTCTCGTGAGCCTCGGGACTGATCGCCCCGAGTGACATCGCAGCGGTCGTGAAACGGCGGCGAACATTTTCAATCGGCTCGACTTCACCAATCGAAATCGGACCCTCATCATTCGGCACCAGCTCGAAGAGATCGTGGAGCGCGTGAGGCTGATTCAGCTTCAGCTCCTCGAGATACTTTTCGTAGTCATCGGCGTCTCCACTCTTGACGAAGGTGTGAAAGTTTTTGATGACGCCACCACTCACGGCGTGGACTTCGCCATCGCGACGGAAGCGGAAGAAACCGGGATCGCCGAGGTTCAGCTCACCATTCTCATTCGGCACCGCATCGCTGTATGCTGAAGTATGACGCGCGATGCTTTCCGCCGCGATTTCGTAAAATCCGACGCCCGCAATCTGCGATGGCGTGCCGGGGAAACAACGATCAATGACGCTGTCGGAAATCCCGACCGCCTCGAAAATCTGGGCACCCTGATAAGAGTTCAGGACCGAGATTCCCATCTTCGACATGATTTTGAGAACCCCCTTCTCCAGGGCCTTGTGGTAATTTGTGAGGGCCTTCTCCAGGGAAATTCCTTCGAATTTGTTCTTGGTGTTCTTTTCGACCAGCTCGTGAATCGTTTCGTGAGCGAGCCATGGACAGATCGCGGTCGCCCCGAAACCAATGAGGCACGCCATTTGGTGAGTGTCCCGCGCTTCGGCCGTGTCGATGATGAGGCTCGTCATCATGCGTTTTCTTGCGGCGCCAAGATGACGATGGACTGCCCCGACGGCGAGGAGCGAAGGAATCCCGACCCGGTCGTGATTGATCCTGCGGTCCGAGAGAATAATTGTCTCCGCGCCTTCATCGACGGCTTTTTCAGCCCGATCACAAAGCGCTTCGATCGCATCACTGAGCCCGGTAGCTCCGCTCATGAGTGGCCAGGTCGTATCGAGCGTCTCCGTTTTGAAACCTTCGTAAGCCTTCAAGGCTTCGACCTGATGCGTGTAGAGAAAGGGAGAATCAAGATGGATCACCTTGGCATGCTCCGGTTCCTCGATGAGCAGATTTCGCTCGGGGCCAAAGTCGACCTCAAGAGACATCACAAGATACTCACGGATCGGGTCGATCGGTGGGTTCGTGACCTGGGCAAAAAGCTGCTTGAAGTAAGCGAAGAGAACTTTGGGCTGACGGGAAAGGACCGAAAGCGCCGCGTCATCGCCCATCGAGTAAATCGCTTCCATCCCCGAATTCGCCATCGGAGCGATGACCATGTCGAGCTCCTCCTGGTTCAGGCCGTTGGAAACTTGAAGCTGGGAACGTGTCAGGGGATCATGGGTCGGATCTTCACTCACCAGAGGAGTGAGGGGGGCGATCTTCGAAAACGGAGTCTGATGCTCCTTGAGCCACTCGCCATAGGGCTGCTGAGCAGCGAGGCGGGACTTGATCTCAGTATTGAAGACAACCTCTCCTTTGACCGTATCGACCACGATCATTTCTCCGGGGGCGAGACGTCCTTTTCTCTCCACCATGTCGTCGGCGAGATAACAAGTGCCGACCTCGGAGCCGAGCGCAAAGATTCCATCACTCGTGATCTTGTAACGCGCCGGGCGAAGACCATTCCGGTCGAGCGAGGCCGCGACCGTCATGCCATCGGAATAGGCAAGCGCCGCCGGACCATCCCAGGGCTCTGCAAAACAACTGTGGTAACGGTAAAAATCTTCGACTGCTTCTGAAGTGAACGGGTCAATCCTCCACGCCGGCGGAACCAGCATCGACATCGCATGGGGAATCGAACGACCAGAGAGCACAAGCAATTCCAGGGCTGCATCGAGACTTGCCGAGTCCGATCCATGAGGATCGATAACGTGGTTTAAATGCTGGAGCTCATCGCCCCAGATTTCGCTCTCGAACTGACCGATCCGCGAGTTCATCCAGTTGCGATTTCCGCGCACCGTATTGATCTCGCCGTTGTGGCAGAGCATCCGGAATGGCTGCGCAAGCGCCCAGGTCGGAAAAGTGTTCGTCGAAAAACGCTGATGATAAAGACAGATCGCCGTCTCGTAATTTTCATCCCGAAGATCGTCGTAAAGCTCTTCCAACGCCGTCGCAACGAGAAAGCCCTTGTAGCTGATGAGGCGATGGCTCAGCGAGGGAACATAAAATTCGTCGATGTTCTCGTCGGAAGTTTTGTCCTCGATCTCGCGACGGGAAAGGTAGAGCTGACGCTCAAAAACGTCATCCGCCATTCCCTCCGGACGCTTCAAGAGGAGTTGTTTGATATCCGGCATCGTGTCGATTGCCTGCTGGCCCAGCGCCGATGGATCAGACGGCACATCGCGCCAACCGATGATACCGATCTTGCGATTTCTGAGAACTCCCTCGGCAATCACCTGAGCTTTCTTCAGCTCGTCCGAATGGTTGGCAGGAAGGAAAAACACGCCCACGGCGAGATCTTTCTCGTTTTCGAGCTTCGTTCCGAGCTTCTCCGCGATCGGGAGAAAAAGCCTGTAGGGTAAATTCGTCGTCACCCCGGCACCGTCTCCGGTTTTTCCATCCGCGTTGACCGCTCCACGGTGCGTCACGTTGCAAACTGAATCGAGTCCCAAACGCAAAACACGGTGGCTCCGCTCGCCTTTGATGTGCGCGACAACGCCGACACCGCAAGCATCACGCTCGAGCTCCGGCTTGTGCAGCGTGTTTTCGACCTTGGGGATTTTCAGATATTTACTCATTATAAAAAATTTTCCGATTCACCCGTTGCCGGGAAGGCGCGTTTTGCACCGTTGCGTTCCGCTTTCTGAAGAATCTACGCTCAGCTTCTATGCCAAGGCGTCCCTGAATTTCGTCGCGCCGGGAAGGAGTAGCGATTTTTTGAAATTCCACCTTCGGAGCAAAACCGAATTTCAGGGAGGGCGAGTTTAGTCAGGATCTTTTTGAGGTCAATTCGCAACTTTTTCACATTTAGGGCGTCTTGTCGGATCTTCTTAGCAAATTTCGCGCCGGTTTTTGGTTCGCGACTGACTTGCCAGACCGCTTTCTTTTGATCACTCTCGGAAATATGGCGGAAACGATTCGTTTAAAAAAAGGCCCTCCGATCAGCAATCGCATCGGATTTTGGCTCGGAATTCTCGCATTCTTACTGACGTGGCTCTTCGGGAACGTGGACCCTGCCAACCCCCTTGTCGGGAAAATGGCAGCAGTCGCACTGCTGATGGCAATCTGGTGGATCACCGACGCGATTCCTCTCGCCGCCACCTCGCTGGTGCCGCTCGTACTTTTCCCTCTCCTCGGGATCATGTCAGGGCGCGAAGTCGCGCCGGTTTACCTGAACTACATCATCTTTCTTTTCATGGGAGGCTTTCTCATCGCCCTCGCGATGGAGCGCTGGAATCTGCACCGGCGCATCGCCCTTGCGATCATCGGCGTTGTCGGATCGGAACCCTCGCGCCTTGTCCTCGGTTTCATGATCGCGACTGCTTTCCTCTCGATGTGGATTTCGAACACCGCGACCGCGATCATGATGCTCGCGATCGGAATGGCGGTCATTAAACAGGCCGAAATTTCCTTCGGAGAAAAAGACACCGCCAACCTCGCCGTCGCCCTCCTTCTCGGAATCGCCTACGGAGCAAGCATCGGCGGCATCGCCACTCTCGTCGGGACGCCCCCGAACCTCGCGCTTGTCCGTCTCTTCGAACTGAGCTTTCCGGAAGCCGCCACCGGGGCTACCCCCTTTCACTTTTCCTTCGGCCAATGGATGCTCTTCGGAGTGCCGCTCTCTCTCACGATGCTCGTCTCTGCATGGCTCGTCCTGACCCGACTCGTTTTCCCCAGCCCGACACATCTCACTCTCGATCCCGCGATCCTTAAAAGGGAACGCGAAAGCCTCGGGAAAATCAGCTACGAGGAGAAAGTCGTCGCTGCCGTCTTCTGCCTCACCGCGCTCCTCTGGATCTTTCGCAGCGACCTCAACCTCGGAATCTTCTCCCTTCGAGGATGGGCGACGGCCCTCCCTTTCGCCGAACTCATTGATGACGGAACTATCGCCATCACGATGGCCTTGACCCTCTTTCTCATCCCCGCCCGTCGCGAAGACCGGGAAACCGGCAGCCACGGCACGATTCTCGACAGTGAAGTCTTTCAGAAAATCCCATGGCACATCATCCTGCTTTTCGGCGGCGGTTTCGCCCTTGCGAAAGGATTTCAGGTCTCCGGCCTTTCCAACTGGGTCGGCTCCTACTTTACCCATCTCGAAGGCACGCCAGACTGGCTCCTCGTCGGTATCATCACCGGAGGGATAACCTTTTTGACCGAGTTGACCTCCAATACCGCGACCACCGAAATGATCCTTCCCCTCCTCGCTTCGGTCGCCGCTGCGGCGAAAATCCATCCCCTCATCCTCATGATCCCCGCCGCCGTCGCCGCCTCCTGCGCCTTCATGATGCCTGTCGCAACACCCCCGAACGCCATCGTCTTCGCGAGCGGCAAAATCCGCATCGGCCAAATGGTCAAAGCCGGAATCATCATCAACCTCATCGGCATCGCCACCGTGACCATCATTTTCCTGCTAATCGGGCCGGCTGTTTTTGAGATCGATCCCGAGACGCTGCCGGATTGGGTGAAACAGAAAACTAAACAGGGTTAGGTCATGCATTCAACCCTGTTGATCTCTCGCTCTTCACCGTGAGATGACCTCCATCTTTCAACAGTAACCTCTCGTAATTTAGTTAGATTAGTCGAAAGCTTTGTTAGAGGCGCCGGCACTAAAAAGTTTTTCAGCGGATTGCAGATGACTGGTGCGCCGCGGATACGTATATAGACGAAAAAGCTGCGTCACTACGAAAACTGGCAGCTAATTCATGAACTTTTTCGACCATGACCCACATCACGTCGTCCGATAAGGAGTGAATAGCATTGGCCACGTCCGCCACTACCTTAACAGATGCCTGGGTATTTTGCGCCGTAACAATATTGAAAGCATTCACACTGATGCCGCAGAGAACGACTATTAGGGGATAGAACAGTTCATCAGCTACCCGCCATGGGCCGACGAATGCTAGGCGATGAAAAAGATGCCAGGCTCTATTTCCATCAGTCGAGTCTTCTGAGAAAGTGTGGAGCCTCTTTTGGAGTTCAACGCCAATAGAGCGGCGGAAGCGGCAAAGTTCAAACTGTCAGGTCGCGATGTTTGCTTACTTCGGTCACCATGAGCATCTCGCGATCCGTTATTTTCGTCTCTACCTGCCAGAGGACTGGAGCGCGGATGAAATTCGAAACGACAACGCCACATTTACCGCCAAAAAAGCACAAACCCGGTCTCCTCTGAATTTAAATAAGGACAATGACTCAAAAATCTTCGGCCTCACTGCGAGGAACGTCGAAAAATTTTCAGTTTGATCGGAAATAATAACCTCGTCCCTGAACTAATGGATATTTGCAACGGAATCGTTGCCCCAATCTAACCAATTAAATGACAGGAGTTTAGATCACCCTGGAATGAGGATTTTCGCGAGGCTTTGGCATCTTAAATATCGCTCCGTTCTCACTCTTTTCGTTTCTCTCAATAAAACACCCGAATCGGTGTGCCAATATCGATCCAGTTGAAGAGGCGCTTTGCCGGATTCCGGCCATCAATAGGGACACGAACGCAGCCCTTCGACGCGGGATAGGAAGGCACGACAGAGAAGCCGTGAATGAAAATGTGGCCCGTGATCTGAACGCTCCAGGGCATCGGCGCGTTGTGGTAGAGGCTGGAGTAGTGCACCGCCGACTTGTAGGGACCAGCCTTGAAGTTTCCGGTCGGGGTGTTCCCGGTGCGGCCTGAGCTGATGTTGGTTTTGAGGACGATCCGATTTCCTTCGTAGGCCTTGAGTTGTTGCTTCGTCAGGTCGATCTCGACCCGCTTCGCACGATTGGTTTTGCCGGATGATCCCGTTGCCCCGGCGGTGCCGCCAAAGATCGCCTTCAGGAGGTTGTTGCCATCCTGCGCTTGTGCAAGCGGAGCGTTGAGGAGAAAGAGGGAGGCGAAGAGGAAAGCGGTCAGTCTGGAGAATTTCATTTGATGATTCTCGCGCGAAGAGGGGGGCAAGGGCAAGCGTTTCTTTGGCGCGTATCGTCACGGTCGCTCGGGAAACCGCGGGATGTGGCTGATAATAAACGTTTTGTCCTTCCGATAATTCGTGGTGTGTCGAAATCACTACACGTAGAAATGGTTTCCTAATCTGCGCCTCTTG